>DATDWZ010000020.1:0-22900 GCA_036517295.1 Minisyncoccota bacterium | reverse complement strand
CGGGTTTATAGACCTGGCCGGAGTCCGAGGTGACGACGAGGTTGCCCTGCGCGTCGCGGCCGACCGTCATGCAGTTCTTGGCCCACTTGCCGAGGTCAAAGCGATTGAACTCCATGACCTCGATGAACTGGTGTCCGTTCCAACCGTCGGACGTGACCGGCTTCAAGTGGATGAGGCTCACGATCTTCTCCCGCTCCGTCACCCTCTCCGCCAATATCTTGATTTCAGCGCGTCCTTCAAGGACGGCCTTGATCAAGCGGAGCCGACCACCTCGACCGAGCATGTTGACCTGCTCTGCCGTGTAGCCGTCCCCCTCAAACCAGTCCGAAACCAACTTCATTTGATCGATCGTGTAGAGTGAGGACATCGTCCTCCCCTTTCTGGCACTACGTGCCTGCTAAAGAACAGATATTCAGTATATAACATAATGTATTATTTTGTCAAGCATCATAGGCCTATAAATACGGTACTATTACGATATGATAGGTTACTTAAAAGGCACGCTTATTCACCAGGACCATAAATCCGTCATCCTGAACGTCTCTGGCGTTGGTTATAAGATCTATACGAACACGGGTAAAGTTGAAGGCGAAAGGTTAAAAGTTAAAAGTGAAATAGAACTTTGGACATATCTAGCTGTTCGAGAAAACGCCCTGGATTTGTACGGATTTAAAACAAAGGAAGAATTGAGTTTTTTTGAACTGCTAATCTCCGTCTCCGGTATTGGACCGAAAGGCGCCATCAGCATCTTGAATGTCGCTACCCTACCCAACCTCCGTCGGGCCATATCTACAGGCGACACCAGCCACCTGACAAAAGTATCCGGCATAGGAAAAAAGAATGCCGAGAAAATAGTCATCGAGTTGAAAGATAAGATAACGGGATTGGTGGCCGAAGACGGCGGTTCTATGTCTGGCGAAGTGGATGCTTTGGAAGCACTGAGGGCACTCGGCTTCGGTGAACGCGAGGCTCGAGAAGCTCTAAAGAAAGTTGCCGACGTTTCCGATACGGGAGAAAAAGTGAAGAAAGCCCTTAAGTTACTGTCTTAAACCGAATTTGTTTGAAAATTGAAAATTAGAAATTGAAAATTTACTCAACATGCCCGAATTACCTGAAGTCACCACCACCGTGGCGGGACTGAATGAAGTATTGCCCCGTCTTTCCATAACCGACGCGTGGACGGACTACTTCTCTCACACAAAAAACAAGCGTAACGATACTATTAAAAGTAAAAAGTACTTTGAGTATTTCAGAAAGGAAATTATCGGCAAAAAAGTAAAATCGGCCGAACGCAGAGGAAAAAATGTTTTGATTCACCTATCCGGAAATAAAACCGTTTTGATTCATATGAAAATGACGGGACACCTTTTGCACGGTAAATACGAGTGGAACGGAAAAACATGGCGAAGCACAGAGAAACTATTGACTGACCCTTTCAACCAATTTATAAGACTTATTTTCACTCTATCGAACGGTAAGCACTTGGCTTTTTCCGATATGAGACGGTTCGCTAAAGTGGTTTTGTTTGAAACTAACAAGAAAAATGAGTTCGTTGATTTGGCCGGGTTAGGGCCAGAACCTTTGGATAACCTATCTCTTAAAACCTTTAAAACACAGCTCATGAAAAAACCTTCCGGAAAAATAAAAACCGTCTTGATGGACCAGTCTATTGTTGCCGGAATAGGAAACATTTACTCTGACGAAATTCTTTGGACGGCAGGAGTCCACCCGGAAAGACGGGTAAAAACATTAAAAGACGTTGAGGTAAAAAACATGTGGAAAGCCATGAAAGTCATACTGAAATCATCAATAAAAATGGGTGGAGACTCTATGTCGGACTATCGCAACGTACACGGAGAAAAAGGCCGTTTTCAAAACGCCCACAAGGTTTACAGGAGAACAAAAGAGAAATGTCTACGAAAAAACTGTAGTGGAACAATAAAGAGAAAAGTTATCGGCGGACGAAGTGGTCATTTCTGCGATACACACCAAAAATAGAACGTGATACAATGTGGATATGAATCCCGTTAGAGATCATATAGTTTATTGTAGAGATTGATGTTATAAAAAAACTATGGTCGATATTATATTTACACATGACATAACTACGGAAATGCTAGTAGGCATTTCCTATCTCTAACGGGATGAAAGATGACTCTCTTTGGTTTATTGTTTTACTCGGGATTGTAGCGGTAGGCTTGTTTGGCGGGTTCAAAAACGCCACGAATGGCGGAACAGTTATTGATTTAAATCCGGATACCGTCACTCAAGACTCGACAACGGGGCAAGCAGAATCAGACAGAGTAAAAGCTCGGATAAAGGAGGAGGTGGCTAAAACTCAAAGCCAATATAAAGGTATAGTCACTTTATCTTCGGTGAACCGTTCAACCGACCCGACTCAAGAGTATATAACTATACGCGTAAGTAATAGTGCAAAAGAAAATATCTTGGTCACGGGCTGGACGCTGAAAAGTTTGAATACCGGAGTCAGTACCAGCATTCCAAAAGGAACATATCTTTATTTTACCGGAATAGCTAACACCGAAGATAATGTTGTGTTGGCTCCGGGAGACACCGTGTACCTGGTCACCGGCATTTCTCCTAATGGAGCCAGCTTCAAAATCAATAAATGCTCCGGATACCTAACCCAATTCCAAACATTCACTCCATACATCAACACAAGCTGTCCGGCACCAAAAAACGAAGATTTGTCTTCTATACCGAAAACAGTCATAAACGACGCATGTCTCGACTATATTAATGGAATGAGTCAGTGTCGGATACGAACAGAAACATTTCCAGCAAATTGGAGTTACGAGTGTACGAACTTTATCAGCAACAAAATAAACTATCCGTCTTGCATAAACAACCATAGGAACGACAGTGATTTCTACCAGAACGAATGGAGAGTGTACTTGAAACGCAGTAGTTCATTATGGAAAACTGAACGAGAAGCAATGGTTCTTTACGATAATGACGGAAAGGTTGTTGACACACTACAATACTAAACCTCGAGCATGCGGAACAAAGCCACACCAAAAGCCACCGAAACATTAAGCGATTCCTTTTTGCCCCCCATCGGTATTTCAACCACAGCATCGGATAAAACCAATATATTTTTGTCTATTCCGCTAACTTCTGTACCAACTACAAACAAAACCGGGTATTTTACTTTTACTTTTTTATAATCGACGGAATTTTTCGATTGTTCTATGGAAATTACGCGTATACCGGATTTTTTCAACTTTCTTATAAGGCTCTCCGGACTAGTTACGGATTCCCAGGAAATACTCTTCTCGGCTCCAAGGGCCACTTTTGC
This sequence comes from Minisyncoccota bacterium, assembly GCA_036517295.1. Taxonomy (GTDB): domain Bacteria; phylum Patescibacteriota; class Minisyncoccia; order Phycocordibacterales; family DATDWN01; genus C7867-006. Next base: position 19,581 of record DATDWZ010000020.1, on the reverse strand, counting down.
AATATCTCTTCTCGGTCTGCCGAATCTGTCCACCGGAGCCGATGTATAACCGGATATGTATATTTTACTTACACCCAAAGCATCCGCCGTGCGGAATATGGACCCCACATTATGAGTACTGCGAATATTGTGAAGTAAAACTAGAATTTCTTTGTTTCTCTGGGGTTTGGTCATTAGAGCTTGGTTATTTATACATTATTTCATATAATGTAGCCATGCAACCCCTAACAACATTTCCTCAACTACTTACTTTTCAACTTATAAGTCCCCTTCTACTCCGCATAGCCGTCGGCTTATTTCTGTTATATCTAGGTTGGCAACGATATAAAAAACCAAACAAGTGGTCGATGATCTTCTATATAATATCTGGAATTCTTCTCATATTAGGCCTATACACTCAAATCTCGGCCATCCTAGGAATCATAGTGGTAAAATTTGACTTTTTGGTAGACCGAAAATTGTCCAAACAAACTTTGGAAAAAGTTATAACTTATTGGATTATCGCTATCGTTCTTCTCTCCCTTCTCTTCACCGGTCCCGGATTCTTAGCTTTTGACTTACCTCTTTAGAGAAAATATCACCAGTCAAATTCCATAATCATCGGTAAGTGGTCAGAAATGGAAAGTTCTGGAACGGAAAAAGAAGATACTTTAATATTTTTTGAAGTAAAGGTGTAGTCAGCGAATCGTTGGTAATCTCCGTATTTACTGTTGTGAAATTTCCCCCGAGTATCGGCGATATTGAATTTTTTAATCAAATTTTCCATATCACCTTCAAACATGTAGATACTTTCCGTCTCTGGCAAAAGATTAAAGTCGCCACAGATTATAGCCTTCTCCACCCCAATCGTTTTTAAGAAATCTAGAACTTTATGAGACTGTAATAGCCTCTCTGGTGTGTCCAGTTTATTACCAGGTTCAGGAATTCCATGAACATTAATAATCATGACTAACCCACCATTTAAATCCAGGAGTACATATTGAAAACCACATCCTATCGTACTGTCATCCGAACCCACCATCGAATCCCTGGATCCATGAGTAAACACAAAACCTTTTTCAATAATCCGAATATTTTTCTTGATGAACACAGCCTGACCGAATATAGCAGAAATCTTTATTCTACCCACATTGGTCCAACCGGTCTGAATCGGAGAGAAGAAAAAATGGTGTTCCGGTAACTTTTCTCCAATTTTTTCTAAAATATTAAGCTTCGAATCGCCAGTATAAACATCGTCCGAAGAACTCATAACTTCTTGAAAACAAAAAATGTCGGCGTCCTTATTAGACTCTATAAAAGAAAGTAGATTTTCGTGCTCATGTCCCCTCCAGATATTTAAAGAAATCAGTTTCATGGATTGATTAGAAATTAAGCCACTTGTGGTCAGGGATAGTTTTCTTCGCCGTCGCTCAAAAATTTTCCGCTGAACCTTGTGGTCAGGAATAATTTTTTCGCCGTCGCTCAAAAATTTTCACGACCCTGCCTCGGTTGTTTTGTTTGTTAACAAAACATACCTCCGGCTCGCACAAGTCCGAAAAAATCTCAAGCAGTTGAGATTTTTTGGCTTGTGCGCCCGATAGGAATCGAACCTATGACCATCTCCTTAAAAGGGAGCTGCTCTACCAACTGAGCTACGGGCGCAAAATGAAACAACACACTTGCAAAATATATCAGAAAAACGCAAAAAGTCCATCTTTCACCTCTCCAAAATCCACTTTTCCAACATGATGTCGAGATCACCTTCTCCTTGGCGAACTTTGTGGGTTATGTTAACCAAACTAGATGACATTTCCCGTAATTCTTCCGTTTTGTAATTTCTGGCTCCGGACAATGCATTGCTGTGTGGAAAAGGTGCTAAACCTGTCTCTTTTTGACTCTTTGCCCTGCTGGCCAAAATCATGTTCTTTATCTGCCAGAAAAATATTCCGTGAATTTCCTCGGGCACAGCGCCTTTGCGTAGAAAATTAAGATACGAAATCCAGAGTTGCTTTTTATCTTTGTTTACGAGACCGTCGGTTATGGAAAAAATATTGTAAGCCGGTTTTTTGCTGTCCAGTTTCACAAACTCCTGGACCTGCTTTGAATGTTTTTCTATCTTCTTCAAACTCAGTGCGTCTATTTTACTTTCGAGAACAAGAAAAATCTGTTCCGAACCTCCAACGTCCTCAAGTCTATCCACGATATAATCCTTGACTTCTTTTTTCTCGAATAAATTATCTAAAACCACGGTATACTTTTGCTCAAACAATCCCTGGGAAACCAAAAGTTCATCAAACTGACCCTCGCTCCAGTTCTCACTGGTAATTTTGAAAACCTCCGCTCCCGGACGCTTTTTTTCCGCCAAATCCAAAAGGTCGTGCAATTTCTTGCGGGCCTTATGTGTATCTGTACCGTGAATTACATATAACATGGTGTTGGATAATAAACTCTCAGAATGTATTTTTTGGAGACTTGCGACGCTCGACGGAGGGAGCGCGAGGAATTTTTCAGCAGAAAAATATCCGTGCTCCAAAAAATACATTCTGAGAGTTTATTTATTATATCGGTCATAATATTTTCTTTTGTTCGGCCCAGTTGTCGCCCACGGAGGCGTCGGTCACACAAACAATACCGTGAATTTTTTTTGGCTCGATTATACTTTCCATTATTTTCTTTATTTCCGGAGCGACGGATTCAATCGTTTTTTCCTTTATCTCATAAACCAACTCATCGTGAACCTGAAGGAGTAACTTGACTTCTTTCTTTAAATCCCGTTTATCCAAAAACTTATCTATCTCTATCATAGCCAACTTTACTATATCAGCCTCCGTTCCCTGTATCGGAGCGTTGACCGCCATACGCTCTGCCGAGGCTTTCATGAACGGAAGTTTTGAGTGTATATCAGGAAAATATCTTCGTCTGCCGAAAAATGTTTCCGTATAGCCCTTTTGCTCTGTTTCTCTTTTAATTTTTTCCAAATATTCGGCCAAGCCAGAAAATTTGTGAAAATATTCGTCCAAAAACTTTTGGGCGTCTTCGCGGTTCGTCCCAATGTTTTTCTGCAAAGCCGTTACGCCCATACCGTACATCACACCAAAGTTTATAACTTTAGCTTTTATCCTCATTTCTTTTGTCACTTTTTCCGGAGAAACCTCAAACACCTCACTGGCCACGACCGTATGAACATCCTGTCCTTTTTTGAAAATCTCTATCAATTTTTCATCCCCCGAAAGAAAAGCAGCGATGCGGATTTCTATTTGTGAATAATCAAAAGAAACCAATTTATACCCTTTTTCGGCTATAAAAGATTTGCGTATCTCACGACCAAGTTCGGTCTTATTCGGAATGTTTTGTAAATTCGGATTCTGGCTAGCCATTCTCCCCGTAGCCGAACCCGCCTGTAGAAAATCCGAATGCAAACGGTTATTTTTATCAACCTGAGTCGGTATCGTGTCTATATATGTACCGAGCAGTTTGGAAAGTTCGCGGTAATCCAAAACCAGTCCGGCCACAGGATGCTCCTCCTTCAACTTTTCCAGCTCTGATTCCTTTGTGGAAAATCCGCCACTCTTGGTCTTCTTTTGATTTTTTGCTTGGAGACCCATTTTAACAAACAACATCTCTCCCAACTGTTTTGGAGAACTTATGTTAAACTCTTCCCCGACAATCTTCCATATCTTTTTTTGCAAAGAATCCAACTCTGTGTGATATTTTTTAGACAACTTCTTTAGTCTGTCCGTGTCTATTTTTATACCGACGCCATTCATTTCTTTTACTATGGGAATCAAGGGTTTCTCTATCTCGTCATAGACAAAGGAGAGGTTTTGGTCTTTTATGATTTTTTCCAGAACTTTACGCGCCTCGACCAAAGTCTGAGTTCGTGTGTACGATAAAATATCCTCGAGGGTCGGATTAGTCTTGTTCGAATCAACAACCCAAAGCAAAAGCCCCACTTCATATATATCTTCTGGTTTTTCATCGGAAACAGGCTTCTCCGGCATTTCAAGAGAAAGCACCTCGGCAAATTTAGCGCCGAGCATCCTGAATTCAAACTGCACAAACAACTCCTCCACCTTCTTCATATCAATATCTTCACGCCATACTTTTGTTGGCACGGTAAAATGTATGGGCGCATCTCGGCGTATAGTAGCCAACATTTTGGAAAACATCGCTTCTTCCTCACCCTCCTTTAATAGTTCGATTATTCTTTTTTTAATTCCTGCTTTCTCAAAAGATTTCAGGTCTTTTTTCAGTTTCTTATATATATCCTCAATCGAACCAAAATTGACTATTAGTTCCTCGGCCGTTTTTTCACCGATACCCTTTATGCCGATTATATTGTCGGACGGGTCTCCACGAAGACCCTTGAAATCCGGTAGAAGTTTCGGACCGAAATGAAACCTCTCTTCAACTCCTTTTTCGTCGTAAATTATAGTATCTTTGATTCCCTTCTTCAGTGTATAAACACGAACTCTGGTACCATCTATAAGTTGCATGGTGTCCATATCTCCGGAGGCGATGACGATATCCATATCTTTATTATTTTTGGTCATACGACCACTGCTCGCTTTCAGTGGTTGTAATTGTTCAACGATTGTTCCGAGCATATCATCGGCCTCAAATCCCGGAGATGAATACATCGGTATGTTCAGGGCGGTGAAAACATCTTTGGAGCGTTCCAGTTGTCGTATGAGAGGCTTGTCTATTTCTTTGCGACCAGCTTTGTATCCGTCATATACCTCATGCCTCACCGTGCGTTCTGGCAAGTCATAACAAGCCACGATATAATCGGGTTTTATATCTTTGATTAATTTTATCAGCATGGTGCAAAGCCCGTACAAAGCGCCGGTTGGCTCACCCTTACTCGATTGGAATTCGGGCAGAGCATGATAAGCACGATGTAAAATAGCATGAACATCGAGGAGAGCCAGTGTTTTTTTGGAGGGTTTGGTCATTTTTATAAAATTTTTAATTTTTGAATTTTTAATTTTATAAATAAATCTTAATGTTTAAAAATTAGTTCATTAGACATTATTTAAAAATTACAAAATTAGAAATTTATACTATTATATCACTATTCCAAAATCTCAATCTCGCGACTATTTTCGGATATATAAGTCAAATTTATCCTAATATGTTTCGGCATAATATCGGCCACACGCTCCGACCACTCGATTAAAATAAGATTTTTCGGGTTAGAGATTATCTCCTTCCAGCCAAGATGAAGTAATTCCTCGGACTTATCCAAACGGTAGGCATCAATATGAACCAGATGTGCAAACCGTTGCCGGGTTAAATCATAAATCTTTTCTATGACAAAAGTCGGGCTGGCTACCACATCTTCCACACCGAAAGCTTTAGCAATAAATTGAGTAAGGGTTGTTTTTCCTGCACCGAGATTTCCATAAAGACCAACAACTGTTGCTTTGTCTTTATGTGGTAAAAGTTTACTAACAAAATTAACGGCAAATTTTTCCATATCCACTAAGCTATCAATAGTCTGTCTCATTATAAAAGATAGTAACATATATTTTAAACACAAAAAAAGGCGCCTCATGGCACCCCTTCCTCGATAGCACGCATTAACTTGCTATCGAGGAAACGCAAAGAACTTCTCACCTGATGTCCCAAACCGGATAGTTGACCTGGGGCTCATATTCCCAGGCATACCCGGAGAGGGTCATCTCGAACGAACGGGTTGTGACGGTCCCGTTCCCCGCGATGGAGATCGCGGTGAGCGGTACTCGTAGCGTCCTCCGACGGTCTCTCTCGCTCAGAACCTGTCGCGAGAAGGAGAGCGTCACGGTGCCTCCGGGACAAAGGTTCTTGACCACGGGGCCAATGCCTTTGTTGTAGGAAGTAGTGATCATTACCGGGTCACTCCCGGAATTCACCGCCGTGACGGTCGCCGTGACTCGTCCCATACCCCGCCCCTGATTGAGCATCTGGGCGTAGGCGGAGGTCAACTCGATGTCCTTTGCCTCACAACCGAGAGCGCCGGTGATGCCAGAGGCGCCCCTGGCCTTTGCCATGAGCTTCGCCTCCTTGGCTCGGTACTCGTCGGCCTTGTCGGCCTCCTTCCGGGCCTTCTTCATGGCCTCGGATTCGCTCTCGTGCGCCGTCTTGTCGGCCTTTTTCTTGGCTTCGGCGAGAGCAATCTCGGCCGCGCGGGCCTTGATGCCCGCTTCACGAACGGCGTCATCCGTCGCCACTTTGGCAGAGCGGAGCTTCGCAACGCTCAGCTCCTTCGGAGCCTCCTGCCCGAACGCCGTTTTGACGCCGAGAAAGAGAAGAACGAAAATGGCGAGACCGATGAGTACGATGATGTGCAGACGAACTGGTTTCATGATGTCTCTCCTTGGAAAACGGATCCGTTTTGGATCCTCCTAGCATTAATCATACACCATTTCAACTCTATTGTCAATAGACTAAACAATGGCTAATAATCAAGGTATTTTATTGAAAATTTTATCATTGAAAATTCAATGAAAATTGTTTAAAAATTACAAAATTAAAAATTAAAAATTTTGCTTTTATGTTATAATAAAAGCAACATGGTTCTCTTTGATGAAGATAAACAAAATAAACGCGTTGATGACCTTCGGAAGCAAGAAGAGGAGGAATTGACGCAAACTCTCTCCACAAAATACGGAGTCCCCTACTTAGACCTGACCGTTACCCCAATAAACATAGACGCCCTCCGAGTAATAGGTGAAGTGGAAACTCGAGAAGCACAGATTGCCGTATTCAACGATGTAGACAGAGTTTTGAGTATAGGTGCCCTGTCCCCCACAAATCCAAAAACCCTTGAGGCTTTGGATAAACTAAAACAAAAAGGCTACGGCATGCAGTTGTTCATGGTGTCTCATTCCAGTCTCAATAAAGTTTGGGACAGATATAAAGACCTATCCTACTCTTTCGAAACAAAATCCGGTGCTCTGGATATCTCAAACGAACAAATTACCGACTTTCTATCACAAGTTCACACCATACCGGATGTTCAAAGGCTAATAGAAGAAGTGCTGAAGATGAAAAAAAGTTATCGCATCTCGCGCATCATGGAAATAATTCTGGCCGGAGCCTTGGCCACAAACGCATCGGATATTCACCTCGAACCGGAGGAAGACTATGTTCGCCTACGATATCGTCTGGACGGAATGTTGACTGATATTCTTGAGTTCGACTTGGATACCTTCAAACTTTTACTTTCGCGTATAAAACTTATTTCAAATCTAAAATTAAATCTTTCCGGTGCGCAGGACGGACGATTTAGTATAAAAATCGGCGAGGATGAAATCGAAATCAGAACTTCCTTACTCCCGGGAGCATACAGCGAATCCATCGTTCTCCGAGTTCTAAACCCGAACTCCATATCGGTCCCACTTGCAGATTTGGGCATACATCCAAGACTTTTGAATGTAATATTTCACGAACTGGATAAGCCAAACGGTATGCTACTCATCACCGGCCCGACCGGTTCTGGAAAAACCACCACGCTCTACGCATTCCTAAAGAAAATTCACACTCCGGAAATCAAAATAATCACAATAGAAAATCCTATCGAGTATCACCTACCAGGAATCGTCCAGACACAAACAGATGAAAAGAAAAACTATGGATTTGCAGAGGGTCTGCGAAGTGCCTTGCGACAGGACCCAGACGTAATCATGGTTGGAGAAATTCGAGATAGAGAAACAGCGGAAATAGCTATAAACTCGGCCCTTACTGGACACTTGGTCTTCTCGACCCTTCACACCAACAACGCCGCCGGAACATTTCCACGCCTCATCGATCTAGAAGTAAATCCAAAAATTATTTCTTCGGCCATGAACCTGGCCATGGCCCAACGTCTCGTACGAAAACTTTGTCCCGTATGTAAAAAACAGGTTGAACTCGGCGAAGATGACAAGAAAATCATCGACCAAATATTGAGCACCGTAAACGACCAAACCTATCTGGAGGGAGTAGACAAAACACACTATTTCCAGTCCGTCGGTTGTGACAAGTGCAACATGACCGGATTCAAAGGGCGCATCGGAATACACGAAGCCATAATCATGGATGAAAATATAGAAAATGTTGTGCGCGATAATCCAAGCGAACGCGAAATACAAAAAGCGGCTAAAAACCAGAAATTACTCGATTTGACTCAAGACGGGATACTAAAAGTTCTCCAGGGTATCACCGCACTGGAAGAGTTAAAGAGAGTTATTGATATTGAAAAGGAATAGATTAAAATCTCTTTACCGCCATATCCTTTTTGGAGCACGCATAATTTCTGGGTTAGAAATTTGCTCGCTCTCAGCTCGCCAGCCTCCGAGAGTCTCCAAAAAGGATACAGGCGATACGAGATTTAGAAACGGAAAAATGGGTGTGAATTAGACAGGGAAAAAATTTGAGGTTGTAATACAATATCCACTTGCCGAAATGAGTTTGCTAATTATACTGGAGTATAGAGGGACACGAAGTTCCAAAGCATAAATCTCTAAGCAACACTTTTAATAATCAAACCAAAAGCTAAGTATTTTACAAAGGATAACTCCAGAATATTACACAAGGTAATATCCAGACCGTCCTCGCAGAAAGACTCGTAAACGTAAACGCTTAGTTGCTTAGAGATTTATATTTTGGAGCATACCTACCTGAAAAAATCCCATCCGGAGCTCGCTTTTTTCAAACCTATCGTAGGTCGACAGCTTATCATATAAAAGTTCGCCTGTCAAGGTCTTCTCTTTCCCCTGCCTGGACGAAGTATTGTAGTATAATGTCAATACGATTGTAAAGCCTATGAAAAAGACAGCGGAAAAGAAGACCAAAAACGAAGCCAACATCGACGGTCCCGCCGACAAAGACGCGCTTTTTCTGGATACCACTCTACGACCTTCCAAATGGGAGGATTATATCGGTCAAAATAACATAAAAAAGAACCTACAGATTTTACTTACGGCGGCAAAAGAGCGCAGACACCCACCGGAGCATATACTTTTCTACGGACCACCGGGGCTTGGTAAAACAACCCTAGCGCATCTCGTTAGTAAGGAGATGAATGCTCAGATGAAAGTGACTTCGGGACCGGCTATAGAAAAAGTTGGAGATTTGGCTTCAATTCTGACAAACCTTTCCCCGGGAGACATACTCTTTATAGACGAGATACATCGACTGAATAAAACTATAGAGGAAGTGCTGTATCCAGCTATGGAATCCGGTTCTTTGGATATAATTATAGGTAAAGGGCCTTCGGCGCGAACGATACAGTTGGAACTTCCACCTTTCACTTTGATTGGCGCGACCACCCGTATAGCTATGATATCTTCCCCACTTCGGTCACGATTCTCCGGTGGTATTTTCAAGCTTGAGTTTTACACGAACGATGAGATAGGAAAGATAATAACCCGCTCAGCAAAAATTCTCGGGATTGATTTGGACAAGAAAGCTGGCGAAGAAATATCAAAGAGAAGTCGATATACTCCGCGCACTGCAAACTACTTTTTGAAGCGATGTCGTGACTTCTCTCAAGTACATAAAACATCTATGACGCAGAAGTCGGTGGATGAAGCCCTAAAACTTCTGGGCATTGATGAAGTCGGACTCTCTCCCGCCGATAGAGATATCCTGCACACTATCATAAAAAAGTTTTCCGGCGGACCTGTCGGTCTCAACACCTTAGCTGCCGCTCTCTCGGAAGAACAAGCAACTATCGAAGAATTCAATGAGCCGTATTTGATACAACTGGGATTCCTCGACAGAACTCCGCGAGGAAGGACTGTCACGGTTTCCGGATATGAACACTTGGGACTGAACGCACCGACGTTATTATAAAAATGACTTGAAACCACATCTACGCCATGGCGTAGATGTGGTTTTAGACATCAAAAAAACCGCCAGTGTCTTCTCAATCTCTTGCGAAATAAAAAGTCTTAACGATTGAAGAGGTGCGGGGAGCCGAGGCCCCCCGCCCTTGGCACCTACCGCTTCCACGGTGGGTCTTGCTTGTCTTAGATGCCGCCGAACTCGAACGACTTCGGCGATCCACGGGTGGCCGCAGATCGCAGAAAGTGGCAACGCATGGGTCTGCCTCCAGTGGACATCGGCAACCACACGAGTGTGTGGCCCCAAAAACATGTCCTTTCTAATAATACCCCATCCATTAAGAAACACAACCGTCATCCATAGGACCAAAAACTCTCATCGTAAACCAACTGCCAACATACATTATATTGATGCTATAGCATCAATATAATGTATGTTGGCGTAGTTTAACTTTTCTTGATTTATTATTTCCTTACTCATAATTCCACACCCACATTACCTTGCGAAGCGCGGCGAGCGGGTATATTCTTTGTCTATGAGTGGACACAATAAATGGTCAAAGATAAAAAGGCAAAAAGAAAAGACGGATAGTCAAAAGTCAAAAATGTTCAGCAAAATGGTCCGGCTTATTACCGTCGAAGCCAAAAAGGCCGGGGGTAATATCAACTCTCCCGGATTGAAGTCTGTAATCGAAAGAGCCCAGATGGCAAATGTTCCAAAGGACAATATAGAGAGAGCAATTAAAAAGTTTTCCGAAGGTGGAGCGAACATGGAATCAGTCGTGTACGAAGCCTACGGACCGGGCGGATGCGCGATAGTTATTGTTGCTCTAACAGATAATCACAACAAAGCCGCTCAGGAAGTGAAATTTATTCTCGGTAAGCACGGCTTCGCTCTTGCAGGTATGGGTTCGGCTACATGGGCGTTCTCACATTCACCAGGAGGTGAATGGACTGCACAAACAACCGTTCCGCTGTCGGATGAGGATGGAGCGAAACTCGAAGAGTTGATGGATGAACTCGAAGAAAACGATGAAGTCCAAGGAGTCTACACAAACGCCGAGTAGTAGAATGTTTCATTCTAGATTTCATCCAAATTTAATACTAGACGGTGGTACAATGAATATATGATTATATTATTTATATTAGGCATTTTATTGGGAGCGGTAGCGGTATTTTTTGCTCTGGAAAATGTAGCCGTCGTCACTGTTACACTTTTTAGTCGGAGCATAACCAGTCCCCTATCCATTATAGTACTACTTGCCATACTATCCGGAGTGCTGATCGCTTTACTGCTTTTTCTTCCGGAAAGTCTCAACAATTACTTTAGATACAAAAAACTTATAAAAGAAAATCATCGGCTTGAGGAAGAACTCCGAAAGCAGAAAGAACTCACGGTTTTCGCAAAGAACACCCACCCTACTCACGATGAGATTCTCCACATAGAAGACGGCGCCAGCGAACCACACTCGTAAATAAAACTGGTACTCTACTCAACTCTGTTATAATTAGGGTATGAAAATAATCTCCATAGACCCGGGTTATGAAAGACTTGGTATTGCGATATTGAAAAAAATCCCAAAAGATAGAGGAGTTTTGGTCTTTTCGGAATGTTTCAAGACATCTAGCAAACTTCCCCATCACGAAAGACTATCGCTCATTGGAAATAAAATTAAAGAAGTTATAAAAAAATACAAACCGGAAGCATTGGCGACCGAGAAACTATTTTTTAGTGGAAATCAGAAAACGGCAATGCTCGTGGCAGAAGCCCGTGGAGTGATTTTGTACACAGGAAGTTCCCTAGGACTCCAAGTCTTTGAATACACACCTAACGAAGTAAAAATCGCCATAACAGGATACGGTAGAAGTGAGAAAAGACAAATGATAGATATGGTCAAAAAACTAATTAAAGTAACGAGTAAAACCAATTCCGATGACGAATTCGACGCGATCGCTATAGGACTTACTCATTTTGCGATACATAGATAATTGACAGATACAAACAAAAGCATAAAGTAAGTCGAGAGGTGACCCTATGGACGGTCATGCGGTACGGGGGTTTCTAGAAACTCCTGAAATACAGGCGGAAATCATGTTCCACGACGCTCGGTTCGTCGCACTCGATGGAAATACTCAAAAAGCCTTGGAGATTCTCCACCAAGCCGCCGTGCTTGCGCCTGGCAACCAGAACATCCAGGAAGCAATCAAACAACTGACCCAGAAGAAGTAACACGGTCGGACAGGAAACTGTTCGACCGTTTCCTGTTATAAAAATACTCGAACGTAACACTAAGTAAAGTTTCTCCTCGTGTTTCGAGCAGAGCACCCGCAGGCCTGAAGCATGGTTCTGTCAAGGCGTCCCGTTCTTGACAGATTCAGGCCGAGGACAGAAAAAAACTTCCGCTGGAAAGTTTTTTGTCTCTGCGAGGAATACGAGGAGAGATTTTACGGTTATGATCTCAACATTTTGAGAAATACATCCTGCGGGATATTAACCTTCCCCATTCCCCTCTCTTTCATCTTCTTCTTTCCCTTCTTCTGCTTTTCGCGCAGTTTCATTTTTCGAGTTATATCACCTCCATACATGTGCTGGGTAACATCTTTACTGAAAGCGGAGACTGTGCGGGAAGAAATAATTCGCCCAAGGGCCTTGGCCTGTACTTTCATGACGAACATTTGGCGAGGAAGAAGTGAGTGAAGCTTTTCAACCATTGATTCGGCTTCTTGCTCTACGATGCGCCGAGAGATTACCCGAGAAAATGCAGGGAGAATCTCGTCTGCCACTAAAATATCCATCCTGACGACATCGGCTTTTCTCATTCCCTCTATTTCGTAAGAGATAGAAGCAAAACCGGATGACGCACTTTTTAATTTATCAAAAAAGTTTCGCATCAGCTCGCGTAGAGGCATCTTTAGGAAAAGTCTTGTTCTGTCTTCACCAAAGTTCTCTGACTCCCCTAGTTCCGCCTCATGCTCGTACAAAAGAGGCATGGTGTTACTTATATATTTTACCGGCGTGATTATGATGCAGGCGACCCACGGCTCACGAATTTCAGAAAGTAAACCTTCGTCCGGAAAGTTTGCCGGAGAATATATAGTTTCCTGTTTACCTAACTTATATGTCACCTCGTATGTTATAGTCGGCATAGTCACCACAAGTTCCAAATTGAATTCTCGATGCAGTCTCTCCGTAATGATTTCCAAGTGAAGCATTCCAAGAAATCCGCAACGAAATCCGCGACCGAGAGCGCCCGATGATTCTTCCTCATATGTATATGACGAGTCAGACAGTTTCAGTTTTCCAAGGGCTTGTTTAAGGCTCGTAAAATCATCCTGACTTTCTGGATAAACAGAGGCCCAGACAACGGGTCGTGGAGACATGTATCCGGGAAGTGGAGGTGATGTGTCGCTCAAACTTGCCACAGTATCTCCAACCGAGGCTATACCAGGCTCCTTTATACCAGTCACGATATAACCAATTTCTCCTGCAGAAAGTGAGTCTACGGGCACTTCACCGGGAGAAAATATACCAACTTCAATCGCCGTGAATGTCTCCTTTGCCACCTTGAAAACAAGAGGTGTGTTGCGAGAAATCTTACCTTCCATAACACGAACAAAAACTATAACACCTCTATGGGTCGAGTATTTGAAATCGAAAATAAGAGAACGAAAAGTATTGCTCCCAATGGGAACCTTTGGTGCTGGGACTTTTTTTATTATTTCATTCAGTAAATCAGCCACACCTTCCCCTGTTTTTCCGGAAGTTTCCAAGATATCTTCTAGCTGACAGTCGAGAAGTTTTATTACTTCTTGTTTCACATCGGCAACACGAGCCAAAGGTGAATCAACTTTTGAAAGTACGGGAATTATGTGAAGTCCGGCCTCACGTGCCATACCAAGCGTCGTCAGAGTCTGGGCCTGAACCCCTTGAGTAGAATCGACTAGCAGTATAGAGCCTTCGACCGCTTTCAGTGCTCTAGAAACTTCGTACGAGAAATCGATGTGTCCTGGGGTATCTATCAGGTTCAGAATATAATCCTTTCCATCGTGTTTATATTTCATCCGCACGGGTTGCATTTTTATGGTAATCCCCCGTTCGCGTTCAAGTTCCATGGAATCCAGAACCTGCTCCTGCATTTTACGTTTTTCTATTGTACCGGTTATTTCGAGCATTCTGTCAGCCAAAGTAGATTTACCATGATCAATGTGGGCGATGATACTGAAATTTCTTATATTCTGCATAGGCTCCATTAAAGCATAATGTGATGAATTATTCTAATTGACCTAATTGTTCTAATTTCTAAATAAGGTACTAAAAGAGGTTGATTTTTGTTTAGAATAATTAGGTTAATTAGAAATTAGGTTAATTCTTATTGAAGTTCGGCATCTGGAACGATAACAGTGGTCCTCCAAATCTTCTTATGCAAAGTACTCCATACTTCGGCCAGCTCCCGATTCTTCAACAGATACAAGACCACAACAGCAAATACAATCCCGAGTATTCCAGACAAAAATCCTTGTAAAAAGACCCCGAACAAAGTATTGATATCAAAGACCTTATCAAAAACATTCAACCCTATATAGGTAATAAATCCCATGATAACCGACGCGCTAAACACTTGAAAAAATGTTCGTAAAACCAAAGGCGAAAATGTAGGAAAGTGTTTATTAAAACCGACCCAATGAATAATAAGATTTATTATTACCCCGATGGTAAAGCCAAGTGGCAACATCAAAACGGCTGTGCCTTGAAGATCGGATACTTTCAACATCGACTCCATAAAATCCCTGAAAAACAAATTCTGCTCAAATAGTTTAACTAAAAAGTAACTACCGAACACAATAATAGAGGCCGAGATGACATTCATGAACAACGGCGCCCTTGTTCTACCCTGAGAATAGTAAGAACGCACAAACAAAGCCACTAGGTTTTGAGCTACAAGGGACATGGCAAACAAAGCCAGGGCTGCAGCTGTCAGACGAGTATCTTCCCAATTAAAGTGTCCCGTTCCCAATACGGTACGAACTATTTGAGCCCGCAGGACAATAAAAAGAACGGAGATCGGGACAGACCAAAAAACTATGTGCCGAGCAGAGTTGATCATTTGTTTTAGAAACTCTTCGTGCTCCCCAGACGAAAACAATTTGGTCAGAGTGGGAAAAGCAGCAAGTGCATACGAAACTCCGATAATACTGAACGGGACAGATTGAAGGTTGAAGGAAAAATTAAAAACCGAAATAGAACCGGCCACAAAAAAAGAGGCGAAGGAAATGAGAAACAGTTCCGCCAACTCGTTCGAAGACACGGTTATGGTTCTCGGTAAAGAGGTGAAAATAATTTTCCTTATAAAACTCCATCGCACAGGAAAGCGAAACTTCGGAAACATTCCCTGACTCATGATAAAGGGAGCTTGGATAGCAAAATGAAAAAAAGCTCCGAGAATTACACCAAAACCCAGACCGGACAGACCGAAAATAGGATACAAAAATATTATTCCTATAATAATTCCTATGTTATAAACTACCGGAGAGATGGCGTAAATAAAAAATCTTCTATTTATTTGAGTGATACTAGCCAAAAGGTTAGAAAAGCCCAGAAAGACCGGGGATAGCAAGAGAATCCTGGTTAATGTAACCAGGTCTCCGAAAGAAGCTGAATTGGCAAAAACAGGAAAAAGTTTAGCCATAAAATACGGCGCGGTTACATAGGCCAGCAACCCCACGATAACCATGAAACAGAAAAAGAAGGAGAAGACGGTATCGATAAACTCTTTGGCCTCTTTTTCCCCCTTTTCAAATCTTTCGACCAAAAAAGGTATAATGACGGATATGGAAACTATGGAAGCTGCCGTGACAAATAAGATATCAGGTATTCTGAAAGCCGAATAATACAAGTCCAAAGTACTACCCGCACCGAAATACGAGGCAAGGATTCTATCCCGAAAAAGAGCAAGGATCTGGGAGCATATAGCGAAGAAACCTAAAAGATAAGCGGCTTCGTGGAGAGAAGATATCTCCCTGTTCAGGATATTTAGAAAACGCTTGACCATTAGTTTGATGTATCTTTGACCGGTAACTTCTTGGCTTTTTCCGGTTTGGAATCAGTCGTGTCGGTAAAAATGGACTTACCTTGTTTCAGGTTAGAGAGAATGGTGGCAACATCAGTATTATCAGGATTAGTTACTCGTAGTCTTTCAAACTGAGCAATGGCTTTGTTGTGCTGTCCCGAAGCCTCATATGACAAACCGAGGAAATACTGGGCGTTGGCATAGTCCGGCGCTATGGCGATGGCTTTTTCCAGAGCCTCTACCGCTCCTTTGAAATCCTTAATGTTATATTTCAAAAGTCCCAACTGGAAGAATATTCCGGAGTTGGTAGGTTCTATAACAGACGCCGCCGTTACCGAATCAATAGCCCCCTTTATGTTTTTATTTTGAACCTCTATCTGAGAGAGCAGGAAGTACGCGTCCGTATAATTATTTTTCAACTGTATGGCCTGCAAAGCATATTGTTCCGCCGCCACCCAATCACCTTTAACCGTTGCGAGGCGAGAGAATAAAACCAAAATACCAGGATTCTTTGGGTTTCTCCGGAGTGCTTCATTGTAGGCGAATTGAGCGCTCTCGTATGCACCTTGAACTTTCAACTGTGGAACAGAAACTGCTTCGTACACTCGACCTAAAGCTATCCAGTTTAGATAGTTTGTCGGATCCACATCTTTTGCCGATACTCCTGCCTTGATAGCGGTAGTCAAAGTATCACTAAATTGTTTCTGGGCATCTTCCGGTTTTACTTTTTTCGGATCCTGATTGAGAATGGCGTTCAGTTTGGCAACTTCGATTTCCGAGAGTGCTCTGTAATAAACATCGTTAGGTACTGCAGAAATAGCTTTGTTCATATACTCCTCCGACAAACTTATATCCCCCATGTTATTAAGAGCGTACGAACTTTTCTGAAAATTCCATAAAGACTGTGAGTTCTTGAATAGACCATAACCCAAAGCCACACTAGCCACGAAAAAGACAACCAGCGTCAGAGAAGAAACAAAGCCGATTCGTGGATTCACGGAAAAAGTTTTGGTTTCAACTTTTATAATTCCCGACAAATAGATTGTGGCAAAAAACAAACCCGTAAAGAACAGCGTCATGATAAACACAACCGCGCTTGGCACATAAACAAAAGTCATAATCCAGAGGTAAAGGGACACGAAAAATGACGAGGCCAGGAGATATTTAACGAACCCGTCTTCCATTCTGGTGAATATGGACTTCACGCCAAGATAGATATAAAAGCCAAGAAACAGAAACCAGGACAATATACCAATCAACCCCGTTGTTACGGCAAATGTCGGAATAAGTCCGATGCCGTTGGCAAAGTCTGTGTTCCAGAAAATAGTGGAAACGACATCATCCGGCTTCCATGTCTGCCACTGTGTAGTAAAGGTATTCGGGCCCGAACCAAAAAGTGGTCTCTGGGTTATGGTGTTTCTGGCAATATCGAGAGTAACCGAAAGCGTCGGTCTAACTTCGATATTCGTAACATTCAATTTATTCGAAAGATATGACCCCAAAGACGAACCCCATATCACGAACACTACCGAAACAACAAAAACCACCGAAGTGTACAACGGAACATTCAGAAGTCTATGCTTCAGAGAAACGAGGTGAGCGGGTTGAGCAAATATCGTGTACAAAATAAACAAGAAAGAACAAACGGCTAATATTATCCAGATAGTACCGAAATTTACCAAAGCAAGAAAGAAGAGCGATAACAAAAGTGCTACGGACAACAAAACCCGCATTAACTTGCTGACATTGACCATTTCGTATGTCAGTAGTGACAATATAGCTCCTATTCCGAAGAATATTCCGACATTATTCCAACTGCCCACCATTGTGGAGGTGAGGTCACCAAAAATGCCGAAAGACCAGACATCGGTACCCCATATTATTCTGACGAGCAAAAAAATCGAGAGGATTATCGAAGACACCACAAAGGCAAAATACGAGTAGAAAACCCTGTGCTTACTTTTGAACAATATTGAGACCAAGAACAGATAGACAAAGCCAAGTAGCATGAAGCCGACCGTACTTATGTCAAAGGTATAACCAAAGAAAGACATCCTAGAGAAACCGTTAGCCACACCCGCGAGAGTGTAGGCAACCGGAACAAAAGCCGTAAATCCGAGAATGTATTTTGCTGGAGTAGGCATTTCTAGAGAACCGCGATAGAGTCCGGATACTATATATACGATTGCAGCAAAAATAACCCCAAAGGCAAAGAGGAGGCTGGTCCCGAACTGTGTGGATATAAACGCGGCCGGAACAAAGAATATTGGTGCCAAAAATGTGACTAGGAGAAGTATGCCGAAAGACAAATTATCAAAGGCCGATTTACTCTTTATATCATGGGACGGGTTATTTTCTTGCATAATATTTGTAATTAATTAGTTTAATACCCATACATTATATAGGAATAAAAATACCATTTCAATGTCGATAACATAGAAAAATCACACCTTTTGGGTGTGATTTTTCATTTGTTTTGTTATGTCTATAAGCCGAATTCTGTACCCACTACTAAATAAGTAGTGAAGCGATAAGTATTTATCTGGGCCTTGTGTTGCCACAAGGCTCAAGCGGCACTCCCATCACCAGTTGGATTGTCTTACGACTTTCACAACTGATGATGGGCACGGCCTTGCATCAAAGTAAGGATTTTGCCGTTTCACTTCTACATCACTGCAGAATTAATCTAGGTCACATAGGTCTTATTCGTCCTATCAGTCCTAGACTCCTTTGGCTTTCGCCTCAGGCGTCACTGCTCGCACCTCTCGTGTTACCACGGACGGGCGTTACCCGCTACTCTTTCCGCCAACGAGGCGGACTAATGTTCGGACTTTCCTCCCTCAAGCTTACGCTCAAGAGCGCTTATCCAACATAACAGAATCAGTATATCATAAATACGAGTTTTTTCAAGACTTTATCAATAGCTAATTTTTGAATTTTATAATTTTTAATTTTTGAAAAAAACCTTAATTTTCAATGTTTAAACATTAATGCATTAGGCATTATTTAAAAATTACAAAATTAAGAATTAAAAATTTTATTGTTCGATAACTTCCACCGTTCTCGTTGCATATCCGAAGTTACCAGCAGAGTCTACTGCCGAGTACACGATTGTGTTTGTAGATGTTGCAAAAGTGTTTATTGAAATATCATTCATGTCTACTCCGTTCAGGTTGAAGTGGAGACCGAGGCTGTTGTTTACACTTCCGTCTGTGTTTGTGTCTGTTACTGTTGCTCCGAGGTCAGCGTAAGATGTGCCTGTAGTGACGATTGCCGGATTGTCACCAAGTACTGTGATGGTTGGTGAGGATGTGTCGGTCTGCGGTGAGTTTGTCGAATCCGTTGAGGTGGCCTGGCCGGGGTCTGGATTTGGGGTTTGGGAATTTGTTGGAACTGAATCGACGTTAGCGAGAAGTGCTTGTAGTTGAGTCTCCGTTACACAAGTATCATTGATGCATAATTTATCCGTGGCACGAAACGTTCCGGCAAAAACATCCACGATCCCATTCCCCGCACTAGCCAACCACTGTGACACAACGATGAGGACTCCTCCGGTGTTCTGTGGCGTGAAAGATGCGACGAGGGTTTCGAGGTTGGTGAGGCGTGTGTCGATGGTTGTGACTTTGGTATTCAATTGTTGTATGGCAGATACCATAGCTGGTATGAAGTTACTGTAGGCTACTGACTTTCTACCTTGTGAGTCGGTGGAGACGAACTCGGGGAAG
>DATDWZ010000019.1:0-5222 GCA_036517295.1 Minisyncoccota bacterium | reverse complement strand
AGGACAGGCAAAAAGTAAAACAATGGAGAAAGGCAAAAATGATTCGATTGTTACAAGCCGCATCGAATCCGACCCTACTCAGCCAACACTCACAAGAGTTTGAAGTCCCTCCATTGACGGCTGACGGCACGTCCTTAGTAGAGTTAATTGAAAAATACTCTCAATTTGAAGTTCCGGCGAAATTTGAAGCAGCAATTAGTTTGACAGAAAAACTCTTATCCGAGGGTAAAAAAGTATTATTGTGGACTTCTTTTGTTCACAATATAAAGATGCTTGAGACTTCTTTGAAAGGAATAAATCATTATTCAATTCATGGAGCCATACCTAAAGATGATAGCGAGGATTTAGATAATCGTGAAAGACGAATTCATGAATTTAAGACAACAAAGAAGCCATCTGTGTTGATTGCTAATCCAGCTGCGTGTGCTGAATCAATCTCATTACACGAAGCTTGTCATGATGCCATATACCTAGATCGGACGTTTAATTGCGGTCAATACATTCAGTCAATGGATAGAATTGACAGAATAAGTTCAGCACCGCAAATTGCAAACTATCACATTCTTATTGCAAAAAATACCATTGATCAAACCATAAACGAAAAATTAAATGAAAAATTTGAGACAATGAAAAAGGTTTTGGAGGAGGAAATACCGATTGGAACTTTTGATGTTGAGGGTTACGAAATGGAGCAAACGGAAAGCGAGGAAAAAGCTGACTTTGACGCAACAGTAGCTGATGTTAAGCGGTTTTTGAAAAGAGCTAATTAAAGATTTGATGATTAAAGAAAATGGACTTACCAGAAACGAGTATTCTTAATTTCTTCAACAAGGTTTTAATCTCACTTTCTGAGTTAACACCCACTGGAGGCTCGTGTTCAATTGATTCTTTAATAAGGCAATGTAGGTCCGTTGTATTTGGGGGTCAAAGAGGAGAATATGAGTCCGTTTTGGATCATTGTAAATATATTGGGTTGGTCAAAATAAAAAATAAAGAAGTTGTCGTATCAACCCTTGGAGAAAAGTTTCTTAGCGCAAATAGAGAACGGTATTTTGAAATCAACGAAGCGCAAAAGCAATTAATTACCGAAAGAGTAATTTTTTTGGGTGCTTGGAGCAATCACGCGAGAGAATTGTTT
The DNA here is from genome assembly GCA_036517295.1 of Minisyncoccota bacterium. Lineage (GTDB taxonomy): Bacteria > Patescibacteriota > Minisyncoccia > Phycocordibacterales > DATDWN01 > C7867-006. The sequence goes on along the minus strand of DATDWZ010000019.1, from coordinate 4,084 downwards.
AATTCTTTTTCACTCAATCAAGTAACCGAGACCTATGAACTTTCTACCGTCGATACATTGTTGTCAAAAAATCAAATCACATCGATACATTTTTTCAAACACTTAGGAATTTTACATGAAGAGAGGTTAGTTATTAAGATTGAAAAAAAATATTCAGAACTCGTCTATCAGTTGACCGCAAATGGTAAAGCGATATCGGAACAACAACTTGAGAAGATTTTGATGGAAAATCGCAGACTTGGAGCAAAAGCAGAAAATGTAGTCGTAGAATTTGAAAAAATGAGATTAAAAAAACTTGGTAAGCCAGCTCAAGCTGAATTGGTAAAAAGAATAAGCACAATTAACGTAGCGGCAGGTTATGATATTGCATCATTTGATGGAACGACAGATGAGATTTTTCCTAATAGATTTATTGAGGTCAAAGCAACAACTGGAGACTCACTCCACTTTTATTGGAGCATCAATGAAATGAATGTCGCAAAAAAGAAGAAGGATTTGTATTGGATTTATATGATGACGAATTTTAATGAAACTAAGCCCCACGATACAATTCCAATATTAATCCAGAATCCAGAACATAATATCCCAAAGCATTCGTATCTTACAATGGAGGCACACAAATTTTTAGTTAGAGAGATTGCCGAAGTCGAATTGAGTAAACACAACATTGATGAGATAATGTGGTATCAGCTTGTCTAAGACCTTTTATGAAACCAAAAGAGCTAAATAGAGTTTATAAAGGCGATTGTAGTATTTTATTGTCGGATAAAAAGTTATTTCCTGACAAAAGTATTGACTTAATCATTACTTCCCCTCCATACGCAGAAAAAAGGAAAAAATCGTACGGGGGAACCCATCCTGATAAATATGTCCAGTGGTTTTTGCCGATCACAAAAGGACTTTATAGAGTACTAAAAGATGACGGTTCATTTATTCTCAATATTAAAGAACACCCAAAAAATGGTGAACGGGAAACTTATGTCTTGGAGTTGATTTTAGAGTTGAAAAAACAAGGGTGGTTTTGGATTGAAGAATATTGTTGGTATAAGAAAAATTCGTTTCCCGGAAAATGGCCTAATCGATTTCGCGACTCTTGGGAGCGTTGTTTACAATTCACGAAACAAAAAGATTTTAAAATGTATCAAAATGCGGTCAAGGTTCCAATTGGGAGTTGGGCAGAAAAGCGCTTTAAATCAATGAGTGAAAATGATTTCATTAGACATGTTTCTAAAAATAATTCTCACTTGGGTCGTAATGTTTCAAAGTGGCTCAATAAAAAGAAGGTTTTCCCTCACAATGTAGTAGTTTTTGAAGAAGAACATAGGCTGTATTTAAGTAATGTGTTTGAATCGGCTGTTGAATCTTCTTCCGGTAAAAACCATAGTGCAGTTTTTCCAATTGAACTACCATCATGGTTCATGCGACTTTTTAGCAAAGAAGGAGATATTATTTTGGACCCGTTTATAGGGTCAGGATCTACAGCCGTTGCTGCTTTATTACATAGAAGAAATTATTTAGGAATAGAGGTTCAATCTGCATATGTGAAAGAAGCAAATAAAAATATCCAAGAAGCAGCAAATCTGTTTATAGAAAAGGCAACGAAAACGAAACGAAAAAGTGCGGAAATGGAAAAAATAATATGACAAATAAAATTGTAAGCATTGCTAAGGATGTTTACCGGTCATTAGGCTCTGGATTTGATGAACGTGTTTATGACAAGGCGATGCAAGTCGGTTTGCGTCTCGCCCATATGAAGTATGAAAATCAGAAGGTGGTTGAGTTAAAGTATAAGGATCATTATGTAGGAGAGGGTTACCCGGACATCATCGTAGGTAGTGGCAAGGGTCGGATAATTCTTGAACTCAAGGCGGTAGGCGGCTCCTTGGGCAACTCAGAAGAAGCTCAAATCAAGGGGTATATGACACGCCTCAAGATAAAAAACGGTCTTCTCCTTAATTTTCAACAACCCAAGAAAGAGGGTAAAAGTAAACTAGAGATTAAGCAAATAAGTCTGTAATTTACTAATATGGACTACAAAGAAACCGCCCGGCTCATGGAAGAGCCTGGGATATACATGAGTTTCGTCTTTGAGTTAGCTGCCGGCAGGCTATGGGCTATAAATGTAGCTACTTAAGGCACAGACACCAAACCCACACCAACACGAAAAAAGGCAGTGGAGTCGTAAGGACCCAACTGCCTATTTTCTTACGCACCCTACTACTCTAACCAATGGCTACCTAGATGAGCGCATAAGAAACGAAGAGATCATTTCCGATGCGTCAAACTTGGAGCACGACTCAACCTCTTGGAACCACCGTTCTCTTTCACTTGCGCTGGCTACCCGTTCGCTAATGAGTGAGATAAGTAGGTCTTTCTGTTTTGCAGTTATACCCGTATCTCCCTCTTCGGTATTCTTTGGGAAATAATTCTTGTCATTCGATACATCCTTATGCTCCCCGGGAAGTGTGGCGACAACGTTCTCTACTGGCATATCCTCCAGGTCGCTAGTAAAAATGTCGGACAGTCCGGTGGTACGAATGACGGCATCAATGAACGCGCTTTTTTGAGCCATTTTAATGGTTTTGTTCGCGTCGTTTCCGTGCGATTTAAGTACTGCGGCACCTCTACCCTGGCCCATAATACCTCCAACACCTCCAGAACGCTCCAGGACGCAAACAAACGCCACTAAGCCCTCTATGCCACGGAAGGATTCAATAGTGTCTGTGTCACGATTAAATGTAGCAATGAGCTGATAGATTGTAGCCAGCTTTTCTGCACCGGCCTTACCAAGTGATTTACGGCCTTTAATAGTGTAGAAGTCACGTCCTTCCTCAAGCTTTGGTAGGATGCGCTGAATGAAGTAATCCCGCTTCTCCAATAGTGAATCGACTCCCTGCTTGAATTGCGAGAGGCTGTTTTGGGTTGTGAGCGTAGTGGTCATGTATTTGTTCGTTAGTTTTGCGAGTAAGTGTCAGAACATTATTGCCGTACTGAATTTCGAACTTAGAACCCACATGGAAGCCGGACTCCAACAAAAGCCGGCTGTTTCCAATTCTAATCATTGGCTTGTATCCATCTCCACCGGGTGCATACGAAACGGTCTGCTCCCGTTTTGGTCCGTAGTTAAAGTACAAACTCATTTTTATGCCACTCATACTTTTTTCTTTTCAACTTGCAAATAATAGAACAAGCAGACCGTGCGTTTGTAGCGTTTAGTTACGTTGCCGTCTTTGTCTTTTTTTTCAACAAAGGTTATAGACCGGATGGCGCGTTGATTCCTTTTTACGCAGTAGCCTAATGATGCCCATTTGGCAAAAGTTAGGGTATTGGTATATGGATCGTACTTCTCGACCTCATCCTCGCCATAACGCCTCTCGATTTCGCGTGCCACGAGGTCAAAAGTGTTAGTTGATCCGGTGTAGTTGCTGACCGCAGGACCGGCCATGAGCTCTCTGATGCTTTTCATTTTGTGCAGGCATTGGTAATACACGCGTCTCGACGAAGTACGCAGAAGCTCTTGTGATAATTAAATTAAAGCTTTGATTCCTAAGTGGTTATTAAAAAAGAGTGGGTGCCGGTGGGGCCTGTTTAACTTGATTGTAGCTAGGGCGTGTATGGCTATATAGAGTTATTGCCCGGAGCCGCGGCAGAAATTGGTACTCTAATACTCTTTATTACAGAAGTTCTATTTCTAAAAAATATGTAACCGGGCGGAGGATTCCGTCAGGTGCCAAGGATAACAGGTCGGCTTGCAAGCCCCTCTACCTGCCTTGGTTAAGCTGGTAAAGAATAAACCGCATGCTCTTGGGTATGCGGGTCGAGGGGCAACTTCCGACGGCTCATCGCGTTGCCTGTGTGCGGGATCTCCCATCATGCGCACTGCAACACATTGAACTTACGAAGGCTTCGGTAGGGGCACTCATGTCCACCACCGTCGGCAAGCGTCACGTTGCTTCTAGTGTAATAACTCGCCGAACATGCAACGCCCGGAAAGGGGGCTAACGACCAGACACACACCCATCCATACCAATGACGGCTCTACAGTGAACATGGAACGACTGCAACCGCGCTAGGTGTGAGAGGA
>DATDWZ010000018.1:0-10690 GCA_036517295.1 Minisyncoccota bacterium | reverse complement strand
GCTACCCGAAGTTGCTTTTACTCCTGACCAATCACCGGAAGCTGTACAAGAAGTTGCGTCTGTTGAGGTCCAAGTTAAAGTTGATGCGCTACCGGAAGGAACATCACCAGGACTGACTGTGATAACAACTGTTGGAGGAGTATCTGCGTTAACACTTGTTATTCCGAATATAAAAAACGCGGCAAAAAATATAACTGCAAATGTAGAAATTTTTCGAATGTAACTTATTTTTTTACCGAAGACTTGCTTCATAAATATTCCTATAATCTCTATAGACGAAAGTGGTACGCCCATATTACAAATTATTACAAATATGTCAATTATTTATTAAAAAGGTTTTCTAGAAATATCTATATTTATAGCCATATTTCAGATTGATGTCCTTTATCACAAAAAAACTTTTTTCTGAGTATCTTTTGTGTTGAAAAATCTACATTATTTAGATATAAAATATTAAAGACATTCATAACATTTATAAAAGACATGTCCTTCAGAGAGATAAAATGTCCTTTATGTGATTAAGACCAGAAATCTACCTTAAAATGTAGCGATATGATATTCTTAAATAGATGATTAAAAACTCTAACGGGGTGAAAGATATATTCTTATCCCCATATAACCCCAAAGAAACTGAAAATAGAATATACAAACTCTGGGAAGATAGCGGATTTTTTAATCCAGATGTCTGTATAGAAAAAAAAGTAACTAATCCGAACGCAGAAACCTTTACTATTGTTCTTCCTCCCCCAAATGTAACTGGCATTCTTCATATGGGAAGCGCGCTCATGGTTGTTATTGAAGATATTATGATTCGTTACGCTAGAATGACAGGTAAAAAAACATTATGGCTTCCGGGTACAGACTCAGCAGCTATTGCTACACAGGCTCGTATAGAAAAAGATATTCAAAAGAGTGAGAAGAAAAGTAGGTATGATCTTGGACGAGAAGAACTTCTGAAAAGAATCGAAGTGTTCATTGAGAATAACAAAGGCACCATTCTAAAACAAATCCGAGCTATAGGAGCTTCTCTGGATTGGAGTAGGTACGCATACACTATGGATGACAAGAGAAACAAAGCTGTTACTACAGCTTTTGTAAATATGTACGAAGCGGGTCTTATTTATCGTGGTAATAGGGTAATTAACTGGGACCCAAAAGGTCAGACTGTTATTTCTGATGATGAAATAGAATATGAGGAACGAGACGCAACGCTTTATACTTTCAAATATTGGAAGAACTTCCCTATTTCAATCGCGACAACAAGACCTGAAACAAAAGTCGGCGATACGGCAGTAGCCGTACATCCAGAGGACCCGCGCTACGCACAATATATTGGGCAAGAATTTAGTGGAGAGTTTGCTGGCACACACCTTACAATAAAAATCATAGCTGAAAAGGAGGTGGACAAAGATTTCGGTACGGGAGCACTTGGAGTCACGCCCGCACATAGTCATAGCGATGCCGATATGGCCGATCGAAATAAATTGGCAAGCATACAGGTGATCGACGAAAAAGTACGCATGACGGAAAAAGCCGGTTCTCTCGTCGCTGGACTTAAAACCCTTGAAGCTCGCGAAAAAATAGTTTCCTGGATACGAGAAAATAATTTACTTGAAAAAGAGGATGTTGTTAAACAAAACATCTCTGTGGCCCAACGAACTGGAGGTGTGATTGAACCGTTACCCAAAATCCAATGGTTCGTGGATGTTAAAAAGTCATTTCCCGTACTGCACTCGGAGATTCCTGGAATTGAGAGTGGTAGCAAAGTGACTCTGAAAGAGATAATGAATCAGGCTGTGGCAAGTGGAGCTATTAAGATTTTACCGGACTTCTTTTCAAAGACCTATTTTCACTGGATCGATAACCTGCGCGATTGGTGCATCTCGCGACAGATCTGGTTTGGACATAGAATACCTATCTGGTATAGAAACAAGGAGATCTACTGTGGTATGGAAGCTCCCTCTGGCGATGGTTGGGAGCAAGATCCTGATGTGCTTGATACATGGTTCTCTTCTTCGCTTTGGACATTCTCCACACTAGGCTGGCCAGATAAAACTAAAGATCTTGCAACATACCACCCTACATCAGTCATAGAGACGGGGTATGACATTATATTTTTCTGGGTGGCACGAATGATATTGATGAGCGGCTTTCATTTGGGTCAACTACCATTCAGGACTATATATCTGCACGGTTTGGTCAGAGATGAGAAGGGTCGTAAAATTTCAAAATCTCTCGGTAACAACCTTGATCCGCTAGAAATGATAGAAAAATTTGGTACCGATGCTGTCCGTATGTCACTAATCGTTGGTATGGCCACTGGAACAGACAGTAAAACCTCTGAGTCAAAAATCAAAGCCTATAAAAACTTCGCCAACAAGATTTGGAATATTACGCGCTTTGTACTGGAAAACACAAAAACTTGGGACGGAACCAAACCGGAAAAACTGAGTGAGACGGACGAAGAAAATATATCCGCACTCCGAGAACTCACTACCGATGTAACAAAAGATATGGACAACTACAGATTTTATCTCGCGGCAGAAAAGTTATACCACTATGTATGGCATACTTTTGCTGATAAAATAATAGAGGAGTCAAAAGAAAAACTAAAAAGCGGGGATGTGGAGGCTGTTGCGTCAACCCAATACATGCTACGACACCTCCTAGAAACTTCACTCCGACTGCTCCATCCGTTCATACCTTTTATTACGGAAGAGATTTGGAGTAATCTAGACAACAAAGACAGGCTCCTCATGGTTACGGAATGGCCGAAAGCAAAGTAAATTTTAAGTTTTAAATGAATATCACAATTTTAAAATTTATAAATTAAAATTTAAAATTATTTATGATATTAGACTTCCTCCAAAACTACCCCTTCATCCTGGCTTTCATCCTCGGCCTTATTCCGGCACTCATCTGGCTGTGGTTCTGGTTGAAAGAAGATATTCACCACGAACCGGCTAGAATGATTACTCTGTCCTTCCTCGGCGGAATGGCCGCGGTGTTGGTGGCTCTGCCTTTGGAAAAAGTGGTTTACAACTATTTTGCCGATCAGGCTTATACTTCTTTTATACTATGGGGTGCTATTGAAGAAATTACTAAATTTGCTTTGATTTATTTCATCGCCCTACGAAATAAATGCACGGATGAACCGATGGATGACATAATCTACATGATAGTAGGTGCTTTGGGATTTGTGACGATGGAAAACACCCTTTTCCTCATACCGACAATCCACAGTGGAGACATCGTGGATACCGTAGTACACGGTAACCTGCGTTTCATAGGGGCCTCTCTTCTTCATATAATGTCGTCTGCAACGATAGGCGTATGTGTGGCTATGTCTTATTACAAACCAACCCAAGAAAAGGTGTTCTTGGGTCTGTTCGGAATCTTTATCGCTATAGTGTTGCATACTTGCTTCAATTTATTTATAATTAACGGTACTGAAGCAAACATACTTCTTATATTCGGAATGGTCTGGCTCGGCATAATAATACTGCTTTCGTTGTTTGAAAGAGTAAAACATATAGATAAACCAAAATTAATCTAAAAAATAAAATATGAATCCCGTTAGAGTTTTACTTTCAGTAAGTAGTAAAGTAATATTATCAAGTAACCCATATATCGTTTAATTGTAAAACAAACTATGAAAAACTCTAACGGGATGAAAGATAATAGATCGTTTTTTGAAAAATTGACCGGTACAATGAGAATGGATGATGTTCCGGAGACCGAAGCCGCACCGACAAAAAAGGGTGGACAATCTGCTACTCCGGCTAACGGCGAATGGCTCGAGGAGGATGGTGAGGAGGGACAATTGACCGTGGACCTATACCAGACGCCGACAGAGATTGTCATAAAGAGCATGGTGGCCGGAGTAAAACCGGAAGACCTGGATATCGCTATAACTCGCGATATGGTTACTATAAAAGGCAAGCGTGAGACGGAGAGATTTGTTAAAGACGAAGACTATTTTCATCAGGAACTTTACTGGGGATCTTTCTCACGAACTATTATGCTTCCAGCAGAAGTGCAGGTAGACGAAGCTGAAGCTATCGAGAAACACGGACTGCTTATATTGAAACTTCCGAAGATAGATAAGAATAGACAAACGAAACTACGGGTGAAGGGGTAAACCAAAAACCGCTCAAATGAGCGGTTTTTGTATGGTGCCGAGGGCCAGAGTCGAACTGGCGACATCTTCCTCTTCAGGGAAGCGCTACTACCAACTGAGCTACCTCGGCATAAATGCCATACTAGCACACAAAAGTATTAAGGAAAATTAATTCTTAAACCTATCCATAAAGCCCTGGAAGTCACTAAAACTGCTTTTTGCCCCGCCGTACGCGTCACTAATCTGCTCTATATATGGCTGAATCAGGTAATAAGCCCCCACAGCAGAACCTATTATAAATACCCAGTACAGGAGGCTCATAATACGCCCAAGACGCATAGAACGCCTCATGGAACGCAACATATCATTGTTCTCCTCTCCTAAGGCGACACACCTCTCTAAAAGCTTTTTTTCTTCAGGAGACATATATAAAATATAGCAAAAATAAGAGTAAAAATCAAAGACTTTTTAGGAATACCCAGAGTTGCGGCCAAGTTTTATTAACAGCCTCCGGATGGGTAAATCGAACCCTTTCGCCTTTCGTCTTATAAAGCATTGCGAGAGACTGAACCACGCGGTGATCTTTAGAAGTGACAACTTTACCGGTCTCGGCTTGTTTGAGAGCCTTTTCCATCTCTACCAACCGATTGCTTTCATGATGCTTAATCATAGGCCAATGCTTTTCTCCATACTCTCGATTAACGACACCAAACGCTCTGGCAAAACAATAGTCATCTGGATTGGTAGGCACGAAAGTTGAAGACTTAGAATTCAACACATTCACAAAATGCTGGGCTTGTTTCAACAATAACTCGTCATACTGCGCTTCCCATTTTTTACCTTTCTTTCGCCGTTCTTTCCAATGTTTAAGCGCATCAATGGTCTTTTTTAGGAAAAACGAAGGATTTTTAATCTTTTCTGTGTTACCCAACAATATGGCCGCACTCGCCCACTGCGAGGTTCCGCCGTCTAGTTCTAATAATTTTTTTAATTTCCAATTAACTATCTCTGGATTACTATTAACCTTTCGACGCACAAGTGTCCCCCTTTTTATAAATTTCTTATTTAGATTTAGTTTCCACGAGGTAAACTGTAAATACCTATACAGCGTCCCGCATTCATCAACATCCACTGGTTTATTAGTTTTCCATACAGATGAGGCCCTTTTAACCGCCAGTATATCCCCGCCCAAGTCTTTTTGCTTTGCCAAGAATTTATTTATATCGTCATAACCATGGATCATGTCTAAAACTCCCATTCGTATGGTCCAATACTTTTCCAGAGGAATATGCTTCTTATTTATCTTCACCGACATATATAATTGTGCCACCGATACGAATCGAACGTACATCTATCCCTTAGGACGGGACTGTTCTGTCCATTGAACTACGGCGGCAAGTAAGATTTACAAAAATTCGTCGAGATCATTTTGTCTTCGGAGACTTCACAGGCGGGTAGCCGAGACTGAGCAAAATCGTACCAACGATTTATGCGTGCTCCGAAAATAAAATGGTGAGAAAGAATTTTTGTAAATTTAATTGATTTTACTTTATATCTAGCAGTCGGGCCAGTTTCGGCCTGTTGAAACCTATGACCACATCGCTATCTATAACTATAACCGGCACACCGAGTTGACCAGATTTCTCCATCATCTCTTTCCTCTTGTCGGCATCGACCGAAACATCAAAGTTTTCGTAGGGAATGTTGTTTGCCTTGAAATAGTCCTTTGCCATTGAGCAGTAGTGACAGGTTGGGGTCGAATACATCATTACTTTCTTCATCCCGTTAGAGTTTATGATTATTTATTCTAGTAAATTAAAATCTATTCTACTTAATAATATAAACTATAGTATCTCCGAGGCGAGTAAAACTCTAACGGGATTCATGTTCAATTAAGTAGTCTTACCAGTATAGCCGAAAATTATTTTAGCCACAAGGATATCCCTACCACCCGAAAAAGGCCGAGAGACGAGTCCAAAATCCGAGTCTGGAAGTCGTAGTTGAAACCGAAGAATCGGGATTTTCTACAACGATAACCATCTTTTCGCCGGATTTCACGACACTGAACTTGGAACGAATCTCCTCTTCGATACCGGAATCCGTTTCCAACTTTGCAATCTTTGATTGTAGCTCGCTGTCACGCGCTTCCAACTCTAGGACATTCTGGAGGGACAGATTCTTCGTGTTCTCACTATCCCGCTTTTTTTCAAAAACTACCCAGGTCGAGCGAGCCAAAACAAGGACCAACAGACCAAGAACGACTAGTGTCACCTTGTGATACATGAAGCTACGGACCTTGCGTTTTTGTTGAAAATCAAGCATGATATGTAATTATAGCATCATAATTTTAAATTTAAAATTTTAAGTTTTAAATGAATATTTAATTGCTTTAATTTTAAAATTTATAAATTAAAATTTAAAACTTTTATAAATATGTTATTCCAACAAAAGAACAAAAAAGCCTTCAAGGTAGTTTGGGTGACTCTCTGTGTGCTGATTATTGTCAGCATGGTTATTATGTATATTCCTGGAGTTTTGGTCTAAAACTAGGAATTTAGAGCAATTTCGGCCAGTTTTAGTATTGCCTCTTTTGTTTTGGCCACAATAAGAAACCGCGCATTATGGCAAAAAGTCGCGCCCTCAACTCCAGTAATAGTTTCTAGTTCAGCGTCTCTTTTTCCCGCCCATTCTTGTGGCAAATCCTTTCTATTAGCAAAAAACTTTGGGTCTTTTCTTATGGCAACAAGATCCCACTTACCGTCATCCCGAAAACCGACAACAAACAACGGCTCAGGGTATTTCGATAGAACTTCACTGGTTGGATAATACCTATCGAGAACAATGAGTCTTTTATCCACACTGTTCTTATATATTTCTTCTACAATACTATTTGCTTCTAACTTATTCTTATATTTTTTTATTTCTCGAGTCAGTAAATCTTTAGCTATATCGACAACCAGGAGAAAGACTTCGTCATAATTCTTTACTTCTTCTTTCCAACTAGGCATAAAAGAACCAACAAAATCAGCGATGGTGTACGGAAATATATCTGGAATTCTTGGCTCAACAAGATCAATCCCAATATCAATAGCATCGACACACTGAACCAGAGTCTTGTCTATTTTTTGCGCAACTTCCGCACTACCAGAGATCTGTGCTCCATACTCTTTCCAAACAAGACCAAAAGAAGCATAAGGAATAGTATTTTCCCGTTTTCCTGCACCATCCACCTGATGATGGTCAAAACGGTTCGTAGAGGGATCATATATACCTCCAACATCTACAACATAATTCGCTTTTTCAATAACGTCATTATCTCTTGAACGAATAATTTCGATGTTCTTATCACCTATTATATGCAGTAAAGTTGCCACAGCAAAAACATCATCACTATGAAAATTAGAGTTGTGCGTAACTATTGTTATCTTCTTATCTTCCGACATGTTTACTGTGACTATAGTAAATATACTTCATCGCGATAATATAAACGAAAACGGTGAGCGACATAACCGGTATGGTGATGTAGGAGTAAGATGTGAAATAAATCTTTGCGCATTCGCCTCCGGCAGCAGTACAGCCACCTTCTAGACCGAAGGAGAAACCCCACTGAACAAAGGACTGATATAGAGCGATAAGAGCACCGATGACGGACAGTGGCACGAGATAGTCAATAACGGTCTTATCTTTTCTCTTCATGGCCAAAGCAACGATAACCAACTGCGGATACAGACAAATCCTCTGCCACCAACACAGGTCACACGGCGGAAACCCAACAATGTCCGAATATATCAGACTTCCCACAACAGCCGAGAGAATACCCCAGAAAAGCAACTCCAGGATATATTTGTGAATAAACACATATAGATGTCTACGGGAATCAGCATGAACCAGTATTACCGCCAGAACGGCTACAAAAATTATATTTGATAGCAGGGTTAGAAATCCTATTATGGGCGTAGCATTTGATTGGAGGAAAGAAATCATGACTAAATAGTTATAAAGTTAAAAGTTGTAAAGTTCGTAAAGTAAATTACTGAGGAAGAACGCAGCTAGTTTTTGCGGCCAAATCAACGAGTTCCATCTCCCCAACGTACCTATCAGTAGTTGTACCGAATTGCCATGTTGGATATGTCTGAATTCCGGCATCAATACAAACCGGCAACTGACCTTTACCGTCCGAAGTCGAACACTCCACATAAGGTAAGTATTTCACTGATTTACCAAAACGAGCACCCTGTGCTTTACAATGTGGACACCAAAATGCTCCATAATAAATAACGCCCTTTTCTTTTATACATTTTGCAAAATCATCATATTTTCCAGGTTTTCCTGGTGTAACTATAAGCCAAACGACTCCCGCAAGAAGGAGTAAGCCAACAATACCGTAAATATATTTTTTCATTTTGTTTATTCGGGTTATTGATATAAGAATAGCAAATCTATAGTCCATAAGTCTATTGCCCGCCTTTAAAGTCTGGGTTTTGCCCAAAGGTGTAACCTTTGGGCAAGGAGAAAACAAATCCTACTCATCTCTAAATGCCAACCAATCAAAAATCTCTGTATCAAAAATATTTGGATCAGTAAAGTAGCCCGGAAAATCATTTGGAGAAAGTATTTTATTTTCTAGTTTGCTTTTCCCGCGATAATAATGATAACTACTCCATGGATATTGATCTAAAAATAGAAGTGTCTTTTTGTGATCCTGAATGCCGTTTTCCTTCCATAATGAATCGATAAGTTTTACTGGATTCAAATGTATATAAGAAAATAAATATCTTGCATATTGATCACTGATGACACGATTAGATTTAAAAGTACCTTCAAATAATCCGCCAGTTCTACTGTATCTCTTATTAAAATACATAGAATAAGCAGTGCAGAGTTTTTTAATAAACAGAGAAATATTCCCCCCAAGGTTACACCTTTGGGAAACTGTTATATAAAGATGAAAATGGTTTGGCATGAGCACCATGGCTCCTATTGAAACTATAGGGTCACCTCGATCAAAATCCCATGCGTCAATTTTATTTTCTACTATATCCTCCCGAAAATTAATGCTCTTGTTTGAATTACAAAGATACAATAATTTTAAAAAACGATCTTTATCCTCGTCGTCAACAAAAATTATTTGTTTGTTACTACCTCTATTGTAAATATGATAATACTCTCCTACGGCAAAAGATTCTTTGCGATTTGACATGTGTGTACAATACCATAAGTACCATTAATTCCCAAAGGTGTAACCTTTGGGAATTACATTTTTAGACAATTTTAAAGCCTGCTTCTTCGACTTTTTTTGGTCTTTATCTTTCGTGAATCCGTGTCGTAGAAGCCGGAAAATCCGACTTCCCCATTTGCAAATACGACCCACCGAGTACGCCCCACATCCCCATAAAAACTCCCCGCGATCCGATCGTTCTCAAGTTTCTCTTCTGTCATATTGATAACTTTTTGTACAGTTGCCTGCATGTCAGAAAGATAGCTATGGTACCATGCCATACCCTTAATCCCCTTAATAATTTCTACAGTTACATCAAAGTTAGTTAAAAAATTTAATTCTACAGGATTTTTGATTGACTCTTGGCTATTAATTTCTGGTGCTCCTCTGTATTCAACTCCCCACACTTTTTATATTTTTTATTTGAACCACAAAAACAGGGGTCGTTACGGCCGATTTTCTGACCATCCGGAGTTCTCGGCGCTTCGGATTTAACCGGAACAGCATTGACCATACCATTACCGCCCTCCATCCCTTCATTTAACTTGATTGGTTCATTAGAAAACTTGATGGCCGGAACTATTTGAGGAATGAGTTTCAGAATCTCAAGACCGATGGACATTTCCATGTTTTTAAAAAGCTGGAGACCTTCTCGTTTATATTCAACCAAAGGATCCCTTTGTCCATACGCTCGCAGATTAACGCTGGATCGCATATAATCCATAACCTCCAAGTGTTCAATCCAGAACATATCCATAGACTGCAGTATAACGCGCTGAAGCGTTCTCATATAATCGGCGTCGGCATTTGCAATCTTTTCTGCTATTGCAGTTTGTGCCTCAACATCGATTCCTTCGGCAGATAAATCTTCTACATATTTTTTTACAACTTCATCCGTCCCAAGAAGTATCGCTCGCCTTCTCCCATAAAAAATCTTTCTCTGATAATTCAAAACATCATCGAACTCCAGAACATGTTTTCTGGCATCAAAGTTAAAACCTTCTATTTTTTCCTGGGCTGATTCGAGAGAACGGGTAATCATCCTGTTCTCTATAGGCTCGTCTTCTTTTATACCAAGCTTACCCATCATATTCTTTATGGAATCCCCTCCGAAAACCCGCATTAAATGGTCATCGAGAGAAACGAAAAACTGTGTCTCTCCCGGGTCTCCCTGTCTACCAGACCTTCCTCGGAGCTGATTATCTATTCTCCTGGCATCGTGTCGTTCCGTACCCAGAACGAACAAACCACCCTTTGATTTGACCTCTTCATATGCCTCCCGTGTCCCAGGATTACCTCCGAGTCTAACATCCACACCTCTACCGGCCATGTTTGTGGCGATAGTAACGGCA
>DATDWZ010000017.1:0-12338 GCA_036517295.1 Minisyncoccota bacterium | reverse complement strand
GCCAACATGGCTTTTATCGGCGGCAAGACCAACCGCCATATCTTAAACAAAGAGCCAAAAGTCTACTTTCAAAACGAAATTATTCCCAAAAGGGGACAAGACGCGCTTACCTCCCAGCTGATTCCAACGGATCTTAGTCTCTGGGAAATATCCAGCTTCAAGGGGTTTCTGGACTACCGCCGCCACCAAATCGCCCAAAGCATCAACGGTTTTTTGAAGAGATTTGAATAATGCATAATAATCCCCAAAAACTTTCCATTACAGTTTAGACGAAGTAAGATAAGGAAACATGGCTGGAGAAGAATTAACATCAGAGAGGGAACTTCAATTATTTAGAGAACGGTTAAGACTCCTTCCATGCATCTCTACAGGTGATTTATTTGCTTTTATGTCTCTCCAAACTTCTCCTCGTCAAGTTAAACAAGTACAAGTTAGGTCTATTCTGGGATCAGAGGATCCACCGACCTGGGATTTGACAGACCGGGGGAGCCGCTATGTATTTGACCTGGCTCAAAAAATAAAATCTGGGGCAATAGACCTCAATAGAATGGAACCGCCGGTATTGTATGAGTACCGAGGGCTATACGGGGTTATGGCGGACGGCAGGCACAGGATTGCAGCTGTGAAAGGCCTGGATAATGCAAATGGGCAAATCAGGGCCGAGGTAGGAAGAATGGTGCTCCCTGTTACTGAAATACATACCCTTACCCGACAGGACATGGCAGAGCTTGAACACAGAAAGCAAAACGGGTTGTGGCAAGGGTCTCTGACTGGTCGGGAAACTGACAGTATTCCCACCGGATTTTATGCTGGCGGCAAAGTTGATAAGTGTGCCGGACCTTGGGTATTTGCCAAGGATATGGAGCAAGCCAAAAAAATGTACGACCTGGTTACCCCCCCTACCCTATAGTCCCCCAAGACCGGAAAGAGTAAAATCAGGCCAAAATCTAATGACCACCGACCTAACCTTTGTCATTTATGTATGTTATAATCTAAACTGGAAGTGAGAATTATAGTTACCTGTAGTTAAAGTATGAAAAACAACATTATTCTTTCTCTCTATAAGAAACCACAGACTGTTTTTACCTTGCAGGAGATAGCCCTACTGTTCCCGGAGATTCCCTATGGCAATCTTAAAAAACGGATGTCTTATTTTGCTAAGTCCGGTGCTATCAAGAAGTTAAGTAGGGGAATCTATGCGAAAGATCAGTTTGACGTACTTGAGTTAGCCAATAAGATCTATACACCCTCATATATCAGCTTAGAAACGGTACTGCAAAAGGCTGGTGTAACATTTCAGTATTACGAAAGTATTTTCGCAATCACATATGTTTCTAGGACCGTTAAGGTGGACAAATACACGATCGAGTATCGAAGAATACGAACAGAAGTACTTCTGGACAAACAGGGAATTGAGGAACAGGGGAATGTGGTTATTGCCTCACCGGAACGGGCGTTTTTAGATGTGGTGTATCTGTACAAAGAGTATCATTTCGACAACTTAAGTCCCCTTGACTGGGATAAAATTATGGAGTTAAAAGACCTCTATGAAACCCAAGAATTTACGAAGCGGGTAGAGGAGTATTACCAGATTTATAAGGAAGACCATGCTTGACCAGACGAAACATAGAGTCATTTTGATTGATATTCTGAAAAGTATTTACGGCGATCCCGACCTGCGAACGATTTTGGGGTTCAAGGGGGGAACGGCGGCGATGCTGTTTTATGATCTACCTCGGCTGTCGGTTGATCTCGACTTCGATTTGCTGGATGCGGATAAAAAAGAGCTGGTGTTTGAGAAAATGAAAGCTCACCTCGAGCAATATGGAGTTTTACGTCAAGCTATAGAAAAAAGAAATACCTTATTTTTTCTCATCAGTTATGAAAGGGAGAAACACACGATTAAAGTAGAAATTTCCAAACGCAGGGGTGCAAGCGGCTTTGAACCCAAAGGGTATTTAGGCGTCACAGCGCTGGTGATGAAGCCGGAAGACATGATAGCAGGCAAGCTATCAGCACTTCTTACGCGTCGGAAGTTTGCCATACGCGACGTATTTGATATATGGTATTTCCTCAAAAACGAATGGGTTATTAACGAAGCGGTGTTAAAGGAAAAAACAGGACTGTCTTTAAAAAAAGCACTTGAACTAGCCATAAAAAAAGTTAGCGGAATTGATAAAAGTCAGATTTTACAAGGGCTAGGGGAGTTTCTAGCCGAAAAACAAAAGGTATGGGTAAGGGAAAAATTGATAGACGAAACGGTATTTTATTTAAGTCTGCATCAGGAAAAATATATACCTGAGAGCATTCCTGTTTTAGATATCGATCCCGGCGTGGGAAGTACCGGAGGGCCTGAAGGACACTTTGTCCATTTCTACGCAATCAACACTGGTGAGAAAGTCGCTATTGACGTGAGATGGGGAGTGCGCGGATTCGCGTATGAGTGGAGATCGTCAGATATCTTCGTAATGCGTCCAGGAGACACGAAAAAGCTTGAATACAAGATTTCGGACGAGAGGCCGTTTAAAGAATTTGTGCCAGAATTAAACATAATTTTTGAATATAAAGACAATAGGGGAATAAGCTACTTTACCAGACGGGAATTGGTGCTTGAGAAAGTACCGTCAGGTGAGTTTTACAATGTCACGAAGGTAGGCGCGTTTCATCCGGCAGTTATATTGCAAGACTCGAAAATAAGAAACATAAGCGATCCGTATATACGCGATAACCTGATAACAAGAGTGGACGTAGACGTTGAGACTAACGGCGAAATAAAACAGGTACAAATGGGAATAGGACCAATCCTTATAAAAGTCTTTGGTTTTTCTGAATACGAACTTAAATCCGCGTTTTCTGAACTGGTACAAAGAAAGATTAGAAATATGCTGCGCGAAGGCAGACTACAGGACCACGTTTTTTCTGGTAAGAAAATGCCGAAAAAGCCATTATCAGGATTTGAGGCGTATCAAGCACTACGCGATTCACTGGATGGGTAACCATTGATTAAATATCATGAAACTAACTGACCAAGAAAAACGCGAGATTGTTAGATATCTTGAAGAAGGTAAGCCTTTGCCTGATAAATATCGTTTTCTCTTGTTTGAAGAAAAGCGGGAAGTCGAACTGGTGTGGAACGGTAAAACAAACGAAGTTACAAGTGTGGTGTTGCCGTTTCAGGTCATTGAGCAGATAGATGAGCCGAGAGCGGAAAAAGACACAAAACTACAAATGGCGCTGTTTGATGTGGATGTGCGCGGGAGACAATTAAAGGGTTGGACAAACAAACTGATCTGGGGTGATAACAAACTGATTCTCTCGAGCCTCAAAAATGGGCCACTGCGAGAAGAAATTGAAGAACAGGGTGGGATAAAGCTTATTTATATTGATCCGCCGTTTGATGTCGGCGCCGATTTTTCAATGGACATCGAGATAGGGGACGAAACGCTTACAAAAGAGCCGACTGTTTTAGAGGAGTTGGCATATCGGGATACGTGGGGTAAAGGGGCTGATAGCTGGATTGCGATGATGTATGAAAGGCTTCAACTTATGCACGATTTATTAGCTGATGACGGAAGTATTTATGTGCATGTGGATTATCGGGTTATTGGTTATTTAAGGTTGATAATGGACGAAGTTTTTGGCAGAGACAACTTTCTTAATGAAGTTGTGTGGTGTTATGGAGAAAGAGAATTAACTAAAGATAGATACAATAAAAAGCACGATAACATTTTGTACTATGCGAAAAACGCTGCAAATACAAGCAGGGTGTTTAATTGCTGGGACATAGCATTACCATATTCTGAGGGGAGCATAAAAAAATACAATTTGGTAGACCAAGATGGTCGAAAATACCAGATAAGAGGGAAAGGAGGTCCATATACAGGAAAACAGCAACTCCCTAAAGAAGTAGAAGAAGAACATCCAGAGTGGACATATAGGGACTATTTTGATGAGAAAAAAGGAATTCTCCCGCGTGACTGGTTTACGGATATCACATTTGAAAACAGAGCCTCTGCTGATAGAACAGATTACCCGACGCAAAAACCATCAAAACTACTAGAAAGATTAATAATTGTTTCTTCAAAAAAGGGCGATATCGTCGCTGATTTTTTTGTGGGTTCTGGTACAACTTCTGCTGTAGCAGAAAGGCTCGACCGGAAATGGATTGTTTCTGATCTCGGAAAATTTGCGATCCATACAGTACGTAAGAGAATGATTGAAGTGCAACGACAACTTAAAAAAGAAGGTAAAGACTACCGCGCTTTCGAGATATTAAACTTAGGCAAGTACGAACGGCAACATTATATTGGAGTTAACCTGAACCTCCGCGATGAAGAAAAACAAAAACAGATAGAGCAAAAAGAAAAAGAGTTTGTTGATCTCATTCTTCGCGCCTATCAAGCACATGCGGTAACGAGTTTCCGTACGTTCCACGGTAGGAAAGCCTCTCGGATGGTGGTTGTTGGACCAATCAACCTTCCTGTGTCCCGATTATTCGTTGAGGAAGTCATTAACGAGTGTATCGAAAAACAGATTACTAAGGTTGATATTTTGGCTTTTGAGTTTGAGATGGGGCTTTTTCCTAAAATTCAAGAAGAAGCAAAAGACAAAGGTATTGATCTGGCGTTAAAGTACATTCCTCCGGAAGTTTTTGATAAACGCGCGATAGAGAAGAATCAAGTCGTTTTTTACAACGTGGCGTACATAGAGGTTAAACCCCACGTTAAAGGTCGTTCTGTCGCGGTAGAGCTTATGGATTTCTCGGTTTTTTACAATCAAGATTCCGTAGCTAATGTCGAATCGCAACTCTCAAACGGAAGTAAAAAACTTGTTGTCGAGAACGGTCAGATTATCAAGGTGGAGAAAGATAAAAACGGGATTGTCAGTAGGGAGGTGCTAACCAAAAAATGGACGGACTGGATTGATTATTGGGCGGTAGATTTCGACTTTGAAAATAAAAAGGAGATTATTCGACGTAAAAGAGAAGACAACGGTGATTATGAAGAATTTTGGACTGGGGATTACATTTTTGAGAACGAGTGGCAGTCATTCCGCACAAAAAAGGACAGGACTCTTGAATTAACAAGCATCGCCCATGAGTGTGAGCCCGGGCAGCGCAAGATTGCCATTAAGGTTGTTGATATTTTCGGCAACGATACAATGAAAGTTATTGAGGTGACAGTTTAGATAAGCCTATGAAACAAGCTATACGAAAAATAACACAATTCAAAATTATAGAAAGTTTTATTCAGACGGACTTTGTAAAAGGGTTTAAGTATGTCGATAAGGCTGGAGAAATTGTTAACTCGTTTTATAACGGAAAAACTCCGCCTAGATTTGAGATGAATTTAAGCGGGTTAGTCATTGTAGATCCTGACGAACAGACGAAGGAGATAAAAGTGTCTCCATTGGCATTTTGGGCACACTACCTTGAACCTGACACACTAGATAGGATAGCTAGCCTATTTGAAAAGAAGTTGGAGGTTATTTTTCCTATCCTTTCTCCAGAGGGCTTTCAGCGACTTGGGTGGAGAAACTATTTTATCTATGAGGTAAACAATGAAGCCGAAAGAGGGGAAATATTGGCTAAGTTTCTGCCGGTTACCTCTTTAGAGTTTAACGAAATATCACTGAATCTGAAAATTGAGCAGGTAAATAGCCAGTTTTCTTTAAAGAAAGTATTAAAGAAAAAAGATCCGAAAGCCGCTGCCCTTCTCTTTGATACTGATAACTTCATCCGTTATGAGGAACCTGTGGGAATCGATCAGATTAAGAGCGATTTAAGAAAGATCAGGGAATCGTTCAGTTCTGAAAAGTTTATGGGTGTAATCAACACCATTCTTGGTAAGAAATAAAAATATATGGAAGCATTTTTTAAGTATTTTGCACAATCAAAGATACCAACACTCATACTTATTGGGCTTATCCTTATCGTGGGCGGCTACATAGTTGTTAACAGTAAAGGTGATATTAAGGTTTTTTGGGTGGGGGTTTCGGTATTGGGGGTAGGCGGAATATTAACGTTGGTTGCTTTCGGTGATTATAGCCATAAAGAATACATAGACTCAATTATTCAACATTATGACAAGGCTCTGAAGAGTATTAGTACAACGCATACCCTTGTTGAAGAAAATAAACAGGAAACATTCAAACATATACCAGAAGACGTCGGTTCTGGAGAAGAAAAATATTCGGTGGAGACGGAATCAAAAACCACCACATCATAAGGAAGTTACATTTATGGCGTTACATCCTAATTTTCCAACATCACCATACGAAATTCTTGACCCGAACATTCGTTGGTTTCCAGCGGATGAGGCGTTGCGTGAGCAGGGATACGACAAACTACTTCCTCCACTTGTGGCAACGCTTCGCAAAAAAGTAAAAGAATGGCGGGAAAGTGGGTATGCGGGTGCAACTGATACCAGTAAAGCCCTGCTTCTGTGGTGGTTTCAGAGACAACATCTTCTCCCGCAAGCGAATGGTACGACTGCCGAATTCCGCTACTACTTTGCCCAGCGGGAAGCAGTAGAAACGATTATCTATCTTTACGATGTTGTAAAGGTAAAAGATAAATACGACCTCATGCGTTTTGACAGCTCCGGTGCAATTTCGGCAGGGATGTTTTTTGAGAATTGGCGACGGCTTGTCGTCAAGATGGCAACCGGAAGCGGTAAGACGAAGGTATTAAGCCTTGTGTTAGCGTGGAGTTACTTTCACAAGCTCTATGAACCCGACTCTACCCTTGCCCGTAATTTCCTTTTGATAACGCCCAACATTATTGTGTTAGATCGTCTGCGTACGGACTTTGAAGGACTAAAAATCTTTTATCAGGACCCAATTTTACCTGAAACAGGTTACGAAGGACGCAACTGGCGGGATGATTTTCAGTTGACGGTGCATTTACAGGATGAAGTAGGGGTTGTCCGCAAAACAGGAAACATTTTTTTAACAAATATACATCGTGTCTATGAAGGAAACACCATAAACCCTACAGTTGAAGATACTGACACGACTGACTACTTTTTAGGAAAACGTCCTGTTGGTGCGACTAACGAGTCAAAAGTCGATCTATCCGCCATTGTACGCGACATTGACGAGTTGGTCATCCTGAACGATGAAGCTCATCATATCCACGACGAGAAATTGGCGTGGTTTAAGTCTATTGAGGACATCCACAACCGGTTAAAAATGAAGGGTGGGGAACTAGCTTTGCAGGTTGATACAACTGCTACACCGCGCCACAACAACGGCGCGATCTTTGTCCAGACGATCACCGATTATCCTCTGGTTGAAGCGATCCATCAGAACGTGGTCAAACATCCGGTGCTACCCGATGAAGCCAGCCGCGCTAAACTTTCAGAGCGAAAAAGTGTGAAGTACACCGAAAAGTATGCTGACTATATCCATCTTGGCTACTTGGAGTGGAAGAAAGTCTATGACGAGCATAGCAAGGTCGGGAAAAAACCAGTGCTTTTTGTAATGACCGACGACACGCGCAACTGCGATGAAGTTGCGGGGTATTTAGAGGCAACATACCCAGAGTTAAAGGACTCAACGCTGGTTATTCATACAAAAGAAAACGGTGAGATTTCAGAGGTCTCTACCGGTAAGAAAAAAGAAGAACTTGAGGCACTACGGAAAGATGCGAACCAGATCGACAAGTTTGACAGCCCGCATAAGGCGATTGTGTCAGTGTTGATGCTGAAAGAGGGTTGGGATGTGAAGAACGTGACGACCATTGTTGGGTTGCGTCCGTATTCAGCGAAAAGTAATATATTACCGGAGCAGACGTTAGGTAGGGGATTACGGCGTATGTATTGGGGACAGGATATACCGGAATACTTGAGTGTAGTCGGGACTGATGCGTTTATGGATTTTGTCGAGTCGATCCGCAGTGAAGGTGTGGAATTGGAGTTTAGAAAAATGGGTGAGGGGACTGCTCCGAAAGCGCCGCTGGTTATTGAGGTTGACAAGGAAAACGTCCACAAAGATATCGAAAAACTTGATATTCAGATACCGCTTCTTTCTCCCCGGATTTATCGTGAGTATAAAAACCTGTCAGAGCTCGATGTGGCTCATTTTGGCAACCAGAAATTTCTGGTAAAACAGTATTCCGAAGCAGAAAAACGAGAAATTATTTTTAAGGATATCTCAACCGGTGAGGTCAACCACATTACGCAAATGGACAGCGATTTAGTGGCGAATTACCAGAGTGTCGTTGGGTATTTTACACAAGTGATTATGAAAGACCTGCGCTTAGTAGGCGGGTACGATGTTCTTTACGGCAAGGTGAAAGAGTTTGTCCAACAGTATTTATTCGATCACGCGATCGAACTTGAGGATTTGAACATCCTGCGCAACCTGTCCGAGTTGGAAGTAAGCAAGACAATTATCGAGTCGTTTAAGAAGCAGATTAACGATTTAACGGTATTAGATAAAGGTGAAGCAGAGATCCGCGATTACATCAAAATCAGCCAATGCCGGCCATTCGTGGCCAAAGATCAAGGATATCTGGTGCCAAAGAAAAGTCCGTTTAATAAAATAATAGGGGATAGCCATTTTGAGCTGGAGTTTGCCAACTTTTTAGAAGGGTGTGAGGATATTATTTCTTATGTTAAAAACTATTTTGCGGTGCATTTTAGGATAGATTATCGCAATGCCGACGGTGCCATTTCAGACTTTTACCCGGATTTTATCGTCAAGGTTTCTGAAAAAGAGGCGTATATTGTTGAGACAAAAGGGCGTGAGGATTTGGATGATCCGCTAAAAATCGAACGATTAAAGCTGTGGTGTGAGGATGTAAATAAAACTCAGAATAAGATTAAATACACACCACTGTACATCAAACAAGAGGTTTACGAAAAGTATAAGGCCAAAAACTTCAGAGACACAATTAAATTATTCTCTCTGGAGAGACAACTGGAAGAGACTAATAGACCAGGTAGTTTATAAACTCTAAGGCCTCACGCATGAGGAAATTGCAATCGTGGATTTTGAATAATTATGGGTAATCCGATAACAAAAAATCTGAAACCGGCACAATTGGGGAACTATTTGTACAGATAAGGCTCCTTGAGTATGGTGTCCAATCGGCTCCGCCGATTAAAGATAGCGGAAATGACTTAATTGCTATCAAGGGTGAAGTTACGAAATTTATTCAGGTAAAAACGGAGCGTCGTCTGAGAAACCTTCCAACCACTTATCACTTGATTGCGGTTGTTGACTTGAAGCGCGATGAGAAAGGCATTTACCTTGATAGATCTGAAATTTGGATAGTAAAGAAGGGTGAGCAGTTAAGTAAAAAGCAAAGGCTGGACCAAAACTTAGTTAATGAGATTTGGGGAGAAAGTAAGGAGTTATGAATGGATATTGTATTTCCCAATTTATTTATATAAATTAGGGATAGGGGTAATAATACCAAATCTAAAAGCTGTATGAACGGCCTACCATAAATCTTTAGCTCGTGTTCGATTTACATAACGACTGCACGGACTATAAAACCCTTAGGTGTTTTTACCCAAAGCTCCCCCTTCTTTATATAGAAAATGGGGAGTTTTTGGATTTTACGCCTTTTTCTTCTGGCCATGCCTATTTCACCTCCTCAGACTAATCGGGTTACATGTAACTTTCACCCACAACTTAAAAAGAGTTACTTGTTCATGTTCACGTTAGCCACGATTTAGGTAGGCCGCTCGTTTCAACCTTCACCAATTTAAAGTGCTACAAAAATTGAAGCTAAATTTCAATCGAGTCCAGACTAAAACACTAACAAATTAGCGTCAACTATCAAATACCATATCAAAAGCTATCACACACAAATCTATTTAGCTTCAGTTATTTCCATTTGGTACGTTTCCTGAGTTTAGACCGCGGTAGTAAAACGAGCAATCGATCGAGGGGGGTTGTATAGGAGAGTATGGGAGTGTTTAGGAATGGGGTAGAGTGACTTCCTGGGAGTTTGGGATTAATTTGGGCGGGAGTGGATTCAATTTTAATTTAGCTCTTAAAAGGATAATTGTTAATCAAATCCCGAAGCTGATTGGGGTTGGCCGATAAATCTACTATCACCCAATTTTTCAAAGCACCGTGTTTTATAAGGTCTTCTTTTTCAAAATCAAATAAGTAATCATCAAACCATAAAAACGGGGAGCTAAAATCTATAGCCTCAGTTTTTGAAGTCAACCAGTTTGTAGGTTTTATTTTTCTGGCAATTCCAGTCGTTTCCTGATCTAAAAAAAGGCTCAGAAAATCTATAGTCGGTCCGCTATCGCCCTTACAGTGGGTTGTCAGCCAGTATGTTGGATAATTATCCGTAACATATTTTAAAAATTCCTTGGCGTGGAGAGCAGGTTGTTTATCATTAGCGAGTATGACGCCGTCAATATCCAGGTATATATTCATATTGTTATTCTACTTAATATAATCAACTTGTGATCATTAGAATTTTTATTCCGGTTCCGGATCTTAAGAGATGGGAATGGTGAGTGTTTTTGGGTGTCGTAATAGGTATTCTCCTGGCGATTTTAGTAATGATGGTCGGGTTCTTTGTCTATGTAATTCCGGATATGAAATCGAAGGGGTTTTGGTAGCCTTGCGGCCAGAAAGGTAATGGTTGGCGAATATATATAATTTTTGATTTTCTGGTTAAATATAAGTAAAATCCTGCCTGATATGACTGAGACACGCATACCTTGCGCACAAGACCTATAGTTGTCTAGGACGCGATACATTTCGGAATGATTAGTATTTTGAAATGCCGGCAGATTTCCACAAGATCAGATATATTCTTCCGAAGTTCGAGAGAGGGCAGTATTATGCTCTGATGAGGTCGTGGGCTAACCTGAACGGGTTTGAAAGCAACGACATTGCCCGGTTTAGGTTTACTGTGCTTAAACACTTATATGAGTATGGCTGGAAAGCTGCAGTCTCGGCCTTCAGCGTGCCCAAGAGTACCTTGTTTGACTGGAAACGGGCGTATGAACAGTCAGGCAAGAAGCTGAACTCTCTGGTCCCGGTTTCCACCCGGCCACACCATACCCGGCTGACGGTCACCGATCCTCGTCTGGTGGAGTTTATCCGCTCCATGAGGCAGGAATACGGCCGGGTCTCCAAATACAAGCTCAAAGTATTCTTGGATGAATATGCCAAATCTTTAGGTATATCCGGATATGGATATCACAAGATCGCCAAGATTATCCAAAGAAACCACTTTTTCTTTGATTCGCCTCCCAAACAAAAGCACCATATCTTGAAAGTGAGGTTGAAAAGCCACCCCAGAGAAACTCTCCCCGGGTACCTGGAGATGGATGCGGTAACTATCTGGATACTGGGCAAAAAGCTGTATTTTATTACCGTGATTGATGTGGTTGCCCGGCTTGCCTGGGTGAAATTAACTTTCAGTCTATCTTCTGCTCAAACAACGTTGGCCTTACAGGAGTTTACCAAGCAGTACCGATCTCCCGTCAGGGCCGTGCAAACTGACAATGGCCGCGAATTTTTAAAAGAGTTCGACCAGTATCTTACCCAGCAGCACGTTGCTCACCAGTTTATCTACTTCAGATCCCCTAAAATCAATGGAGTAGTGGAAAGATTCAACCGCACTATCCAAGACGAGTTCTTAAACCGCTCTGACGAGCTGTATACCCAAGACTGGGACAGGTTGAATCAAAAGCTGATCCGGTATGTGACCTGGTACAATACCCGCAGACCGCATTATTCCTTAAATTATCTGAGTCCAATCCAATATTTAACCCAGCTCCATTCCGAAAAGTAGGCGTCCCATACAATAGTTTGACACAGTTTTTAAATTATATTAAAACGCTTAAATATGGTATTAGAAGTTAGGGGTGTACAAAATGATGAGACAAGATGGGCGGCCTTCGTTGAGTCCGCATTCAAAGCAGCTAATTTACCAGACGTACCCAAAGATGAACTGGAAACAGGGACCTATACAAATCGACAGATTGCAGATAATTTTAGGCAGAGGCCTATCGAGTTTATGAGCTTGCTTATGGACCTGCCTGATGGAAGCGATGCTTCTAGAAGATCAATACTTTCTTTTGCAGTCGATTTGATAGAAGATGAAAAATAAGAAAACCACATAAGTATCGAGTGGTTTAAATGGACAGTAATTAGCGAGTTTGTTCAAGGACAAAGCCCGAAGGTCCTGTAATAGTTCGGCTGGTTCACCACTGGTCGTCGCATCGTCTTCCGAAGCTTTAGCGGAGCAGACCCATGTGGTGAGCAAATTTTTCTAGTTTTAGAAAATGGATCGAACTTTGGTAAAATTCTGGTATGAATATCAGGATGGGAAAAAAAGAGGATGCGACTGAAGT
>DATDWZ010000016.1:0-50783 GCA_036517295.1 Minisyncoccota bacterium | reverse complement strand
CTACACATATGTATTACAAAGCAAGAAAAATGGCATATGGTACACTGGAAGTACAAATGACCTACGGAAACGTCTCAAGCTACATAATGATGGTAAATCAATATATACAAACAAGTTCAAACCATGGGAGGTTATTTATTACGAAGCGTGCAAAAACGAGTCTGATGCTAGATCAAGAGAGTCGTTTCTTAAATCCAGTATGGGTAAACACTACCTCAACAATCGCTTGAGGGGTTTCCTAACTCTAACGGGATGAAAAAAATAAAAGTCGACATACCTTTTCTTGTAACTACGACTATATTGATAATTGTCGGTTACGCTATTTTCACTTCGGCTTCTTTCGGACTGCTTTCAAAACAAGTGGTTAAGTATAGTGGGGTGACTTTCAACCAGACCTTTTTCGGACTTTTTTGTGGTTTGATTTTTTGTGTAATTGCCTCGCGTACCGATTATAAAATATACAGAAAATACTCACTTATCGTGTTCATCGTATCCATACTTGTCACTCTCTTGGTTTTTGTCCCCAGGGTTGGTTTTTCCCACGGCGGAGCGTCACGCTGGATTAGTTTAGGGTTCCTCTCTTTTCAACCATCAGAATTTTTAAAAATAGGATTTATAATATTTTTCTCCGCATGGTTGGCTAGAGTGAAAAACAAGGCCTCAACTTTCAAATACGGTTTTTTGCCGTTTATTATAATCCTCGGTGTAGTCGGGACGATACTCTTGAATCAGCCCGATACCGATACATTTATAATTATAGTTTTTTCCGGATTGGCAATATTTTTGGCAGGTGGTGGCGGTTGGCGGTATATAATAATCACGATAGCTATTGGCGCCATAGGTTTGGTCGGCGTGGTATATACCAAGCCTTATGTCATGAGCCGTATCGACACATTCATCAATCCCTCGGAAAATGCCCTAGGTAGCGGTTATCAGATACAACAGTCGCTCATCGCCGTCGGATCGGGCGGTATGTTTGGCCGAGGATTCGGTCAGAGCATACAAAAGTTCAATGTCTTACCTGAACCGATAGGGGACTCTATTTTTGCGGTAGCTAGTGAGGAATTCGGTTTTGTCGGTGCAGTCGGCATAATACTGCTATTCATATTTTTTTCTTTCCGGGGGTTGAAAATTGCCGGAAAAGTGTCTGATACATTCGGTAGACTTGTTGTCGTTGGAATTGTTATACTTATCGTATCCCAAGCTTTTGTGAATATAGGAGCCATGGTGGGCGTTTTGCCTTTATCAGGCATAACCTTGCCATTTGTCAGTCATGGCGGGACGGCTTTGTTTGTCACCCTGGTTGAAGTCGGAATGATTTTGAACATATCAAAGAGTATGAAAAAAAGCTGAGGATATGAATCCCGTTAGAGATCAATCAGTTTGTCTAACAGTCATTATTTATTTAATCACAATGGTCGAAAAATTTTACAAATTAATTATCACGGACGGAAACGCTTCTTCGGGAAGGGTTTCCTATCTCTAACGGGATGAAGATTCTTTTAACAGGTGGAGGTACGGGAGGACATTTTTATCCCATAATTGCCATTGCCTCGGAATTAAATGAGATAGCAAAAGACAATCGTCTACTCCGGCCGGAACTTTTTTATATGTCGACCGAGCCATATAACGAGGCCCTTCTCTTTGAAAACAACATTTTGTTTGAAGAAGTCAGTGCCGGAAAAATTCGCAGGAGTAAATCCGTGATAAACTCAATCCTCAATTTGGCTGATTTGATAAAAACTTTTATCGGTTGTCTCAGCGCCTTGTTCAGGATTTTTATAATTTATCCGGATGTTATTTTCGGAAAAGGTGGTTACGCCAGTTTTCCGGCTTTGTTTGCCGCAAAGATTTTACGAATACCCGTTGTTATACACGAATCGGATAGTTCTCCGGGAAAAGTAAATGCTTGGGCCGGACGATTTGCTCGCCGTATCGCCGTCTCGTATCCTGAAGCCATAAAATTTTTTAAGGACAGGAAGGTTGCATACACTGGTAATCCTGTTCGAAAAGAAATCCAGGTTCCAATGACGGTTGAGGCCTATAAACTGCTCAATCTGACCGAAGGGTTACCTACGCTTTTGATACTTGGCGGATCACAAGGTTCTCGTTTTATAAATGAGATAATCATGGACGCTTTACCTGATTTGGTTTCTCGTTATCAGATAGTTCACCAAACCGGCAAGAAAAATATAAAAGTAATAGAAGAAACTCGGGATGTCATATTGAACGGTAATCCAAATAAAGATAGATACAAACCGTTCGATTATCTAAACATTTTGAATATGAGAGCTTCTGCTGGTGTTGCGGATTTGGTCATCTCTCGTGCCGGGTCGACTATTTTTGAAATCGCCTTGTGGGGTAAACCATCCATAATCATTCCGATTCCAGAGCCAACTTCCCACGATCAGAGAACTAACGCTTATGCTTATGCCCGATCGGGAGCATCAATCGTGGTAGAAGAAAAAAATCTTTCCCCGCATGTTCTGGTTTCTGAGATAAACCGGATATTCGATAATCCCGCCGAGAGACAAAAAATGGCCGAATCTGCCAAATCATTTGCTCGCGGAGATTCAGCTAAATTGATAGCTCAAGAAATAATCGCTATTGCTTTGGAACACGAGAAATAGATAGTAGTTAAAAGTCCATGAAGTTATAAAGTAAATGCAAGAAAACAGTAATCAAAAAATAGTAGTACGAATTCCTCCTTCTCCAACGGGGTTCTTTCATGTCGGGCGAGCGCGTACGGCTCTGTTTAATTACCTTTTTGCTAAAAAAAATGACGGCAAGATCATTTTCCGTCTTGAAGATACCGACAGAGAGAGATCAAAAAAAGAATATGAAGAAGATATTATTGAAAGCTTGAAATGGCTTGGAATAAGCTATGACGAAGGCCCGTTCCGCCAATCGGAGAGAGGAGATATATATTCAAAATATATGCAGAAGATGTTGGATAGCGGTGCAATCTATTTATCACAAGAATCCGAAGGAACAAACACGGAAGTTATTCGCTTTAAAAACCCAAACGCTGTTGTAACATTTACTGATCTTTTACGTGGAGATATTTCGGTCGACACCACAGACCTAAAAGATTTTGTCATAGCCAGAAATATCGACGACCCTTTGTATCATCTATCGGTGGTCGTGGATGATTTCGAAATGGGTGTGACTCATATTATGCGAGGTGATGATGGAATCGTCAATACTGCCAGGCAGATACTGATACAAGAAGCCATCGGCGCTCCAAGACCAATATATATACATGTCCCACTTATTCTTGCACCTGACAAAAGCAAGATGTCGGCAAGAAATGGGGCGAATTCTATACGGGATTTCCGTACGGCAGGATATCTACCAGAAACAATGGTTAATTTTCTAGGTTTACTGGGTTTTAATCCCGGAGGGAACAAAGAGCTCTATTTTTTGTCGGAATTAATCGAAGTTTTCGATTTCACTAAGATTCAAAAAGGGGGAGCAGTATTCAATATAGAAAAGCTGGATTGGCTGAACAAAGAATACATAAAAATGATGTCAACCGAAGAGAGAAACAAAAGTATTTATGAAAGGCTAAAAAGTTTAGGAAAAGAAAATCTTTCAGAAAAAGTTTATCCGATTATCTTTGACCATATTTCAAAATGGGGTGACATAGATGAAATGGCTGGGGCAGGGGAGTTGGATTACTACTTTGAAGCTCCAAAATATGATGTTTCTCTTCTTTTACAAAATAATAAACTTGATAAAAGCGAAACTAAAAAACATTTGGGGTGGTTACGATCAACAATAAGCGAAACGAACGATTTTGGAAGCGTCGATACTGTAAAAGCTGGTATCTTTAATTATGCGACCGAACAAGGAAGAGGAAAGGTTCTGTGGCCACTTCGGGTCGCCCTATCCGGTAAGGAAAAGAGTCCTGACCCGTTTACTCTTATGTACGTCCTCGGTAAGGATGAGGTCTTGGGGCGCATTGATAATGCTATAATGAGTTTCTAGGCCGTTATACAGATGAAATATGTCCAGAAATACATCGGTCTCATATGTCTTTTTTTGCTGGCTTTATTAGGAAGCTCGGGTTTTATTCATGCCCAAAATGCCACCCCTACGGACGTTGACCCTCTGGAAATAAAGATAAAAATAGAGGAAAGAAATAATCAGATAAGACAACTGGAAACCGAAATAAATCAATATAACACCGAGGTTGATAAGGCTAGTAAACAAGGCGCAACACTCCAAAGTACCTTAAAAACCCTAGATCTGACAAAAAAGAAGATCACTACAGATATTACGTTGACCAATAGGAAGATAGACAAGACTAGCTTAACCATAAAACAAACCGGAAATGAGATTGATAAAACTAAGTCACTGATAGACACGAATAAAAAAGCTATTATAAACGCCATCAAGGAAGCCCAATCGCAGGAAGATATTGGCCTGCTCCAACTTCTTTTGTCTAGTAAAAATATCAGTGATGTTTGGCAAGAGATAGATGATGTCAGGCAGGTTCAAAACATGATCCAGGATAAATCCAGGGAACTGACCGTGTTGCAGAAAGATATGGAAAACAAACAATCCTCTCTCTTGGGACAAAAAAAGAATCTTGTAAATCTGAAGCAAGATTTAAACGGCAAAGCGCAGGCGGTTGTGGCTACAGCCCAAGAAAAAGTGGTTCTGCTTGCACAGACAAAGAATAAAGAAGAAACCTTCAAACAACTGGTTAAGACTAAAGAGGAACTGAAAGCTCAGTTTGAAGATGAAATAAATGCTTACGAAGCTCAACTCAATATCACTATCGACAGGAATGCCTATCCGTCACCAAAGCATGGGATATTGTCTTGGCCCCTTAATATCTCTCCGAGTAAATTACCTTGTGATAAGGACCGTAAAATAATCAGTTGTATAGTGCGTGGATTTTGGAGACCAGTCATAAAAAATGGTAAAACTGTAGATAAAGGTCATAACGGTGTAGACTTTCGCGCCACGACAGGAACCAGAATCGAGAGTGTTTTAGACGGGGTCGTTGCTGGAGTAGGTAACACCGATGTATATCGAGGTTGCGTCGGCTTCGGTAAATGGGTCATGGTCACCCATAACAACGGACTTTCTAGTATATACATGCATCTATCCGTAATATCGGTCTCAAAAGGTCAAAATTTAAGTACGGGGGATTTGGTCGGATTTAGTGGTAATACAGGCAATTCCGAAGCCCCTCATTTACATGTCAGCGTCTATGCCACCCAAGGTATAAGCATTCAGTTATTTACCAGTAGCACTGGATGTAAACAAGCTATGGTGCCACTGGCGGACCCGAAGGCATACCTTGATCCTTTAGCCTATTTCCCAAGTTTATAGTTTATTTGTATAATTAATTCATGAAAACTAACCAAGGTTTTATAGGCAGAATAATTTTACTCATAGTTGCTGTTGTGGCCCTCAAGTACTTTCTAGATTTTGATCTTATCGCTTGGCTCCGGTCTCCCGATGTCCAGAGTGCGGTTCAGCCGATCGTGTCTTTTGTGATGTCGATTTATGATTGGTTGGATCAAGTTGTGCGAGCATTAGTCGGTAGATAGTTTTTCCTATGAATGTCTATTAAGGTCTATACTCTAGCTGATAGGGGACTTCCCTGTCGGGAATTAATTTTTTCTATACCAAACACCGTCTATACTTATAGAGTGATGGGGGATAAGTTTACATAGTAAGTAGACTGATTTGACGCATGCATATAAATATACATAAGTAATGTACACCAAGACTCCGAGTAGTTTAGAATCCAACCCAAACCTATTCGCAATTTTTCCCTTAATAGGTTGTCAAAAGATATATTGTGCGACACTCATATAATTACTCCCCCGTGACGAAAAGATGCTAACTGGTATAATCTTGGATAACTTTGCCGTGACCTAAAAAAGTGTTAATTGGAATCCCCTTTTTACACAACGGGCAATCTTTCTTTTTATATGAAGGTACTTTAAATACTGTAAGTGATGAAAATGACACACGGATACTTTTCGAATTTACCAGTTTTGGGTCCCGGTTTACCATAACGCATGCCGCTATAACCTCCCCACCCGCCTTTTTAGCCGTATTTATCACTTTTTTCAATGAACTACCTTTGGTAGCGATATCGTCGATTATTAGCACTCGTCTATCTTTGATGAGATTATCGTAACCTCTTTTTAGGATTTGCTGATTTTCTGGAGTTTTTTCCGTATATACACTCAAAACCTCTTTTTTCTTGTTGCTCAAATAAAATGCTGTCCATTGAGATAGTGCAATTCCAGCAACCGCCGGAGCAACTACAACCTCGATGTTTTTGTGTTTAAATTTATTTGCGAATAATTTCCCCACTTCTTTTGTATATTTTGGATGAGATATTAGACGATCTTTATTTATATAGGTTGACATATGTCTACCTGAAGTTCCAACAAAGTGACCGTCCGTAATAATAGCCCCTACTTTTTTAAGAATACTAATTACATTCATAATAATTATTGTATCACTTTAGATAACACAAAAGCCCCCGAAGGGGCTTTTGTGGATAAAGTTTATTTGTGCTTACTTGTTTATTGTGAGGTCTCGATTTACATACTTACCCCAGCATGGCTTAGACGAGCTCCAAGGTTGAGTTCCCTGTCTTTCATACAAAGCGCGGGCATAAGCAGTGTTACCTTCTATAGTGTAGATGTCGAAGTTTCCCTCAAGCGACGTGTCCAGGTGATAATGCTCGTTAATCTGCATCACACCGACATCAGATGAGTTGACTCTGCCTCGATGAATATCTCCATCGTTATCAAGCTGTCGGAACCGTGATTCACATCTTGCGATTTGAATCATAATAGGTATGTCCGCGAAGTACTGTCTTACATACTCCTCGGTACTCATTATGTCCTCGACTTCCTTATTTGACGCCAGCTTAACGGTTTGATAAGAAGATTCTTCCACCTTAGGCACATCTTTCACTTGTACTGGTGACTGTACGCCTGCAATAGACGACATAACCATAAACAAACTGATAGCTGTGAAATTTAAAATAACAAGTTTAATTAGATATTAATTCTGGATTGCTTTCTCAGACGGGAAAACTCACATCTAGTGAGTTACGTGTATAGTATCATATCCAGCGAAACTTGTCAAATAAATACCACAAAAAATGACCTTTGAAAAGGGCTAAAAAATGGCCCTTTCTAGGCCTATATTTTGTATTTTTACTACACCCTAAAACTTGATGAAATCAAGTTCGGGCGACCCGAACCATTGGGTTTAGCCAGAGATAGCCCGGAAAGGCGACCTAGATCACCTAACCTCGTATGTTTCCAGGTCCACTCGGTTAAAATCGATCAATAGTTTGGCATCCAGGTCATATTGACAACTTTGGTACGGGTTTTCCGGCCAATCGAGTTTGAATGGATTGAGTTGGTGGATGTATACCTCACTCTTTAATGGTCGGCCTGGATAGCACCATAATACCCACGTTTGATTGTTTTCTATATATTCGTTTGGAAGCTTAACCTCATTCTTACTGATTAGGTACATCATCAATACCTCTTCAAGAAAGAAGTTTACTTGATTGTCCTCCATTTCCCTTCCGAAAACCAGACAGTCATCCTTTAGATATTTTTGAAACCTCTCGTCATTTCTATATATAACCTTTAGTTTCTCGAATAGATTATTGAAGTCTTTTGTTCCCACATATAACTGATTCCACACCATGTAATTAAAAGCGTGCTGAATTTGGAATTCCATATGACTCTTTTCGAGTAATCTTTGTATACTATTTCGGTGATCTATGACCTGGTTCATGAAGGAATGCTTCAATTCCGGAGCCGGCTTATCACTGTATAAGTATAGAAAGTCACTATAGATAAAATTTAAGCCGATGAGGGGCTTACTCACTTTGGCTCCGCCAATATGCCGAATGTCTTCGAAACAATGTTCTGCGTCCTGTCTATTTTGAAGTTTATTCATTGAAAGCCCGAACAAAAGAAGCCCCTTCTCTCCGGGAAGTTTGTTTATATCGAAAAATACGTTTTTTGGGAGATTTTCTTTACTCATAAGAAAGCCAAAATAGCCAAAGGGGTCAGATTCCACCAGAATTCCCTACTGGCACCGCTAAAAATAATATCCATTCCCGGTGAAAAGTCGTGTAAGACGTCAAAATTAACAGTGTTGTAGGAGAAAAGTATAACCAAAATAACCGTGACCAAAGCCAGCCCTCCGGTTCGGATCATATGAGAAGTCCCTGTATAAAAAGATTCCGCAAACACATACCGATTAAGGATTATGTTTATAGGGATCAAGAAGACCAAAAAGATACCGATCTTGCCCAAGACCAGACCCTTCTCACTACTCATGGTCAGTTTATCGATGAACGGGAAGGCATTATAAAGAAGCGTGGCCGGGTAGAAAGAAAGTATGAGAGAAATGATCCTTCCTCTCCCTAGGTACATTGCGTACACAAAGAATACAGCAAAAATCACGAGCAGAAACACTCCGTCGCCGGTGAGGAGGTTTACAGCCTTTGTTAATAACTCAGACATACATTAAGTTTAACAGACAAATTTTCAATTTACAATTTTGCAATTTACAATCAATTCTTAATGTTTGGAAATTAATTCATTGGAAATTCAATGAAAATTGAGAACTGAAAATTGAAAATTATTTCTTTAGATTCCTTCTTTCTTTAGAGATTCAATCACTTTCTTTGCATCTTTGGATAGTCGCTTTGGTATTGCGATGTGGAGTTTTATGAGAATGTCGCCACGAGAGCCTCTTTCGTTCGGAACTCCCCTGCCTTTTATGCGCAGAACTTCGCTGTGGGTCACTCCTTCCGGAATCTTTACTTTTATGGCGCCGTCTAGGGTCACGAGAGTTACTTCCCCACCCAAAAGAGCGTCGGTTAGTTTGACATTTAGGTCGGTTAGGAGGTTGTGGTCATCTTTTCGGAAAGTTGGATGCTTTTTAACATAAATCTTGATATACAAATCTCCTGTCTGGCCTCCGGCAACCGCCTCTCCGCCTCCAGAGAGTCGAATCATTTCGCCGTTATCAATTCCGGCTGGGATTTTTACCTTAATCTCACTTTCTTTTTTCAGAACTCCTTGGCCGTGGCAGGCGTGACATTTTTCTCTCGGTATTTTGCCTTTACCGAGACATGTCTCGCAGGTTGTTGTTGTTTCGAACTGACCAAAGAAGGTTCGTTTCATTTCTCGGATCTGACCTTTGCCGTTGCAAGTATGACAAGTGATAGTCTCGCTACCTTTTTCAGCACCGGAACCGGCACAAATTTCACATTTAGAAACTTTATTCAAAAGTACCGTTCTTTCCGTACCAAAAATAGAGTCTTCAAAAGAGAGCTCGATATCAATAGAAATGTCGCGTCCGCGTTTTGCCTGCGCGCGTCCCCGACCTCCGCCAAAAGCATTTCCAAACAAATCTCCAAAATCAAACTCAAAACCGTTTCCGCCTTGAGTGAACTGTGAGAAATCAAAACCTTCGAATCCACCACTCTGTCCCTGTCTACCAAATCCTCCTGAGTTTCCTCCGGCCGAACCGAACTGGTCATACTGGGCGCGTTTTTGGTCGTCTGAAAGGATTGAATACGCTTCGTTTATCTCTTTGAACTTTGCATCATCACCGGTTTTTTTGTCAGGATGATACTTGTGGGCCAAAGTCCGAAAAGCCTTCTTTATGTCGTCTTTATTAGCCCTCTTGTCCACGCCGAGGATATTGTAATAGTCTTTTGCCATCCCGTTAGAGTTTATGATTATTTATTCTAGTAAATTAGGTCTATTTTACTTGATAATCCTAAGATGGCTTCTCCGAAATGAGTAAAACTCTAACGGGACCATATGGATTTTATTATAAGGTTTTTTGGTTTTTAGTATACTTGACTTTGATATTATTTAGTGCTTTTCTATTACTAGGAGGCAGAGACCTAAAATGTTCATGATTGAATTCGAAGACGGGGATCGAGAACTGGCTCAAGTCCGCTGGGTTCAAAGAGAATATCGGCCGTCCCTACGAAAGAGAGAGTGACAGGTCACAAGTGAGGATTCTCGAACTTCATTCAGGCCTCGTTGACTTTCCCCGGTCATAGTGGGCCGAGCGAGTAGCGGAGGGCGCCATGAAAAAACCAGGATGGGTAATCAAAATACTTGGTCCCGGTGAGGTTGCTGGGCAGACCGAGTATGGACGGTTCGAGAACTTTGCCGACGCACGACGCTTCGTCGTCGCTACCAAGGGCTGGTCCGTCGAAGGACTGGCTGTCGGATCGGGAGAAATATTCCGACATCCGGAAGGACTCGTTGCTCGTGTGGGTCGCCAAAGTGTTTGGAAGCCGAAACGGGCCGTGGAACTCCCGACGGCGAAAGTCTCCAAGGTCAGCCACGCCTAAGACAGACGAACTACGCTTCGTTTGTCGGCGTGGTTTTTCTGCATCAAAAAATTAAACAAAATTCATTCTGGTATTCTGCGGCGACCTAAATCTCTTGAGTAAAGCGATTTAGAGATTGGAAGTACTCCTGTGGTGAATACCAGAATGAATTTTGGGTTGACGAATGGTGGTGAAATGGGTAGTGTTGGTGACAGAGATACGGAGGTATCATGCTCAGAATCAACCCGTTCCACAACCGGATCGCCGAGATGCGGGAAGAGGTCTTGAGTGCTATGAGAAAGCACAATCTCATCGAGGCTCACTTCTGGGCCTTAAGGAGAGTGCTGTACACGGATTCACACCTACTTGTGGTGCAAGGGGTGACGGATAAGGAAATCCGAATCTACATCACAAAGGTGGTTGAGGAGTTTCTTCTCACTTCCCTGCCGGAAGCGAGAAGACTCATCCTCATCGAAGATGTGGTCTCGGCAATCGTTGTTTGTCGGGATGAGTTCAAGGCTACGCAGGTGTCGAAGTGACGAGTCCAGCTCAACAGGAACTCCGCTACTTCGACCCGCATGCCTGCAAGCTCCGCAAGTCGCTCGATGATTTCCTTCTGAAGTTCCCGTGGCCGGTATTCGTCGAACACAGGGAGATAAAGAAGGTGCTCTACGACACAGCCGTGGAGTGCGTCGAGGCCGACCTCGACAGCGACGCAATCATCGCGAGGATGAGCGAGGTCGTCAGTCGTCTGGCAACAAGCCTCTCCGAAGTGTACCGTGAAAACATCATCGTGTATGCTTCGGCGGCAACCATTCTCTGTCGAGAAAGGGTGTACTTGCAATCACCCGAGTAAGACCAACCCGCCCGCACCGAATCCGTTGCGTCTGGCGGGTTTTGTGCATTTGATCTGGTAGTGAATTTTGGCATAGCGCTCTGCGCAGGTAATTCCTGCAATGCTAAAATCTACTACCGGGTTGACCGATTTAGATTAAGGAGTATTCTGGATAACAGAGAGTAACGAAAGGGGTTTATGCCAAAACAGCGACGGAATAAGCAAATCTTGTGGCACTTCTGCTACTGCGGATGTGCCGGTTGGGAAACCATCTACCGTGGCCGATACTTCTGGAGAGGTCAGATTATGGGCGCTGGACCACACCTCCTCTTCACCAAGCACGCCGGCTGGGGTTTCCATGTCGGGAAGTTCAGTCACAAGTCAGTGGTCGATGTGAACAAGACAATTCGTGACGAGTACAAGGAGTACTCAAAAGCGCCGAGGCTGACCTGGCACATTTGCCCATGCGGGAGATGTACGAGAATCACTGTGTGTCTCAAGGGTCGGCGCTTCTGGGCGATGTGGTGTCCGAAGATCGGACGAGCACTTCTGTTTCAAAGCCACAAGGGTGGCGTCGTCGGAGTAATGACTCGTAGACAACTGGATGAACGAGTCAGGGAAATCGCGCGGAAATCGCGCGACGCTTTCCACGGCGGAGTGAAGTAGAACGGCTCGAGAAAGTTTTTCAAAAGGGCGTGATGTTGCAAGTTCACAGAACCAAGCAACCTCTCACGTCCTTTCAGGTATCTGATTGACAATGTTCAAGAATCAGGCAATATGGATACTGGATCACATGGAGGATCCCACCAATGGATCGAGGCAGAACACCAGGAACACTCACCCAGCTCACACTGGGCGAGGCCGTGCAAAAAATCGCTCAAACCCTCGGACGACTTGATGTGCAGGAAGTCGACGAGGCAGTCAAGCAAGGGGTGGTGCGCTATCACCATGAACAGGCCGCCACGGCCCGCGAAGCGAACGTGACGACACCGGAAGTGCCGGAACTGGCCGGAACGGCGCCCATGCCGGCTCCGCGACGGGAGCTCGCACCCGAAGACATGGTCGAATAGGCCATCAAGAGGTTCAAAGCAATGTTCCAAGCACGACAGCAACGCCCGGTTCCCAATATGGGGACCAGGCGTTGTTTCTTTAGTGGTTTTTCTGTACCCTACTTTTTCTCCTCAAAATCCGCGTCACGAACAGGGCCGTCTTGTCCTGAGCTAGTCGAAGGGTCTCCCTCTTTCGGTGAGGTTTGAGATTGTGCTTGTTCTTGTGAAGCTTTATTGATTATCTCGCCAATCTTTTGTAGTTCAGTCGAGAGTTCGGTCGTAGTCTTTTTTATCTGCTCCATATCTTCGCCTTTTTGCGCAGTTTTTACATCAGTGACTTTATTTTCAATCGTTGCACGGAGTTCGGTGGGAACTTTATCTCCCGCATCGCGAAGAGATTTCTCCGCTGTGTAAACGAGTTGCTCAGCGATATTTCTCGCTTCAACCAAATCCTTTTTCTTCAAGTCGTCACTAGCATGCATTTCGGCGTCTTTTTGCATTTTCTCAATCTCATCTTTCGAAAGAGATGAGCGTGCTTCTATACGGATTGATTGCTCTTTGTTTGTCGCCTTGTCTTTCGCTTTGACTGATAAAATACCATTTGCATCGACATCGAACATAACCTCAACCTGAGGCATGCCTCGCGGAGCCGGTGGAATACCGTCGAGAATAAACCGTCCGAGTGATTTATTGTCAGTGGCCATTGCTCGTTCCCCTTGAACGATGTGGATTTCCACAGATGTTTGGTTGTCTGCTGCGGTCGAGAACACCTGTGAGCGTGATGCCGGAATGGTCGTATTTCGCTCTACAAGCTTTGTAGCAACGCCCCCCATAGTCTCTATACCGAGCGACAGAGGTATAACATCGAGAAGAAGCACATCTTTGACATCTCCTGACAAAATACCACCCTGGATAGCCGCTCCGAGAGCCACAACTTCGTCCGGGTTGATAGACTTATTCGGGTCTTTGCCGAAGTATGTTTTAACAGCATCCGACATCTTTGGCATGCGAGTCTGGCCACCAACGAGGATAACTTCATTTATATCGGATGTCTTGAAGCCTGATGCTTCCATCGCTCGTTTTGTGATAGACATCGCACGGTCGATGAATTCTGCCGTAAGCTCCTCAAGTTTTGCTCGAGTGATTTTTATAAGCAAGTGTCGTGGGCCAGAAGCGTCTGATGTGATGAACGGAATGTTCACTTCTGACTCCATCGCGGTTGAGAGTTCGATCTTTGCTTTTTCTGCCGCTTCGTCCAGTCGCTGTAACGCGAGCGTGTCAGAACGTAAATCGATACCGGACTCTTTCTTGAACTCATCTGCCAAGAAGTTTATGATTTTCTGGTCGATGTCCTTACCTCCAAGGTGTGAGTCCCCGTCTGTAGATTTCACTTCTATAACCGCATCGCCAACTTCGAGAACAGAAACATCGAATGTACCACCACCGAAGTCGAAGACTACGATCTTTTCCTCTTTTTTGCCTTTGTCGAAGCCGTAGGCAAGTGCCGCGGCTGTCGGCTCGTTTATTATTCGCAATACCTCGAGACCGGCGATAGCACCGGCGTCTTTCGTGGCCTGTCTCTGGGCATCGTTAAAGTATGCCGGAACAGTAATGATTGCTTGTGTTACCTTGTCGCCGGTCTTTGCTTCGACATCAGCCTTTATCTTTGAGAGGACCATGGCCGAGATCTCTTCTGGAGAATATTCTTTATCGGAGATTTTTACCTTCACCCCGTTTGTTGCTGATTTCATAACCTCAAAAGGCACGATTTTTTTGTCTTTCTGAACCGCTTCATCGTCAAACGTGTGACCAATAAATCGTTTTATACCGAAAACTGTGTTCTTTGGGTTGGTAACTGCCTGTCGCTTTGCCAAAAGCCCCACAAGTCTTTCACCTGTTTTTGAGACAGCAACGATAGAGGGTGTAGTTCTTGCACCTTCTGCATTTTCCAGTATTTTAGGCTGTCCGGCTTCCATGACCGCAACAGCACTGTTTGTAGTACCTAGGTCGATACCAATAGTTTTTGCCATAATTTAATTTAATTAGTTTTTAATAAAAACAAATTAAATTATAGAGTGGGTGCTCTGGGTTTAGAGCCTGACATATAAATACTTTTAAAAACAAACTGAGAGAAAACAGGTTGGTTAAGTGCTCTTGTCCAAACTATTATTTTTTTTATAAATCCAGATAGAGCAGAAACTCCGCGACCGACAAGTTCATATACATATGTAAAATCAATAAGTCTCGCCTTTATTCTTCCAGCATTTTCATACACATAAAATCGAGCACGAATAAGTCGCCCTTCTTTGTCCCGAAGAACCTTTTCTACAATATTCCCTTTTGACTGTATTATCTGCATATTATTTAATCAATTCTTCTGTTTATTGTATTATACACGTCTTTCCTGTGCC
The DNA here is from genome assembly GCA_036517295.1 of Minisyncoccota bacterium. Lineage (GTDB taxonomy): Bacteria > Patescibacteriota > Minisyncoccia > Phycocordibacterales > DATDWN01 > C7867-006. Next base: position 36,119 of record DATDWZ010000016.1, on the reverse strand, counting down.
CTATTATTTTAATCAATATTCTTTTATTTTCGATCAAATAAATTATTCTGTAATCACTGACCCTAAATTTCCAGTATTTTTTCAGTACTCCGTGTAAGGGTAAACCATATATATTTGGAGCTAAAACAAGTTTACTTATGATAGCAGCGTATATCTTTCTTAACATTTGCTGGTCAATTTTTAATATGTCATCCTTAACCAGCTTATGATAGAAAACTTCATATTTTTCCTTTCCAGAATTTTTCATGCTCTATGTACGGGCCGTTATCTTTTCTCTTGTCTGCTATATTTGCCCAAATCATATCTTCTTCCAAATCTAAAGCTAGGCGTAAAAGATCGAGTGCCTTAGCAGAAACAGGCATGTTATCCCTCTTTGCCAAGTGTTTTATCATCTTCTCAACACTTTCGTTTGCAGTAATGTTTATCCTTTGTTTTATTGTAGCCATAGTATAAAGTGTATCAAAAGTGTATCAGCTACGTCAAGTGGCCGACTTTGACCTTCGGCGCCCGTATCTCTTTACCGTTAAGTTCATACCCAACTTGCACCACATCCAGTATTTTACCATCTTCGGACTTACTGTCAACCTTAACCGTTTCTACTGCTTCGTCGCGAGCGTGATCATAAACCTGACCCAAAGGATTTATAACCTTTAACCCGTGATTGGTGAGAATAGCAAGAAGTTGGGAGTGGATGTATTCCACACCGACTCGCCAGTTTTTATCCACTTTTTCCCAGGCTTCCTTGTTTTTGAAAGCAGAATCGAAAGAGTCTAGTGTAGGAATAATCTCGGCTATGATTTCGGATTTTGAGAATTTAACGAACTCTTTCTTTATTTCCTCATCTCTCTTTCTTAGGTTTACAAAATCGGCCTTATCTCTCTGCCATGAATCAAGGAGTTCGGCATTCTTCTTTTGCAAGTCTTTTATTTGCACCTTCAGTTTGGCAGTTTTTACAGCATAATCCATCCCAGTTACCTCGGTATTGTCCTCAAACACGACATCATCTCCGGCATCGGTGTCTATCTCAGGCTCTGTATTCAGATTTTTCTCATCATCTGTCATGTTATTTTGGGTTTTTATATGTCTTTTCTATATTTTGTGTAAACTTCCACAACTCTTTTTCTGCCATAACATGTATTCTGAGTTCCGCGGCCACAAGATTTATTTTCTCTTCCGCTTTTGGCTTATCTTTTAGCGAATTGACCAGCACTTCTAATTCTAAATGATAACCCCAAGTTTTGCTATACTTCAGCGCCAACTCCACACCTTTGTACATGTAGTTATGTCTCAGGATTTTTGGCTCATATAAACACTTGTAACCAAGAGCATTGAACATCTCAACCGCTTTTTCAATATTTTTCTCGTCGATTGGAAACTCTATTTCCTTGAAATGATTCCCCTTTCCGATTTTTGTTAATTTAAGAGTTAGTTTGCCGTTTCCTTTAGTCATGTTATGTGTGACTTTGAGCAGTTTGTCTGGCATGACAAAAAACCACACTCTTTGGTCGTTTGCGCCGAGGTCTTTGGCTTTGGATTTTAGAAACCGGCCTAGGTCGCTGTATTTCTTCAGAGAAAACCTGGCTCTGTGCTCAATCTCAATATTTTTAGCCATATTTTTCATAGTTTTGCTATTTTAACACGAAAATCAAATGGCTCAAAATAAGTTCGCTGTTGGTGATATATTATGCGATAATTTGTTAGGAGGACCTTCATGGAATCGCACCGACACCGTTGCAAGAACAGAACTGGGGAGTTTAGAGCAAGAAACTGGCCGGGTGGCCATTGTCGGTAAACGGGCACACCTCATGGTTTCGCTCATCGCGCCAAAGTCTGGCGAGGCCGTGAGTAAAAGAGTCAAGATTCACTTCTGTCCCTTCTGTGGGAAGAAGCTCTGAACCGCCCATCGTACTACGGATAAAACCGGCACGATCGGCGGTCTTCCTATGTAAAATTACCCCCGAACTGAAATCAAGGATAAGCCTTACACTATACGATTAATCGTATAGTGTAAAAGTATAAAATAATTTACTACGATATATTGTAGTAAATTATGGATGTTAGCCGACTAGTTAGTCAACTGGGCAAGACTTAGTTAAGTTAAAATGGAGTGAATTAACAGAAAAACTCTGGGGTGCTTTTGTTTTAACGCTTACTCCAATGTGACGCACAAAACTTTTCAGAGTGGTGGGCTCTTTCTTATCGTTTCGACCACTGTGGAGCCTTCCTTGCTTTCTTCAGACCGAACTTTCTTCGTTCTTTTGCGCGAGGATCTCGCTTCAAGTAACCGGCTTTTTTGAGGGTTTTTCGAAGGTTGGCGCTGTATAGAACAAGCGCTCGGGCGATACCATGTCGAACGGCTTCAGCGCCTGAATGCATACCACCACCGTTAACCATGACAGTAACCTTAAACTTCTGAGGTTCGTTTGCTTCCACAAAAGGTTGCATGGCAATATTTGCCATTTCTTTTACAGTAAAATATTTATCCAATTCCCTATCGTTCACCAAAACACTGGTCTTTGTGGCCGGGGTTATGCGAACCCGAGCAACGGCCGTCTTTCGGCGACCTACCGCTTCTATGTACCGCTCTATTTTCTCTTTTTTTGTAATTGTGGCTTCCATGTTTTTGAAATATTGTTACTCTGTAACAATAAGATTATTCATCATTTTCTGTCGAAGTTTATTTTTTGGGAGCATCCCCGAAACAGCTTCCTTGAAAAGTTCCTTGTAACCCTTCTTATCTATAACCTCCTGCATGGTAGGCTGTCGCAATCCTCCCGGATATCCGGAGTATCTGCTGTACGTCTTCTGTTCCTTTTTCTTCTCATCTACAGAAGCCTTTCCAGCATTTTTGATCTCGACTCGAACATCGGGAATGTTATTTCGAGCAAAAAGAGGCTCATTTTTACCCATCAAATAAACCGCAGCCTGTGTAGCCACTCGTCCGATTTTCTTATTTTCTGCGTCTAGCGTGTATAATTTAGTCATAAAGTTAAAAGTCTATAAAGTTCGTAAAGTTAGACGAACTCTATCACGGCTATAAGACTACCATCTGAAAGACGGGCCTGCAACTTTGTGATTCTGGTGTATCCACCGGCCCTACCTTTATATTTTGGAGCCAAGTCTTTAACAATTTTTTCCGCACCTAAAACGCCAATTCTAGAGACAAGAAGTCTTCGTGAGGCCACAGTTCCTAATCGTCCAAGAGTGATTAATTTTTCAGCCATAGGTCGTAATTCCCGAGCCTTTGCATCGGTTGTTTTTATCTTTTCTTTCAACACCAAGGACAAAGCAAGGGATTTCATAAGTCCATCTCGCACCTTTTTTACCCGACCGAATTTTCTGGTTGCTTTGTGGTGATTCATCCCGTTAGAGATAGGAAATCCCTCGAAAATACGAGGCATTTCCGTACCTTATGTTTATATAATAATTAATTTAAGCTTCATCTTTATATCACTTAATCCATTATAAATCAACTGAGTGATCTCTAACGGGATTCATGCTACTTTAGCGTTATACCAAATGTTTCAAGCATCTTCTTGATTTCGTTTAAGCCTTTTGTCCCTAGGCCCTCGATTTCCAAGATGTCTTTTTCTTTCTTTCGAGCTAAACCTCCGACCGTTCTGATATTTGCGTTTGAAAGAGCATTTAGAGTTCGAGCAGACAAATCCAGAGTCTCTATGCGGGTTTTTAGAGAATCCTCGTCAACGGCTACTTTTGAATCGGCTTCCTCTTTGTGTAACGACACAACGACTTCCTCTTCTTTGAAACCAACTATAGCTTTTAGTTGGTGAATCATCATCTCGATTGATTTCTCAAGAGCCTGTTTGGGAGTGATTGTTCCATCTGTTTCTATAAAAATCTTTAGTCTATTGAAGTCAGTTCTATCTCCGACTCGCATATTTTCCACTTCGTAACTGACTCGTCTGATAGGTGTGAAAATAGCATCAAGAGTGATAGCGCCTATATCCACTCGATTCTTCTGTAACACCTCCTTTGGAACGAAACCGAGGCCTTTTTCCGCAGTGATTTCCATGTCCAAGTCGGCATTTTTGTCCGTCAGGTTAGCGATAATGAGGTCAGGATTTAGTATCTCCACTCCTCCAGGTAGTTTTATGTCACCGGCAGTGACAACTTTTACACCCTTTGCCTTTAGGCTTAGTCTCTGAGGTTCATCTGCTACTATATTAAATCGCACCTTCTTTAGATTCAAAAGAATTGTCACGGCATCCTCCTTTATACCGGGAATCACAGAAAACTCGTGAGCAACACCGGCAATTTTGACCGAAGTTACAGCAGAACCCAGAAGAGAAGACAAAATTATGCGTCGCAAAGAATTGCCCAATGTATGACCGTAGCCGGGGTATAAACCGTCGATCTCGTATGAGCCGGTGAAGTCCACTTCCGAGACAATCCTAGGCTTTGATGGTAATACTATTGTGTAGTCAGACATGTAGGGTAAGTTAAAAAATTAATAAATAAACGCGGATAATAATATACACTATTTAGCAGTTAGTAGCAAGCCCACTTACCACTGCCTCCTACTCTAACGGCTATAAAACTCAACAACTGTGTTCAAATCAAACATATTCTCCGTCCCCACCAGTTTCGGCATCCCCTGAATCTCGGCGCTCTTCTTCACGGCGTCAAACTTTATCCATGACGGAACGGTAACGGTTTTGATTTTTTCATCTAGGTTGGCAAAGAGAGGTTTTTGTAGTGATCTGGCAGTGATTTCTATCTTGTCACCAACAACTACTCGTAGAGAAGGAATGTTCACCCTCTTTCTATTTACGGAAATATGGCCGTGCGAGACCATTTGTCGTGCACCACTGCGAGTTGAGGCGAAGCCTAATCGATAAATCACATTATCAAGACGGCATTCAAGGAACTCGAATATCGTCTGTGAGGTGTTGCTTGATTTCTTTGCTAATGCTTCTTTAACATAGTTTGCAAATTGTCTTTCACCTAAGCCGTATGTGAATCGAGCTTTCTGCTTTTCGTTAAGTTGGAGACCGAACTCCGTTTTTTGTTTGGAAAATCCTCGTTTCTTTCCTTTACGCTCTAAATGAAGGGCATACTTTTGTGTTTGAGTTTTCTCAAATATTGGTGCCCCGAGGCGTCGCGCTATTCTATATTTTGGTCCGATGATCATAATTTTAGTTAAAAGTTAAAGGTTGAAAGTGATGGGAGTCTTAAGTATTATACTTTTAACTTTTCACTTTCGACTTGTTCTATACTCGTCTGGGTTTCTTTGGTTTTGGGCCGTTGTGAGGAACCGGAGTAACATCTTTTATGGAAGTAATGTTTATGCCTTTTGATATAAAACCTCGGATGCCAGATTCCCGACCCGAACCGACACCTTTTACCACTACTGCAACCTCTCTCATGCCCATAGTAGAAGCTTTTGCGCCGAGGATCTCACCCACCTTTGCTGCAGCGAAAGGAGTGCCTTTCTTTGCCCCTTTGAAACCTATAGAACCTGACGAAGAAGTGGCCAAGACATTACCTTTATTGTCTGTCAGAACGATTTTTGTGTTGTTATAGGTTGACTCAACATAAAGTCCGCCAACCTCTACCTTTCTCTTTGAAACAGCAGGAACCGTAGCGGCCTTTGAGCTTGATTCTTCTGTCTTTCCTGATGTTACTATTCGTTTTTTCCCCATGATTTTTTGATTTAATTTTAAATTTAAAATTTTAAATTTAAAATTGTTGGTTATTTCTTATCAGCTATCTTGCGTCCAGTACCCATAGTCTTTCGTGCACCCCGTCTTGTTCTGGCATTAGTTTTTGTTCTCTGGCCACGAGATGGTAGATTCTTTGAGTGTCGGCTACCTCGGTATGACTTCACATCTTTCAACCTCTTTATATTCCCTGCAACTTCTCGTTTCAGGTCGCCCTCAATCTTCAAACTCTCTATTGTTTTTCGAATGGCATTTTCCTGATCTACACTGACCTCTTTTGGCTTCAAACCATAAGATACTTTTGCCGAATCAAGAATGGTATGTGCTCGTGATCGTCCAACACCATAAAGGACCGTCAGTCCAATTTCTATTCTTTTTTCCTCTGGTAATGTTATTCCTAGTATTCTCATTTTATTTGTTTGGTCAGTTTTTATCCTTGCCTCTGTTTATGTCGGGCATTAGCTTTACAAACAACATATACATAGCCCTTTCTACGCACTACCTGACAGTGCTCGCAAATTTTTTTGACCGAAGATTTTACTTTCATCCCGTTAGAGATAGGAAATCCCTCCTGAAGAGGCATTTCCGTAGTTTATGTTTATAAAATGATTAATTTAGACCACATCTTTATATCACCTAATCCGTTATAAATCAACCCGATAATCTCTAACGGGATTCATTCCCTTAAATTCTTTTGACTATCCTACCCTTGCCCCCATAAGGGTCGATTTCAACGGTCACTTTGTCTCCTATCAAAACTCGAATCCTATGCAATCTCATCTTCCCGGAAAGATATGTCAACATTTTCTCACCATTGTCGTCTCTTTTTACCTTAAAAAAAGTGTTTGGTAGAGCCTCTGTAACTTGTGCTGTTATCGCAGTATCTTTTTTGTTCTGATCTTGCATTATATTAATACCAATACTCTGTATTGGCATATTGGCATAACAGATAGCATGGTAGCAGAAAAAGGCCTATTTCGTCAAGGTATTTACTAGGGTAACCTTTTTAGCCTCCTTCGGTATGGTGCTGTTCCAGAACGGACTGGTTTCAATCCATGCTTCTTTGATGGTTTTGTAGGTGCTAATAACAGCCATGGCATTTTTCTTTGATAACCCCAGAACATCGGCTTTTAACTTGTTTTCATCAAAAATCCAAACTAAGTTAGCGTCACCACTCAGGCTAAAACCGAGTGAAATACTCGTACTCGAGTCAAAAGTTCCAGCTTGATTAATCGTGAAATTAAGCTTATTTAGATTGGTTATTTTTATCATATCTCCGGCAGTATCGGGTAATATTTTGGCAATAATAGTGCGTGACAAAGCTCCTTTGTCAAATATAATACCGCTGATTCTACCCTTCTTTCTCAGAGTGGCTTGGGTCGGATCCGATGCCTTGACACCGGCACTTACTTGCGTCGCTGGATCAAGTTTATAAGACAAGCTCTCTTCGTATAAAATAAAGTTCTCTGGAATCTGGGAAGTTATATCTTTGGCCAACCCAGCTTTCAGATCATTTTCCATTTGAGCGTCGGCTACTATGAGAGCCTCCTTGGTTATTATCTTTTGTAGTCCTTGAAATCCACCCGTCATTTCGGTTTTTGATCTGGCATAGATTTTTGTGTATTTCGAATCACCCTTGAAGCCCGGGATGGTAAAATCTTTCAGTCCTATGTTATATGATTCTCCCGAAGTATCGGCTTCCACGGTTGCCTCTACACTACCGGCAACCGTCTTACCCGATTTTACTTGTTGCCCGGGAACCGTAACAGGACTAACCAGTCTGAAAATCAGCCCCTCTGGGGTGACAAAGCGCGTAGTAGCAACCAATTTCTGAGATTGGGTGCTGTAGTTGTTATATATAACTATCTGGCCACGAGCTTTTATGTCGACTTTTTGTTCTGTGCTTGCTGAAACTACTTTCTCTATATCTTTTGTGGTTGTCACAACCTGAAAAGCCAAGCTGGTACCAGTCGCATTCTTCTTTGCTGTGAAATCGGAATTTAGAACACGAATCTCCTGTTTTGGGGCAATTTTAATCTCCGCGCTTTTGAATAAAGCTGAAATAGCAAAAGCGATACCTAAAACTAAAAGAGTTGCAGCGATATAGAGTAATTTTCTAGAATATTTCGGTGGCTCGTCGTACTGATATAACTCCGGTTCAACCGGAACCTGTGGAGGAGGTGTGTGTGGTTTACTTAACTCGACCTTTATGGTTTTTTCTTTAAAACGCTTTGACCTGGACGGAAAATCTATGTTTTGGATAGATCTCCTTGGAGGAATAATATCTTGAGTAACATTTTTCTTCATCCCGTTAGAGATAGGAAATCACACATACTTTGTAATGATTCCTATACTGATTATGTTTTAATGCTTCGACCATAGTCTTTTTCGATTTCCGTTATCTCTAACGGGATTCATTTCCTCTTTATTGTATATCAAATTGCCCGGTTTGCAAGCGAAAGTGGATTTATCCCTGAACAATCTTGTTATAAAACACTGCCAACAAAGCAACGAACTCATCCTCCGGTATTACGGAATAACTATCATAAAAGTTCGAAAGACTACTGCTATTTATATGTATTATATTTGTATTTTTTCTAAATTCGGATGTTGTGTCGGATTTTGGTAGTTTTAAAAATTCTATGAAAATAGGAGCGGTATCACTGTTCGTTGTTATATACAAAGTTCTCGGAAACACCATGTCTTCGGATAGAGAATTCAGTGTATCTTCAAGGTATATAGCCCATTCCTTTTCTATATTCTCCAGAACTCCTTGAATATTATTCGAACTTTCTTTGTGGGTTTTGTTTTTGATATACATCGAAATATCGGATAGGGCTATTTCAGTTGAAATACTAAGAGCTTTGGAGATCTGGCGGATAACAAAATTCCTACCTAGCGGAAATGAAGCCATCTTCACTATGACATCATTATTAATCACCATTATATCGGTTATTTCTCCTGTAATATCCATCAAGATAAAATCTGATTCCTTAGCAAAATTGTCTCGGATGGTGGAAAACAGAACTGTTGGAAAAGTGCGCATTAATATTTTATCCCGAGATAAGTGTGTGTTCTTAGATATTATAGAAACTATCTTCTCCTCTATACTTCGTGATACGGCCGACATAGAGAGGTTTGCTTCAAAAGTTTTTGTTTTTTTACCTATAATATCCGATACCGGATAGCCGTTAATTTTTGAATGAATTATAGATTTCTCCACTACCACAAAATCTTTTTCTTCTTCAGAATCAAGACTGGTTATAATTTCCGATATAAATAATTTCTCTTCTTCTGATAAAATTTCATTCAAAAATCCTGCAGTTACAGTATATGGGGCTTTTTCGGATATTTTTATCTCTTTTGTTTTTATGATAAACCAAGGAGAAGAGAGAGAAACTACCACAGAGTGGATCTTTTGGGGTTCCTCTTTTACCATAATTTCTATAAGAGAATCCAGTAATAAAGACATGCCGTCTATCAGTCGTAGAGCATTCGGTTTTTCACTGACAGTGAAAGTCTTTTTCAAAGAATAGAGAAATTTTGGTTTCTTTCCCTCCGAAAACAGGACGAAAGCACCGGTAATGCTTCCATTACCTATATCAATAAGTAGAGAGACTCCTTCCTTTTTCCTTCCTAAAAAAGATAAGAACGACATGCGTCTATTTTAGCATAAATTTTATTCGAGTATTGCTTTAATTCTCCGCACGCCGGCAGATATCGCCTCCTCCTTCACAATCTTGAAATGTCCTAACACTCCCGTATTTTCCACATGAGGTCCGCCACAAAACTCTTTTGAGTATGCATTCTCCAGAGAGTCGCCGATATAGTAAATACTAACTTCATCCCCGTATTTTTCTCCAAATAGATGCGTAGCGTCGGTTTTTTCGGCTTCTTCCTTATTCATTATCACCTTATTAACCGTAAGGTTTTCTTTTATTTTATGATTTACAACATCTTCAACTTTCTTCTTTTCTTCATCGGTCATTTTTGTATCATGAGTAAAATCAAACCGAAGTCTTTCGGCGGTTATGTTGCTACCTTTTTGTATAACCGAATCGCCTAAAACATCGCGAAGCGCCTGGTGAAGTAAGTGTGTAGTTGTATGGTATTTGATGGACTCCGAACTCGTATCCCCCATCCCGCCCTTGAACCTTTGTTCCGCACCACTACGAGACAGGTCTTGATGTTTTTTCATCTCTAGATTAAACCCTTCCGCATCGACAGAGACACCCTTTTCTTTACAAATCTCCAGTATAACTTCTAAAGGAAATCCGTATGTTGAAAACAGAACGAATGCATCTTTTCCATTAATAACAAGGGCTTTATTTGTAAATTTTTCAAGTTGTCTCAGACCCTCGCTAAGCGTTTTTTTAAATTTCCTGTCTTCCTCTTCGATTTCAGCGTCAATTATCTTGGATTTGATTATTATTTCAGGATACACATCTTTATATTTTGTGACGAATATATGAGAAAGGGACACGAGGCGACTGGCACCGATTTCCGGGTGATCTTTTAGGCCAAGTATGTCGGCGTGGCGAATAGCTCGTCTCAATAATCTGCGTAGTATATAACCCCTATCAGTATTGGATGGAGTTACGCCGTCACAAATCATAAATGTAGCCGTTCGTATATGATCGGCGACAATACGCTCGGATTTAATATTCCCCACTACAGAATTATCCCTAATATAGGTTATGGCCTCTAAAAACAAATCGGTATCAAAAATATTTGTTTTGCCCTGAACAACAGCCAAAACTCGCTCAAAACCGGAACCCGTATCTATATTTTTCGTTTTTAACTTTTCTACAACCCTACCATCCTTTGCCAGATATTCCATAAATACATCATTCCAAATCTCAACCACTCTCTGCTCGTCATCAGCCTTTAGATATTCCTCTAAATTCATACCTTTCGTCAGGTCTCCAGTAAGGTCGTAAAACATTTCCGTATCTGGTCCGCATGGGCCGTTATCTCCGGCGCTCCACCAGTTTTTATTTGCCGGACGAAAATATATTCTCTCGCCTTTAATATTGTTTTTGTTGAAAATTTCTCTCCATATCTCGGCTGATTCCGTGTCTCGTGGAGCATTATCGTCACCTTCAAAGCAAGTAACGAATAGGTGCTCAGGGTTAAGTCCCAGACCTTCTGTCGTAGATGTCAAAAATTCATAACTCCATTCTATAGCATCTTTTTTCCAATAATCTCCAAGAGACCAGTTCCCCATCATCTCAAAAAATGTCGCGTGAGTGTTGTCTCCAATCTCATCAATATCCACCGTACGAACACATTTCTGAATATCAACCAATCGTTGTCCGGAAAGATGTCTCTGTCCAAGTAAATACGGCGCTAGAGGTTGCATCCCAGCAGTGTTGAAAAGCACAGAGGGGTCATTTTCTGGCACAAGAGAAGCCGACGGAATAACGGCGTGTCCGCGTTTTTGGAAAAATTGAAGGAATCGTTCTCGAACTTCGTTGGATGTCAACATCTATATATTGTACTACTTTTTCTTGGGTTTATTAACTAAAGATTCAAGTAGTGTTATATCTTCCTCTATACTTTCCAATCCTTTCTTCCAAAAATCAGGTTTTTTCACATCCACACCTATAGATTTGAATATATCCTCCGGACTCATCGAACATCCAAGCGACATGAATTTTTTGATCTCTTTTATATAAGCTGGGTTCTCCTGGTATTTTTTATAGATAGCTTTACTTGCGAGCTGACCGAAGGCGTAGGAATATACATAAAAGAAAGTACGAAGATGCATCCATGAAACGAAAAAGTATCCGTCCTTGTCAGTTAACTCAACATTACCCAAATAACTCTTCATGTGCCGATTCATACAAGAAGCCAGTTCTTCTTTGGACATATTTCCTTTCTCTCGTATGGTTTTATGCATTTCCGCCTCAAAGTTAAAGCATGCGATCTGGCGAAAGATGGTCGCGATATCATCCTGGATCTTGTCGTGAAGAGCGACGATCTTTTCTTTTTCTGTAAGTTTTTCTAGCTGATCATAAAAAACAAATGACTCGAACAGAGTACTGGCCACTTCTGCCGTAGACATAGAGTAATCCTGATAAAATACAGGTTGTGATTTGGAAAACTCACTATGGATTGCATGGCCCATCTCATGCCCAAACGTCATAAGAGAATCGAGGGTATCTACATGGTTTAGTAGGATGAAAGTTGGAGCCTTGTGGTGAGACGCACAGAAAGCTCCACCTCTTTTTCCCACCTTAGGATAGGCGTCTATTTGTTTATTAACAACAAAACGTTTTAATATACTACCAAATTCAGGCTCGACTGATGTAAAGATGCGACACAAATCCTCATAAGACTTTCCAAATGTTATCTTTTGATTTGTTTTACCCACTTGTGCCCCACGATCAGCATAGGACAGTCTTTTTAATTTAAGCATTTTGGCCTTAAGATTATAAAATCGTTGTGATACATGAAAGTTCTCAGTCACAGTCCGAACAAGATTCAAGACGCTCTTTTTATCATTGTCGTAACCCTGAATCGTTGCGTCATAGCTCTCAGTAAATCCCCGCAACTCATCATTAATCTTTTTATCGATGACAATGGCGTTAATCTCGCTTTCAGCAGAGTCAGCTATCGCCCAATATTTCTCCACGATCTGATTATGAAGTTCTTTTCTTTCTTTTTGAGTAGGTAGGTTTGGTATAAGATAATTAGCCTCAGAAACAGAGATTTCCTTACCTTTATGAGTAACGGTCTGCTTGCTCACCAACTTTCCAACAAAATCAACCCACAAACTATGTGAAGGTAGGGATTTCAGAGAAAGTATTTTTTCTTCTGGTTCCGTAAGAACATACTTACCGGTTTCAAACGACTTTTTTAACAAATACCTGAAACGAAAAAGGTCTTTACTCACAAGAAACTTTTTTTGAATATGGGTCGGAATTTTAGAAATATTTATCTCAAAAAACATAACGAGATTACCAATTCGTTGCATCCTCTGAGAGATAAGATTGGCTTTTGCAATAACTTTTTGATTACTGCTATCTTTTGTCTGAAGTAATCCTAAATAAAACCCGCCGCTAAAATTAGTTGTGTCAGCCAACCTTTCGTATTCTTGAAGAGCCTTTTTTAAAGCGGACTCATTTTTTAGATATAAATTACTTTTTTTGTATTTATAGGCAAAGGCGGCATGAGCCTTCTCCGCTCTAACTAAATCTTTCTCTATTTGAGAATCATCTGGAGACTTATAAAGTTGAGATAGATTCCATTCAGTGTTTATCTTTTTAGACATATTTTTTCAATACCTTAAAATCCTTAAGCAAAGTTTCTTTATTGGAACCGTTATACAAAGCCACGGCCGGATGATATAGGGGCACGATGGTCACTTTACCATAACTCGACTCCGCTTCAAACTCTCGGCCGTGCATATTACTTATCGATTTCAATTGATCTCCTAGACCTAAGAGGGTCATGATGTATTCCATAGAAAATCTACCGAGAGTAGCAATGACTTTTGGCTGTATTATGTCTATCTGTCTATTGAGAAATGGTGTATATAGTTTAATTTCCTCCGGTGACGGATCGCGATTCTCCGGCGGACGGTCTTTTACGACATTGGTTATATAAACATCTTCACGATTCACATTTATAGAAGTCAACATTTCATCCAATACTTTACCGGAACGCCCACAAAAAGGTCTGGCTGTTTCGGCTTCGTTCTTCCCGGGAGCTTCACCTATAAACATTATATGGGCATTGTGGCTCCCCTCGCCCACCACAGGGAAATATCTATTTTCAACCCTGTATTTATAAAGTGGAGATTTTTTGAACCCGAGAAGTTCGTCTCGGATCTTTCTCATCTCTTCAAAACGATCTTCCGTGGAAAGTGGCATGCTATTTTATATATTTTTTGCGTCTGATCACAGAATCGGCCGGAAACCACCAATCGTTCGAGTTGGTATCGAGTATCGCGGTAGCCATCTCTTTGCCCGGAGCAGTTTTTAGTTTATCCATTCCAACCTTTATCCATTCCAAAGCTCGAGTGTTTCCTGTATCGTATTGTTCCTTTAAAGCCAGAATCCATTCTAAAGTATCTGCGTCTTTTACCAGTCTGGCTTCCCTTGATTTACGCTCTTCATATTCATGCAAAGTATTAAACATGTCTTTACCGAACGGTACTGAATCAGAAATATCTTTTACCGCACTATGTTCTCGGCGTTTGACATATTTTTGATGGATGTGATTGAGATCCGATATTCGGGTCTCCGATATGTCATGAAAAAGACACATCTTCAAGACCTTCAGCATATCCACCGTCCCATCCATCTGAGCCAGCGCGTACCCGATAAATACATGCCGATTGACATGTTCCGCCACGGATTGCTCGCCCGTGCCGAGAAAATGAAAACCGCTACGTGGAGTCTTGGCGAGCATTCCTACCTCGAAAAAGAAGTTGGCAATGGCCTTATTCGAACTGCTTATTTTTTCTTTTTTCATAAATTATTTATTTCTTCCATGACCTTACTCGCATCTTCGCCTTTGACTCCTATAGCCTCCAAAAGAGTTGGGTTTTCTTTTATGGTTTTACACAGAACAATCCCCTGACCAAGCAATTCTTTCTTTTCCCTGCCGTTTAGACTAACAAGACAGGTCAATGGATGCAGTTTATTCTCCGTAATCATATCGTGCAAGTTGCCTACTGGTGGATAATTCCAACCAACCATCACCAATCCCCCTTGGCAGGAACCGTACTCTATCGCCGTAGAGGAGAATTTTGTATTTGTCACAAGCCAAGCTTCGTCAATTTCTCTCTCACGTCCATAGTTAAATTTCATCTTTCTGAGATCATCAAAACGGGCCTTAATATACAAAACCACTTTCAGGTCCGACTTTGTTCCAAGTTCATTATGGAATTTAGCTTCTACCATTATTAATTTTTTATCATTCCAAGCAACAACATCTATTTCGTGTTGGGTACAAAACCCCTTTACTGTTTGATCCGTAACCGCCTGAAAACCTTTGGCACGAAATATCTCCGCCACAAAGTCTTCAAAAGGAAACCCCGATGGCCCAAGTTCCATGATGGCGTGACGCAGAGAATACTTTATAGCCACCGGCTTTTCCTCTTTGTGGAGCATTTCGAAAGCGTGTCTATAAATTTCCTGAGTAGTCATACCGTCCTCGATTTCGGGAATAATGTGTAATATCACATCGGCAGTTAGTTGTGGTGATGCTCCGGAATGAAGCAGGGATTCCTCCAGCTTGACCACATCAAATAGTTCTTTAGTTCCATCGGCTTTTAAAACATATATGAGTTTATTGGACATAGGGTTATTATTGCACGACTTTTTCTATTATTCCACCTCCCAAACAGACTTCTCCATCGTATAGTACGGCAGATTGACCGATAGATACACCGCTCTGTAATTCATCAAAAATAATTTGGTAATCGTTCGCTTTCTTTTCAAGAGTACAGTTTTGCTTTTCCTGACGATAGCGAATTCGTACTGAAGTCTTTAGGGGTAATTTTGGTTCCACCCCGGATATAAAAAATAAATCACGAAGTATCACCGCTTTAGTTGAGTAAAGTAGGTCTTTGTGTGACTTTTTGTCCATGACAGTAATTGTATTTTTTTCTAAATTTTTTGAAACGACAAAAAATCGTGGATCCGTAGAAGTTTTTTCTATAATAATAAATCCATGTCTTTGGCCTATAGTGTAAAACATAGCTCCATCATGTGAACCGATAACTTCACCTTTTGTATTGAGAACGTTACCTTTTTTAATATCGATATAATGTGCCAAAAAATCCTTCATATCAACTTTACCGATAAAGCAGAGACCTTGACTGTCTTTTTTTTCAGCTGTTGGTAGACCGAACCGTTTCGCCAACTTCCTAACTTCCGGTTTTGTCAGATGCCCCACAGGAAAAAGTGTGTGTTTTAGTTGTTCTTGACTCAATGTGTACAAAAAGTAACTCTGGTCTTTATTTTTATCCGCGCTTTCTCGTAACTCATATGTCAAAGGGACTCTTTGACATATGGCATAATGACCGGTAGCGATAAAATCAACTCCCATATCTAGCGCTTTATCAAGAAAGACTCCAAACTTCACATATTTATTGCAAAAAACATCCGGATTTGGCACTCGTCCCTCACCGTATTCTCGTATCATATAATCCACCACCTCTTTCTTGTATTCCTTCCCAAAATCAAATGTTAGAAATGGAACGCCTAGGGTCGCACACACTCGCATGGCGCTCCGTCTCTCCTCCTTCCAGTTACAGGGTAACCACTCTGGATTCCAGACCTTCAGAAACACTCCTGTGACATCGTAGCCCCTAAACCCCTCCGGGGTTGGGCGACCAAATAACTTTGAGAAGTTATTTGGTGTAGCCTTTTGAAGCAACGCCAAAGCCACAGAGCTGTCTACTCCACCAGAAACCCCGACAAATACCTTCAGCTTTTTTATCATGACTCTTTTATACCATAAATCCAACAAATGGAAGAACAATAACTTTTTAGAGGCTTCGCGGGTGATTTAGGAAACAAAGACGAGGATAAAGTAAGCCCGAAGCACTATTTATTGAGATAAAGTTCCTTATTCCTCTTATGTTGTTCAAAGGTCGTAGCATAATACATTTTCCCACTCCTGCTCGATAAGAAATACAGGTATTGAGTAGTTATCGGGGTTATAGCATCGGTTATAGCATCAACCCCGGGGTTACTGATAGGTCCGGGAGGTAGGCCCCTATACATATATGTATTGTATGGCGAGTCAATTTTCAAATCATCCAGAGTCAGGTCATAAGTATTTTTTCCATTTATATAAGAAAAGGTTGAATCGACTTGTAGAGGCATGCCGAGAGATAACCTCTTCCACAATATTCCAGCGATGATTCGGCGACTATCCGTCGTGCGCGCTTCGTTTTCCAAAATAGAGGCCATGGTGATGACGTCCTTCAGATTGCGTTTTTGCCCGCCGAGGACTCGTGTAGATGTTGCGGGCCCGTAAACCGAAGCTATCTTGGCATCAAAGTTGTTACTCATCAAGGCGATGATGGCTTCCGGTTTTGAAGTTTGAGAAAGAAAATATGTATCCGGAAAAAGATAACCCTCTTTACTTTTGGCCAAAAAAATAAATCGAACGAGATCAAAGTTAATCAGATTCTTCTTCAGGTAGTCGGAAATTTGAAAAACATTCCAACCCTCCGGAATAGTCGTTTTTATGGAGTCCACATTAAACTGCCCATGAACCAGTCGGTAAGCCAAATCTGCCGATCCTTCACGTCTATCCAAAAGATAATCCCCGGCCATAACACGGTTTTCCGCTCCTTGGAGGATAACATGTGCCCGAAAGAAAAATGGTGATCGTATAATATTATTATCATATAAGTTGTCTGCAATATTCTGTAGAGACTCACCTGTAGTAACAGTGAATACTTGATCTATAGGAAAACCTACCGGAGGTGTGTGAAAAAAAAGATACATCACGGCTATGATAAAAATGCCGATAAAAAAATAAGCGACCTTCTCCCGCCTCATTCTAAACCACTGCAATATTTGGTCTATTTTAATATCCATATAAGACTATACTGGTAGATTCGCAGGCGGTTCAGCTTTTCTGGACTCAATACGAGTAAACGAAGGTGTACTTGCCACACCACCAGGAAGATGAAACACTGTAGCCAGCTCTTCGGAATTCAGGACAAAAGTCTTCTCTCTTTTGTATGGCCAATAGAAGAAAGCTCGTCGTTTATACGCGTCCAGCATATTCTGCTGTTCCACATTTCGAACTCTTTCGCTCCTTTTCCACCATGACAACAAGAAATGCTTATGGTATTCTGCTGACCCATTAGTGGTTTTAAAGCCATTGAGGTGTGAATTAAAGTGTGCAATACCGCCAATAATTCCAGCGAGATTCATTATAACAAAGACATCTTTAGGGGCGGTATAGATTAGACGCATACCGACATCAAATCCGTTTTTAGATATACTTCGACCAAGAGCAGCGATGGTCTCTTTCTCTATCTCGGTGGGTTGTCTACCGGTACCTGGGACAAACTTACCATCTTTGTCTTTCTCTCCTTTTGTCCCGGCAATTATTTTGTCTATTTCCTCCTGCGCCGCCTCTTTCCATTTATAATCCTTCTTGCTCATAAAATCCCAAACATCTTTCATTTTCCAAGTTTCCCATATCTTCCAGGTACGAAAAGTCTTTTTCCTATCCTTCTCTTCGGCTTTATGGGCCCGAATAATAAACTGAAGCCAAACATTGTTCCCTCGCGGAAGAGAGCCTATAAATTCTATAAACGGCGTCATGGGGTCTATCTTGAATTCTTCTTTCGGATCTTTCTCCATGCCATAATCAATATATGTCTTTATTGGAAAAGCATCGGCTTTAGACAACTCAAATTCACATGCCCAAAAAGTACTGACTTCCGGATCATGCCTGAACGGAATCGAGTAATCCGACACCTCGTATATTTCGATTCCCGGGTATTGAGAATAAAGGTTTGCTTCTACTTGATTCTTGTGACCCTTCTTCGTGTATATGTAAAAATGCACCACTCCATCTATCGAAACTATCTCCAAAGAAAAATGGGCACGGACCATACCCTTCCAATACTTTTCAAACCAGTTACCTTCACCAATCATCTGCCACATACCGGCGATACAAAACTCCATCGCTCTCGGGGACTTAAAAATCTCCCTCGGTAATTTTATTTCGAGCAAGACATAGGTCTGCTTGGCAAAGTACAAGGCCCTCCTATACCTTACCCAAAACTCCCACAGTGTATTGATAAGAAATAACGGAACAAAAAAGTAGGAAACATAATATAGTCCCTCCAATACGCTCGGTGACAATCCGTATATAGATGACCAAATCATAGACTATATTATATCGTAACGACAACAAAAAACCACCCAACCTAACCACACCCTCTTTAAAAATTTCCTGACCCGTGTTTTGAGAAAGGCCTTTCGTAGGAGTTTAGAAAATAAAGAAGGTATTCCGACCATTATTTTCTTGAACGACGAGAAGTTCGCTAGCTCAACAGAGCTAGATAGATTGCCTTTCGAAGAATACGGGTCAGGAAATTTTACACCAAGCTATACTTTCCGTCTTTCGCCTTTTTGAAATATTTACCGTTCTGTAGGTTGACCATTATAGTATTCTCTTTTACATATCTTTCCTTCAAAACCTTTTTTATAATCTCGTCCTTAGCCAAGGGGCCATTTTTCTCCAAAACACTCTTAATGACCTCTCGAACAACTCCGCTCATATATCCCCATTCTGACAATGCATAGAGTCCACGGCCAACCAAAACAAACCTAGGGTCTTTTATCAGTTCGTTGTGGGTAGTAGCAACATGAGCTTTTTTGTTGAAGAGTTCGGTAATAAGTTTGGCTACTTCCCGGAAATGTATCGGCGAGCCGTGTCGGCGGATGACCAGGTAAGCATAGTCTCGCATGCCTTTTGCGTTTATATTTGAAGAGCCGGTCTTGCCCCACTCGCCCAAAGGATTCTTATCTATTAGTTTCGACAGGGTCAACCATCGCTTTGCAATCTCATCATTTTTATATTTATCCGAAACATCTTTCAGGTGCTCCAAAAACTTGGCCACCATATCGGACTCCAGCAATATTTCATCGTCGGAGAGGGTTGAGTACAATGTTCGGAGGGATGTGTGGATTTTTTTTGATAGATCCTTATCTATACTCCAGCGGTGCTTGAATTCTAAATCTTCTTTATCTTTTGTAAAATCCTCACCAACCACAAGTAAGAAATGTATCTGATTCTGGGTACTTTTATCTTTGGAAATATGATTCAAAAGCACTTCTTCCGAGACTGTGGCTCCCAAGTCTCCGATTATCTTTCTTAATTCATCAAAAACCACTTTTTCTTTACCATATTCCTTTGATTTGCGGATGTTGATTACTGAATAGTTTTCAATCTGTCTGACTCTTTCGCGAGTAATTTTATATTTTTTACCAATAGCTTCCAAAGTCATCCGTTTCGGGTCGTTTCCGAGGCCAAAACGAGAGGTTAAAACATCTTGAGACCTATCCCCTAAAACAGAGAGCAGGCGCTTTATGACCTGTTTTGGTTTAAATGTGATTGGTGTTTTCTCCATCATATGTACTTTAGTTGTATCATTAACCCTATAAAGAGTCAAGGCTTGACCGAAAATGGTCAAATTATGCGACGACAAAGTTCAGAAGTTTGTCCGGCACAAAAATCGTCTTTTTTATTTCCTTATTCAAGAGCCACTTCTCCACATCCAGAGAACTTCTGGCTAGGGATTCCACTTCTGCTTGATCGGATCCTATAATAGACTGCAGTACGGCCCGCACTTTTCCGTTTATTTGAATTACCATCTTGACCTCCATCTCTCTCATTTTTGTTTTGTCGGCTTCCGGCCATTTTTCCAAAACCAAAAATGTTTTATGTCCCAAAGATTTCCATAACTCTTCGCTTATATGTGGAGCAAAGGGGCTGAGAATCTTTAAAAATGATTCGAAATATTTTTTCGGAATCAATTCGTATTTTTCCATCTCATTGACCAGTATCATCATGCTGGACACTGCGGTATTAAAAGCAAAACTTTCTATATCATCTCCAACTTTTTTTATTGTCTTATTCAAAAGCACTTCGACATTTCTATCGCCCTCAACCTTGCTGGAAACTCGCTCCGATAACCTCCACACTCTCTCAAGAAAGCGTCTTGACCCCATTATATTGTCCGTACTCCACGGAAGTGACCCTTCAAAAGGTCCCATGAACATTTCATACAAACGAAGAGTGTCCGCACCATAATCTCTGACCACATCGTTCGGGTTTATAACATTTCCCCATCTCTTACTCATCTTTCGACCATCGGCTCCTTGAATCATCCCCTGATTCTTTAGAGTTTTAAACGGTTCCTCCGTCACAACCAAACCATAATCCTTTAGAAACTTATGCCAAAATCTTGAATAAAGCAGATGTCCGGTTGCGTGTTCGGCTCCTCCAACATATATGTCCACATTTTTCCAATATTGTATAGCCTTCTTGTCGGCAAAAGCCTTTTTGTTTTTTGGATCCATATATCGCAAGAAGTACCAAGACGAACCAGCCCAACCCGGCATAGTATTGGTCTCGAAACCCTTCTTGACCCAGGAAGAAACACCGGCCAGAGGAGATTCTCCCGTGCCTGTCGGTTGATAAGATTTGGCTTCCGGTAATTTCAGTGGGAGTTTACTCAGAGGAACTTCGTGTATTATACCGTTCTTGTCATACCATAGAGGAATAGGTTCACCCCAGTATCTCTGGCGGGCGAAGACCGCATCGCGCATTTTGTATGTAGTGTGAACCCGAGCATATCCGCGGGAAGTTACATACCTCACCACATCTTTTCTAGCTTCCCCAGCAATTCGTCCCATGAGTTCCGTTGGCTCGGTCAATATTCCACTTTTCATATCTGTAAAACAAACTTCTTGAGCCATAACCCTTTTACCCAACTCTTTGTCGGATGGAAGTAAAACCACTTTTAATGGAATATTAAATTTTTTAGCAAAAGCAAAATCTCTCTCGTCGTGAGCCGAACACTTTACTATTCCCGTCCCGTAATCTTTCAGAGCAAAACTTGCAACCCATATTGGCAAATCACCATTACCCAGCGGATCTACGGCATAACAGCCAGTGAAAATGCCGTCCACATTTTTATATTCCCCTTCGCCGGCGGAATCTCTTTTTTCCAAAATTTCTTTCGTTTTCTTTAAAACTTTTTCTTTTTCCGGTTTATTCTCTAGAAGTTTCTCCAAAAGTGGATGGTCTGGCGGAATAGCAAAAAATGTATCAGCATAACAAGCTTCAAAGTGAGCAGAAAAAGTTTCTATTACAATATCAGAATCCTTAACTTTTGCCTTAAAAACCAAACCGTCGCTTTTTCCTATCCAGTTTTTCTGTATTTCTTTTATGTGTAACGACCAATCCAAATCCTCCAGCCCTGAAAGTAATCTATCCGCGTATGCTGTGATTCGCATAAACCACTGACGCATTTCTTTTTTCACCACCGGATAACCTCCCCGTTCGGATACTGGCCCTTTTGGACTGTCTAGAACTTCGTCGTTGGCCAAAACTGTGCAGAGTACAGGACACCAGTTCACCTCACTATAACCCTCATAGGCCAAGCGATATTTCATTAGGACATCCTGTTTTTCTTTTGCTGTTTTTGATTTCCATGCTGGGTCGGATTTTTCGAATTGTTTTATCAAAACCTCTATCGGTTCGGCCTTATCTTTTTCTTTGTTATACCAAGAGTTATAAAGTTTCAAGAAAATCCACTGAGTCCAATGATAAAAATCGGGGTCAGTGGTATCTACTCGCCTACTCCAGTCGTACGAAAGACCGATTATAGAAAGCTGGTTTTCAAAAGTCTTTATATTCTCTATTACTGCCTTACGTGGAGAGATGTTGTGCTCGAGAGCATATTGTTCGGCCGGCAAACCGAAAGCGTCATAACCCATAGGATGAAGTACGTTAAATCCCTGCATTCGCTTCATGCGCGCGAAAACATCAGAACCTATGTAACCCTTTGGATGACCAACATGAAGCCCTTTGCCTGAAGGATACGGAAACATGTCTAGAACATAGTATTTTTTTCCACCTTTTTCTCTAGTCTTGTAGATTTTTTTCTTATCCCATTCTTTCTGCCATCTCTTTTCGATTTCCAAATGGTTATATGTATTTGTACTTTTACTAACTTGAGTATTGCTTTTTCGCATCATAAATTAAGTATAGACAAATAGCCCGGTAAAGCAAAGAGGAGCACCAAATAAGAAAGATTGTGAGTGTTTACTACTCTAGAGGAATCGGTACGGATTTAGGAGATAGGTTTGCATCTGCTGATAGAGAGAAGCAGTAACGGCCAGCCGGATGGTTCCATGTCCCGACCTTACTTGGATATGTTTCATATCTGATAGTATTGGCTTCTTCCGATGATTTGTTGAACTCGGCACAAAGCTGGTAGGTGGTATTCGTACTCTTGATATATTCGTACGGCGCGCCGGACTGTTTATCATTAGGTACGGTGTAGTAGCTTGACTCGGATAAATCCGACAATTTCATCGGTACCTTGTTATTTCTTTGCCAATAATAACTGACTTCGCTACTTATACTCTGTAACTGAGAAACCTTCTCCTGGTCATATTTGTAAAGCTGTTGTGTACGAGGAGAACCGAGAACCGAAAAGCCCCAGACTATTGAGCCTAGAATTACCAGGGTCGCCACCAAAGTCCAAACCTTTCTTGAGGCACCGTTTAGTTTCCCTCTGACATCGGAAATATAATAGAAGAAAATACCAAGCGAGATAACTAAAACAGAGAGTGCTTTCATTAGAAAACCAGCCGTCATTTCTTGACCATCGATAAAGTAATAGACAACATAAACCAAGTCTCCAGCGAGACAGATACCTGAAACAAAAAGAGTGATATAGGTCAGCCACTTACGGATTCCGGCGTTCCTGTCTTCCGGAGCAACCGCATAGGATTTTTCCAAAAGCCACATTAGTAAAATGTAAATCGGAAAGACGATTATCAATGTGGCCACAGGAAAACTAATCGAGTAAGAGCCATAATAATAACTGTTAATAGCCGGGTAAGCTTTGTTTATTATCGTAAATAAAAGACTGACCAAATAACCGACGAATACCGACAGGGCAACCGTTGCCCCGAGGTTCAAAAACACATCCTTAGCATTTGATTTTTGTGGATTCATATTTTTATTTTTAATTAATAATTATTCCGTCGTTACACCGTCAAACTCCGGACCGTTTACCTCGGCTTCCGTCTTTGTTTTTCTGATTATACCATCTTTATGGTGAGCCGGACTATATACTGTGTAGAGTTTCAGTGATTCTGTTTTACCGGTGTTTACGACGTTATGCCTGGCCCCTTTTGGCACTATTACGGCGTCACCATTTTTGACGACATATTCGGCGTCATTTATATAAACCATCCCCTCCCCGGCCTCAAACCTGAAAAATTGGTCGTTACCGACATGCACCTCACTTCCTATTTCTTCTCCCGGTAAGAGACTCATCAACACCAACTGGCTATACTCTCCGGTATAAAGTACTTTTCTAAAATTATCGTTCTCAAGCGTAAGTTTTTCAATATCACCTTTATAGCCTTTTTTCATGAACCGATTATATCAAATCTTGAACTCTATTACATCACCATCCTTCACAATATAATCTTTTCCTTCTGTTCGTACTAGACCTTTTTCACGCGCGGATGCATACGAACCGGATGAAAGTAGGTCGTTGCAGTAAACCACTTCGGCACGAATGAATTTATCTTTGAAATCGGTGTGAATCGCCTGTCCAGCAACAGGCGCAGTTGAGTCGCGTAATATTGTCCAGGCCCTCGTCTCATCTTCACCTGTTGTAAAATATGTAATCAGATTGAGTAACCGATATCCTCCTTTTATTAAATTATCTATCCCGTCGTCTTCCCCGCCAAGTTCCGTACGAAACATTTCCTTTTCTTCTCCGGCCAAATCCTTCAGTTCGTGCTCTATTCCGGCATCAATCACCACATACTGACTTTTATTTTGCTCAAAAAAATCCATTAATTTCCCCCACGGTTCATCTATGTTGGGCGATATATCGCCTAAGTTTTTATTTCCGGCTTTTTTATTGAGAGCATACATAATAGGTTTTGCGGTGAGTAGGTTCAATTGCTTTACGACAGCTTTTTCCTTTTCATCGAACACTAGTGAGTTAACTAGCTTTCCGGCTTTTATACACGCATCCACCTTTTGTAGAATTTCATTTTCATAAACAGCTTCTTTCTTACCGGCTTTGACTTCTTTCTGTAAATTAGACAGTCGCTTGGTCACTGTTTCGTTATCGGCCAGTACAAGTTCATAGTTTATTACTTCAATATCTGAAATTGGGTTTATCCCGCCGTGAACATGAATAATTTTGTCATCTTCAAAAATACGCACAACTTCCAATATCGCATCCGTCTCACGAATATTAGTCAAAAACTTATTTCCGAGCCCTTCTCCTTCAGCCGCGCCCTTAACGAGGCCGGCAATGTCCACAAACTCAACAACCGCCGGTATGGTCTTGCCTGACTTGCTAAATTCTGACAATTTAGCAAGTCTAGGGTCTGGTACAGGAACGATACCGACTGACGGGTCGATGGTACAAAAAGGATAATTCTCTGCAGGTACTGACTTTTTAGTTAGTGCATTAAACAGTGTCGATTTCCCGACATTAGGAAGTCCCACAATCCCAATACTTAACATGGAGACAATATATCAGTTTTTCGAGAAATTTACTATCTAAACAATATATATTTCAAACAGAATCTTCTTTGTCTAGAATTGACTTGGTTGCAAACACTTTGTAGACATTTTAATTGAAGTATACGGCCCACCAACATTCCCGCGATCACGCCAGGTATCTGTAGTCTCTAGCATATAATCTTCCACGCCGGTAGTGTTTGGATAAAACTTTTTACAGTATGTGAGTTTGTCTAGATCTGCTCCGGAAACGCCATCGGGGTCAGTAAGCCAATTTCCGTTTGCGTCAGTATGTTGATTTACTTTCCCCCACCAATACATAATGCGAGGATTAGTACCTGTTGCTGTGTATTGCGTTGCCGCAACTGTCATAAAATATTCGGCTGGTGTTGGTATTGATTGAGGAATTATTTGGATTGGGTCGCTTGTGATTAATGTGCTTAAACTCCTACGCATTTCATTACCGCCATAGCCGGCAGAATAATCAAAAGTACTGTCATAGCCGTTTTCCGGAGAATTATCTATAACGTAACCACCAGTTCCGAAATATAATGCACGAGCTTTAACCATGAGACTAAATGTCTTTGATTGTTCCGCTGGAGGTGTGTATGTTCCATCTGCCTTTAATGCGTAATTTTGAGCAAACATCTTCATGTTTACGGTGAAGTCCTTATGCTCGCCGGGGGCTAGGGGGAAACCGCCGATATATGCTAAGCAACCTACTGGAATCGGCTGTGGATCCCATATGAATACCCCGCCATCTATACCAAGCGACCCGCCCCAATAACCTGTCGAGGGTTCTTCCCGCATTCGTAGTCTGGTCCCATCGGTTGCGAGAGAACTGTCAGGTAAACTTGTGGGATAAAAATAGGCACATTGCTGAAAACCATTACCCAAAGCATCTGGGTTCGTTGCCATAGAAAATATTATACCGGTTATGGTGTCTCCATTGGTTGCCGGCGCGCTAACTCGAATACGCATGACATCATCACCGTCCCAACTTTGACCTGGAACGACCGCATGAACAATTGCTGGTACTGGCATATCAAGTTTTTCGATTGTGTACGTAAGTTTTTTACTCACGAGACTCGTGATAGTAAAATATTGACCAAGGCTCATCTTACCATAGGCGTTCACCACCTTGATTTGTATTTTACACGACCCGGGCTTTATTTTAGCTAAGCTGGCCGCGCAGTCCGCCTTAACTTTGTCGGAAATAAGATTAACATGGAACGTTAACGTTTTACCGTCAGGCGAAAGGATGGGTTGTTCGAGAACATCACTTTGAATTAAAATGTAATTGCCTGGGGCGTAC
Source organism: Minisyncoccota bacterium (assembly GCA_036517295.1). GTDB lineage: Bacteria > Patescibacteriota > Minisyncoccia > Phycocordibacterales > DATDWN01 > C7867-006. The sequence continues at coordinate 9,842 of DATDWZ010000016.1, read as the reverse complement.
ACCTTTCCGTTTATTTGAGTACCGGTGATTCCTTGAATTGAAGATGAAAATCCAGAACCGGTTATGACAACTTCCGTTCCATCGGCGCCCTGGTTTGGCGAAATTGAATTAATTTTCACTGAGCTTTCCGCTTTTGGTATAGCACCTTGGAATAATATTATCCCAGCGATAGCAACCGCACCACATGTCGTGATAATGTGAACTTTTTTCTTTTTTAAAATTTCTTTCATATTTTTTATTATTTATAATTTGTAATAGAATTTTGACATAAATATTATACCACAATACATATAATTATTGTTAAAGATAGCGAAAAAACAGAGAGAAGTAAAATAAATTTACAAACGTTAAAGCCCGAGTTTCCCCGAGCTTGATAGTTTTATGGAGCATATCAGGCCCCGCGCGGACAAGCCCGCATTTCTTATTTTTGCGACAGCAGATACCGGATGGCATCTACTGCTGTGTAGGAGTCGTCCTCATCCTTCATCAAATGAGACAGGAAGCTTGCGTCATCCCCCAGTGTAAACATCGGGGGCTCGTTCGGATTTCCGATCCCAACCGCCGAGAAGAGAACATTACAGAGGCAACGGCGACCGACGGTGTCTTCGATCTTCCCACCCTTGCGGACATAGTCGGCCACGGGTTCACTTGAACACCGCAGACCGACTTTGCCGTTGGGCAGTGCGTATGGCACCGTCAGCGCTGACCTGTCGCATATCCGTTTTCTGGCTTCGTAAATCACCGGGTCGGATTGCGTCCCTGCGAGTTGTGGCACCTTGAACGGATAATTGGTCGGTGACGCTGTCGGGTCGGTGTGAATAATGAGTTCACCTCGATATCCCAGTCGACGCATTTCCCGGCGATAGTGTGGGTCCAAACCGGAATCTTCGCTCAGCGCGAAAATCGAACCGGCCTGAATCCCCACCGCTCCAAGAGACCGGGCCTTGGCGATACCCTCTGGTGAAGCGAACGAGCCGCCAATCCAGAAAGGAATTCCCAGGTTTTTCAGCTTCTCAAAGTTCACTTCGTCTCTCTCGCCGTAGACGGGCTGACCTTTGTCGTCGAAGACTTTCTCTCGCCCTCGTGGCGGAGCGTTGTGGCCACCGGCGGTCGGCAGTTCCACAACGAACCCCTGGACGCTTCCGGCCGGTAGTTTGTGGACCATCAATCCAGCCAGTGCGTCGGTCGAAACGATCGGCAGAAACCCCGGTCGCTTAAGTTCTCGTGGGAAATTCTCCCCGAAAAACTCGCGTGGATTGAAGCTAATCGTCTGGGTTGGAGAATTACCTCCCTCAACCGAGACGCGGTAGTTTAGAACTCCGCCTTGTGTGACGGCGTCAAGAACCCCGGGAATCTGGAGAGTGATCCCCGCACCCATGGTCACATAGTCAACGCCCGCGAGCATTGCCCCTGTGAGATGGAAGATGTGCGGAATCTGGAGTTTCTCTAAATAATTGACGCTAATCGGCCCGTCATGACCTTCTTTCGAAAGCCACACGGCACAGAAACTAGCGGCAACCGTGAACTCGATGAGTTCACGACTCGGCGTCATGCTGAACGCTGGTACCCGCCTGAAGTCTTGGTCGAGAGGTTTGCCACCTTCAACGAAATACTTGGCCAAGAGCCGTTCCGAAACTTCCGGAAACGGAAAATGAGCAAGCGCTCGTCTGTAGTGGCCACCGATATCTCCAAGCTGAAGAAGGTGCGGAAGGATCCGCTCGAAACCGGTCCCGGACACCGTGCCGAGTGCACCGGCCGTTGAGGTCATCTTGGCCAAATGGGGGTTTGATACGTAAATCCCCATGCCACCTTGAATTATTTCTCGGTTCATGAGGCCCCCTTGAAAGGACTGACATCTCATTATGAAATGTCTCTACTTAAAGTCTATCAGTATTTAATAAAAATAGCCCGTAAACACAAAAAGTTCTGCGGCAGTCGGGGCGTGTCTTGCCCGTGTGCCACAGAACTTTTTAACCCACCATCAGACCCTAGAGTCCTCCCCCCGTGCGGGCCGGAAAGAATTGCGGATCACCCGTCCCGCCAAAGTCGTTGTAGGCCGGTGACGGGAGTTCCAGGATGTCCCCAGCTGTGAACCACAGCCTCTCGTCGATCCAGTCGAGGTCCGCACCGATGAACTCCAGACGCTCCTTCGGATCTCGGAGCTCCGCCACCTTGATCCGCTGTCCGACCGGAATCCCCATCGCCACAAAACCCTTCAGCCGGAGACTCTGCCCGACCGAGTATTCCTTCCCTTCGAGACTGACCTTGTCGGTCATACAGACACTCCTCCACATTACGAACTATGTGAGCGATCGCTCACCCTGTACGTGATTATAGATATAAAATAGAAATTATCAACCCGGTAGTGAATTTTGGCATTGCAAGATTGCCTGCGCGAAGCGCTATGCCAAAATTCACTACCGGGTCAACCTGATTTTTATAAAAAAAAAGATCGTGGCTACCATCAGCCACGACCCTTGGTCGCACGAACACCGCTCACAACGCCGCGCGTAGTACTGGCCGGATCCGACGAATAGTACCGAACTTCGGCCAGTAGGGCTCGCACGAAACCCGATGTTCCACCGGACACCCACGCGGAGAGAGATGGACTGGAACGAAGCCGTCCCGCCGAAGCCGTCGTATGGCCCCGCAGTAGATGCAAGCGCCGGTGTAATTCTGCCACTGTTTCTGTCGCACGAAAACCTCCAATCAGACGCTCAGCTCTCGATGCCGTCGTCCGGATAGATAAGATCGAGCTCGCCTGGGCGGAGATTCCACTGCTGGGTGTCGCCAGGAAACCCGACCCAGATGAACACATCCACACTGGGCTTCTCGAGCCTAGCGATTCTGCCCTCGCGTCCGGCAGTAAAGCCAGCGCGAGCATACGCCTTATCGTTGACACGAACATCCTGGCCGACTCGGAACTCACCGAGATTGGGTTCGTAGAGCCCAACGGATTCGATGACCTCCCGGCCCTCGTCATCGGTCCTGGTCCAACTGCGATGTAACATACGATTACCCTCCCAGAAAACTTTTGTACTTACGATGGATGAGCATCCACCTTTCGTAGTGTTTTATACCATATCGAACCTATAAATGTCTAATAGGCTCTTTGACCAAACTTTATAAATTTCTCTACCCACTTTATCCGACGCTCGGGAGAGATTTTTTTCATCGGTCCGCATTTTTTCATTTTCGTGTGAATACCGGAAAACCAAAGTATTCCATCTTGTATCTCATTAGTGTTGTCGCCAAACAAAAACCTGGCAAGAAAAGGTGCTGAGTCGGACGTAACGAATACCCTCCCCGTTCTGCCCTTGAGAAGTCGCCTCCAACCCAAACCGCTCGGCAAAAACTTATATGCAAAACCTGGAAGCCAGGCTCGGTCGAACAATCCCTTGAGTAAAGCTGGCATTGTTGACCACCATGAAGGATAGACTATAACCAAGTGGTCGCACCACCTAACATCTTCCTGGAACTGTTTCAAATCCGGTTCAAGTTCCTGTATAACTCTGTATCCTTTGTGTAATATTGGGTCAAACTTCATATCACCGAGGTTAGTACGTTTTACTTCGTACCCCGAACTCCTGGCGCCTTTTGCATAAGCGTCACACAGTTCTACACACATACTGTCTGTGTCAGGATGTCCCGCAAGAATAAATACCTTTCTAGTCATGTCTAAATTGTAACAAACAAATTTTCAATTTTCAATTTTGCAATTTACAATCAATGTCTTAATTTTCAATATTTAGAAATTGGCTCATTGGAAATTGTTTAGAAATTGAAAATTAGAAATTAGAAATTTGTATGTTATAATTCCCTCATGAAACTTCGGTATCTTATCATTTTATTCCTTCTCTCTCTAGGTATCCTCGTTGGTCTCGTCAAATACTACAACCTCGACCCGACTCTATTAGCCAGCCTGTCATTTTATGAAGCCCTGGCCAATCCTTCTGTTCGTATAATCAGAGTTCCGGAAGGCCTGCGTAAAGAAGAAATCGCCAATATCATGGCTACAAAACTCGCCTGGGACGAGACCGAGAAAGACGCTTTCATCAACATGCATTTGGCCCTAAATACGGATAATCTGGAAGGCCGATATTTCCCAAAAACTTACATGATTCACAAAGACGAGGATCCTGTCGGGGTTTCTAGTAAAATGTTCCACGAATATGCAAATGAGACAAGTAAAATCAAGAAACCAAAATCGACCCAAATAATAAACCCCAAGATGGCTTTGACCATCGCCTCAATTATCCAAAGAGAAGCCGGTGGCAAAAGCGATATGAAACTGATATCTGGAATACTTTGGAACAGAATATTCAAGGGTATGAAACTACAGGTTGATGCCACTTTGCAATACGCCAAAGGTAGCCAGGAAGATGGTTGGTGGAGCCAGGTCACTCCGGCCGATAAAAAAATAGTTTCTTTTTATAATACATATGCTCATGCCGGATTACCCCCATCGGCCATATCAAACCCCGGATTTGCTGCTATTGATGCCACATACAACCCACAAAAAACCTCTTGCATCTTCTATCTGCACGATAAAAAGAGAAGGATCCATTGCTCAAAAACCTACGAGGAACATAAAAGAAACATAGAGAGGTACTACTGACCTAGAGAAGGTGTGCTAACATACAAATATGCGCCGAGTGATAATAAAAGAAGGCCCTCTGGTATTCCTGCGGAATGTTTTAGTAATGGAATTAATTCTCGGATTTTCGCTTTATGCTATATCTTTTCTTGAAAACTGGCAAACTCTCTATGTCATATGGGGAATCGCCAAATTAATTCGTTACGATATATTTTTGATTGTCGGTTTCTCAATCTTTCAACTGGTATATGTTTCTCTACTTTTCTTAGATTGGTATTTTTCTCACTTTGAAGTGACCGACAAAGAGATAACTCATAAGTCAGGACTTTTATTCCGTCATAGAAAATCCGTCAGTCTTTCGGATGTTGTCGGGGTTGAAACATACCAATCCCCTTTGAGTCGGATGATGCATCATTCCACCATCATCCTTCACCACGGCACGGAGAGAATTACAAAAATAAAAAATATCATAAACGCAGACGACTATGTTCACATCCTGAAACAACTGACCCGTAACAAAACTCACTCGGATTCGGGAGATGTTTCTAGGTTTATTCGTGAAGGTGAAGGTAGGTTCGTGGAATTCAAAGAGACTTTGCGATGGGATACGAGAAAACGCGAGGTCGGTCGTGATATGGAAAAAATGGTAATGAAAACAATAGTGGCTTTTATGAACACGGACGGTGGAACGCTTCTAATCGGAGTGAACGACGCCGGACAAGTGGTTGGGCTTGAAAACGATTTCAAAACTCTCCCGCGAAAAAACCATGACGGATTTGAAAACCACATCAGTATGTTGGTGAAAACCATGATAGGATTACCCTTCGCAAAATACATCAGTATTAAATTCGAAAGGTTAAATGAAAAAGAAGTTTGTTTGGTCTCGGTCGGAGAAAGTCATAAACCGGCTTACCTCCGAAACGGCGATAATAAAGAAGATTTTTTCGTCCGCGTCGGCAACTCAACTCAACCGTTCTCTATGAGCGAAACGGAGGAATACATAAAGACGAGGTGGAAGTAGGTGGTCATTATACCACTTAACTATAGGTCCTTTTAACTAACTGATTATAAAATCATTTTTAGAAAAAACCAATCAACAAAAGCGGATTGATTTTTTCTTTAAACAATAGCACCAAGGTGGACCCTACAGGACTCGAACCTGCCACCCCCTCATTGCAAATGAGGTGCTCTACCAGATGAGCTAAGGGCCCACCTTGAGGCTATTATTGGCTTATTTTACATTATTTTCTCTCCAAAGCAAGACCGATAACATGATGTAAAAAATCCTTAACCGAAACTCCGATGGCTTCTAGGGATTTCGGTAAAAGGGACTCCTTTGTAAGTCCAGGCAGTGTATTAACTTCCAAAAAATATATTCCTCGGCGTGGCGACACAATAAAATCGGAACGAGAGTAGTGGAGTAATCCAAGATTCTTATGGACAAGAGCGGACATTCTTTCTATTTCTTTTTTTTCGGCCTGACTAAAATTGCCGGGGCAGATTTCCTTGCTCTTACCGTTATACTTTGATTCATAATCAAATAACTTGCCTTTCGGAGGAACTATCTCAACAACCGGCAAAGAATATGTTTCTTGTCCGCGTAAACCATCTACAACCCCACAGGTTACCTCTCTACCGACAATATATTCCTCCACAATAGCCGAGCCGTGCTCAGACAAAACACTTTCAAGCGCAGAGAGGAATTCGCTGTATGAATCGACTTTTTGTAAACCGACAGATGGACCGCCACAGGCCGGTTTGACGATAAGCGGATGAGGAAGTGAACTGAAAATTTCTTTGGCTTTTGCCGAAATCGAATCGGTTTGCCGAACGAGATAAGAAACTGGAGTTTTTATCCCGGCTGATTTTAACTTTTCCTTCGTCAACCATTTATTCATGGCGATGGCCGACTCATACCTTCCGGAACCGGTATACGGAACAGCGTAGAGATCCAAAACCGCCTGTACCTGACCGTCCTCGCCATACTCGCCGTGCATAGCATTAAAAATAACATCCACATTTTTCAAAATCCGTTCGGGGGACCGCTCGATACCTTGGATGTGCCATTTGCCGTCTTTGGAAATGAAAATATCGATAGGGTTGTGCGTCTCCGAGAGTTGTCGTAAAACATTTGCCCCGGTCTGGAGTGACACATCATACTCTGGAGACGGCCCTCCGCGAAGTACACCTATTTTTAATGAACGAGGAAGAGTTTGCATATGATAAGTATAACACCCCTCTCATGTTCCACAAATTTTTAATTTTGTAATTTTTAAATAATTTCTAATGAATCAATGTTTAAAAATTAAGAATTAAGATTTATTTATAAAATTAAAAATTCAAAAATTATAAAATTCTTCTCAGTTTTTTATGGAAAGCTATAGCGAATCTATGAGCCTCAGCATTTGAACGTAGGATCTCTCGCTCGTGCACCAACCATTTCTTATCCCCAAGTATTTCTCGAGGTTTGTGCCTCTCGTCTTTTACAACCGAGACAACCGGAATATTCTGACCGTTATCGTGCAGAACTTTCTCGACAGCTCTTTTTTGAGCTGTTCCACCGTCCACCACAATTAAATCAGGTAATCGCCATTCTATATGTCCCAACCGACGAGTCAAAATTTCTGTCAGTGACTTAATATCATTTACGCCATGGCTGATATCGTCTTTTATCTTAAATTTTCTATAATCAGACAACTTCGCCTCTCCATCCTCCACCACAGTCATTACCCCGACAACATTTTGCCCCGACATGTGAGCGATATCGTACGACTCGATTCTAAACCCTGTGTCAAAGGGACTCTTTGACACATCTTCTTTTATCAAAGATATATCTTGAATATGTCTCAAAGTAAACAACGAGCCTTTGACTATATTACTTTTCTCAAATTCTAAAGAATTTGAGAATGTTTTCATTTGTTTCTCAAGGTTATTCATCAAACGCTTCTTGTTGCCCTCAAAGAACAGGATTATATTCTTGATCATCTCGGCGTATTCTTCTTTTCTTATCTCACCAGTACAAACCCCCGGACACAATCTGATTTGCCTGTTGAAACATGGTTTGCCGGACAAAAGCGCACAGGTATCCCGATACGGAAACATCTTACGAACTATTTTTAAAGCTTCTCGCAGTTGGCTGCCATTCGGAAAAGGCCCAAACGAATATGCAATCTTTATAGCCGCCTTTTTTGATTTCCTTCGATATATCGAAAGAGATGAGTTCTTGGTAAGAGAGTCCTGCAGTAATTCTTTGCCACGCATCGTAAGCACCCGCGGAAAATCTTCATTGGTAATAACAACAAAATTAAAACTTTTATTATCTTTTTCTTTTATGTTGGCCTCCGGCTGATACTTTTTTATGAGGTGAGCTTCCAGGACCAGAGCCTCCAAAACCGAATCTGTTTTTATAAAATCAATATCGCTGAACTGACCTAGCATTTTGGAAATTAGTGGGCTCCGAGTGTCTGATATGTCTGGCTGAAAATAACTCCTGACTCTATCACGAAGAGAGGTTGCTTTTCCGATGTAGAGTATTTCACTTTGGCCTTTAGCCTTTCGCTTTTTAGACTTAAACAAATACACACCAGGTGTATCAGGCAGTTTCGGTATTATTTTTTCAATGTATTGACTATTCATAATATGTATGATATTATAGCAAGCAGGAGACCCTGCTATGACTTACGTAGAAACGGTTATGCTCTTTGGTTCGCTCGGTTTCATCCTCTCGTTCACCCTCCTCAACTACATCAGGTTGGTGGAGATCGAGAGGCTACTCAAGAAAAAGTAACCGTCGTGTTCTTTCAGTCGTGGGCGCCGTAAGTCGGGCGCCCATTTCTGTATCTAAATTATCTGCCACACCAGTACCTCCGCCGAGCTCGGTACGGGGTTACACCTACTCTTTTCTGTAAGCTCTATACTGTTTCAGAGCCTTTTTCAGATATTTCCCCGTATAACTCTTCTCATTATTCGCTACCTCTTCCGGAGTCCCCTTCGCCACTAACTGCCCGCCACCGTCACCACCCTCAGGACCAATGTCTAAAATATAGTCCGAAGATTTTATAATGTCCATATTATGTTCAATAACAAGCACTGTGTTACCCTTATTCACTAGCTTTTGCAATATTTCGATCAACTTCTTCACATCTTCGTAGTGAAGACCTATGGTCGGCTCATCAAGAAGATAAATAGTTTTTTGTAAATGCGGACGATACAACTCCGAGGATATTTTCACACGCTGTGCCTCACCGCCGGAAAGTGTTGTAGCCGACTGACCGAGTTCTAAATATCCGAGACCAACATCGTCCATTGATTTCAAGCGGTCATATATGGATGGAATATCCTCAAAAAACTTAAGCGCCTCCTCAACTGTCATTTTCAAAACATCATATATACTTTTCTTTTTATAATGTACTTCTAGAGTCTCTTTCATAAACCGCTTACCTTTACAAACATCACACGGAACATAAACGGTCGGCAAAAAGTGCATTTCTACCTCAATCATGCCGTTGCCCTGACAGGTCTCGCAACGACCGCCTTTAACGTTGAAAGAAAATCTATTTGCTTTCCAGCCACGAGCACGAGCTTCGGCAGATTCGGCAAATAAGTCGCGGATAAAAGTCCATGAACCTGTATATGTGGCAGGATTGGAGCGCGGAGTACGACCTATTGGGGACTGGTCAATGAGGATGGAGCGACCAAGATATTCCGTACCAGTAAAAGATGTGCAGTTGTATATATCTGCAGAACGATATTTTCTCTCAAATCGCGCTTGCAAGTTCCTGTGTAAAATCTCATACACAAAAGATGATTTACCAGAGCCAGATACTCCTGTAACCGAAATGAACCGCCCAAGCGGAATATCCACATTCATATTCTTTATATTGAATATCTTTCCGCCACGAATCTGCAGTTCGCCCTTTGGACTTTCGCGTCTTTCCTCCGGAACTTCCACGACCTTATCACCTCGCAAATAGTCGAGCGTTACAGAGCCAGAAGTATTTTTCTTTGCGGTAATGAGCTCATCCAAATCCCCCGCCACAACGACATGCCCCCCATGCACTCCGGCTCCCGGGCCAATATCTACAATGTAGTCAGAAGCGAATATTGTATCCTCGTCATGTTCAACGACAATAATAGTGTTACCGAGGTCGCGAAGCTTGAGTAGGGTTTGTATAAGTCGGTCGTTATCACGAGAGTGTAGTCCAATGGTTGGCTCATCCAGCACATACAAAGCACCGACGAGACC
>DATDWZ010000015.1:0-2252 GCA_036517295.1 Minisyncoccota bacterium | reverse complement strand
CCTACTACGAAAGTTGTTGCGATTACTATAAAGATGAATATACGCGAGTATTTCATATCTTTATGATTATATACTTTTATTAATGACCTTTGATTTTTACCCTACTCTTTTTTCGATAATCAAGTTTGCGATTTTTCCTTTATAGGGTTTAGGATACGGGTGTCAGAAGCCCTGGTCTTTGAAAATGAAAGGAGGGTTTTCATATGAAACTCAACCCTATCGAGGTTTTGGGACTCATCTTTTGGGTCCTTGTCCCTATTGGGATGTGGCTCTCAATTGAGGGCCAAACTGTTGAATACGTTCTTTTCTGGTTTTATGTTGTTTCGATAGTCATTTCGATTATCGATGTTTTTACCCATAACGGTTGGGTGACGCTCGCCGCTTTCGCTCTTTGGCTTCTCTACTTCTTCTTTGGGCTTACGATCAATGAACCCGCACAATACCGATTTCTTGCAGAAAACATTTTGCATCTTGAAAAATCGTATCCGGGCAATGGATATGTATTCTGCGGGATAGCAGTTATATCTGCTATCATTTTATTTGTATCGCTCGGCGAAGAATTCTTTGTAGAGAGGAAAACCAAAACATAGGCACCAGACTTTTGACACAAACGCCGGCAGTATTTTTCAAAATTCACACTGCCGGTTTTTTCTATAAGAAACAAAAACCCGCGTATGCGGGTTATGCCTTAAGACTTCATTCTTGAAATTTATTTCTTTTGAAATCTTGGAACTTGTTTACCTTCCCATTCCACCATATCAAGCCATTCGCTTATGGGACGAATAAACGTAATCTCTCCTTCATATTGCGCCTTGTAGATTACTGCTGGTTCTTCGGTTGCCTCGAGAATAGCAAGATTCAAGACAGTGTATGGTTGATCGATGGGGTGTTTGTAATGATAATACGTCGCGCCAACTTCAATCTTTTGTCCAGCTTCATCAAGAAGTTTTTGGAGTTCCTTGTGTGGGATGTGAGCCATAGGCTTATTGTATCATTATTTTCTAACGGAGCATCTGTGGAAGGTCTTCGGGCATAACTTGGGAAGATATTTTTCTCACAGCGTCACGACATACTTCTCGTGAAGCTGGACCGAAGAGCCGCTCATACTGCGCAACGAGTTTTTCAAGTGTGTCTTTTGAATTTTCTTCAATTAAATATACTTTTTCAGTTTCCGTGTTTATAGCAATCCCTTGCACTTGTTGTGCTTCACTCCAGGCAATCGAACCTATGACAATTGCTTGGCTTTTTACGATGAGTGTTGCTACCTCATCGCGTTTTTGCCAGACGCGTGTCGCATCAACTGTTTGCGCCTCAGGTCGCAAGCGCGGTGAAACATATTTCGGATGCAACTGCAATAACCCGAGTGCCATAATCAAATAAGCAAACAAGTAAAAGAGGTCTCCGTACGCACTTGTATCCCACGTTCCGTTATACGCTTGATAAAGAAAATTATATTCCGCAACATACTGGATAAAGAGCGCGGCAAGGATAAAAGAGATTTTGTACTTCATAATGCCTCCGAGAATCTTTCGTGAGAGGACGTACGTAAGAAGGGCTATTGAGACATAGATTGCCTCACCAAAGGGATACCCGAAATCAAGAAAGATGCGCAGTGGGGCTGACCAATCAAATTCATAGGCACGCAAGAAAAAATAATAAGAAAAACCAAGTATCACTATAGGCACAAATATCGTGAGAATCGCGTTCTTGAACGAACGTAGAGTGACAGCGACGCCTGAAGCCCGTGCAAGCATCATGGCTCCCAAGATATAGAACAAAATACTCCCGAAGTAACCGATGTCAGCAATTGAAGGATACGGTATTTCTTCGCCATTTAAATTATCAAGGCTAAAAATAGTTTGACCAAAATTTTGAAAAAGAAGTCCTAAGGAGAACAATCCAATAGCTCTGCCCATAACCGAACGAACTCCTCCCCATTTCCAGGATATGAAAAGCCCAGCAACAGCTCCTACAAAGGCAAAGATCTGATATGTCATTCCCCACAGAAAAGCCCCCGAAATTACAGAGGTTACTTCTTGTTTATAGACCAGATAACCAAACGCCCACCAAATAAGAAAGATGATCAACAAAACAAGTAAACATTGCGCGACTCTGTCTTTTTTAATAAATACAAAGAAAGTGTTGAACATAAAATTGATCTTTTCTTTCTATGAAGGTGACGATGTTAGTTCTATGGGTAGTTCGACAGTAAAGGTAGTTCCCTTTCCTTGTCCCTCTGATTCAGCAAAAAT
>DATDWZ010000014.1:0-52235 GCA_036517295.1 Minisyncoccota bacterium | reverse complement strand
TCGACCGACTTCAGTCGGAGTGTAACCTCTGTACACCATATTTGCTGCATCTCTACGCACCTTAGGCATGTGTGGATTCTTTGTGTATGACATGTTGGACATTCTATACCTAGTTGCGTCCAAGCTATTGAACCATTACGATTTAGTTGACAATATTAAGGTTATGCTGTATAGTTAATGGTAGGAAAGAGAGGTCCTATGAAGTTTTGGCCGGCAGTTTCGTGCATTGTCGTCGGGGTCACACTGGGGGCGGAGACAGGGTTCTTCACTTATGGGCAGTCGTCCAGTCAAGCGGTCGGCTGGGTGGTGGCCGTGGCGTCGACCGTGGGGTTTACCCTCTGCCTCGCCATCGTCGCCTCCTTTGTCTCTTCGCTGAGAGAGATGGAGGAGGCCTACGGTCTACGAAAGTAGGCCACGCGCTCCTTGTGGGACGGTGAAACTCGTTAGAGTTTCACCGTCTTCCACGGAGTTTTTTGTTAATTTGACTTTGTGCTTCATGGGTAATAGTATTCCAGTCAGAAGCCTGTGTGTCAGGCAGGAAGGAGAAAGTACTATGCCGTTGCTTGATGAAGCCGGCCCAACTCCGAAGCCGTTGGTGACGCCTGGCCGAATCATGGCCGTCATCGCCATCATCTCTGTCGCCATCTACCTGGTTGCCCGTTAGGGGCACCGGGGGTGTCCAGTTCCGTAGGGGAGTTCCGCAAGGCCCATCCTTGCGGAACTTTTCCTTTTATATTTTATTTAGATTTCCACCCCAGCGAAATTATAGGTTTTCAGAGACTTCGTAGGCGATTTAGAAAACAAAGACGAATTCTCTTGTCGCCCGTAGGATATTATGTTTTTGGAGACTTGCGACGCTCGACGGAGGGAGCACGAGGAATTTTTCAGCAGAAAAATATCCATGCTCCGAAAACATAATATCCGAAGGGTTATATCCACACCTCTTGCCTAGTTTTCCTTTTTGATATGTACTATAATTAGAAGGAACGGAGTCCCGTTAGAGGCCGCGGTCGCTAATGGGATAGGTAAGTTTGGCAGTTTTTAAAAAGTTATTATTTTAATCTATAAAAAGGTAAGGAGACGGAAGACCGCGACCTGCCTCTAACGGGATGGAGCCTAAATTTCAAACATCGTTCATTCCAAAAAAGCCAATCGGTTCGCCACAAAGTTCCGTTTCGGGCGTGATTCGAAGTACCAATATAATGTCCGTTGTGGCTACGGTGGTTTTTTTGGTAACCGTACTGACATCCGGGGCATTGTTTTTATATAAAAGCTCTCTTAATAGCCAAATCGCCGATGCAAAAACTCAGATAGATAATGACAGAGTGGCTTTTCAGCCGGATAAGATAAAAGATCTTGTGGATGTAGATTCAAGAATAAAGTCTGCGGAGGCACTTCTTAATAATCACATTGTATTATCCGACGCTTTGGTCAGATTGAACCAATTAACTTTAAAAAAAATGCAGTTCAGTGATCTTGAATATTTAAAAAAGCCCGATGGTTTGGCGTTATCGATAGTTGGTGAGGTACAGACATATAATGCTTTGGCAGAGCAGGAAAGAATATTCAAAGAAAGCGATTTGATCCGTGATCCGAACTTCGGCAGTTTTTCTCTAGGTGATAACGGTTACATTTTGGTTAATTTTTCCGCCACATTGAATCCGAGCCTTTTGTCCTATAAAAATGCGATTGAGTCGACAAATATAAACCAATAATATGAAACTCATATCTCAATCTATAGTCATAATAATATGCGTAGTGATATATTTTTTCTATATCAGTCCTACTGTAAGCGAAGTTAAGGTTCTCAGTATCCAAAAATCTGATTACAAAAATGTTATCAATAAAGCCAAAGAACTGACGACGAAAAGGGATGTAGCTTTTACCAGTTATAATGATATTCCTCAAAGTGATATAGATCGTTTGAACAAAATAATTCCGGAGACATTTGATCCTATCAGATTCGCAAATGATGTAAGTGCTATGGCGACCGGATACGGTTTGACGATAAAAGATTTTAAAGTTGATGAGGCAAAAACCGACACGAGAGATGTTATAGTAAATCAACCCCAAAATCAGAAATACAGAACTAGCGTTGTTGCTTTCGGACTTACTGGTTCATATCCCCAGTTTCTAAAATTCTTAAGTACCATTGAATCAAGTTTGCGTCTGGTGGATGTCATTGGTTTGTCTATGAAGTCTGTGGGAGGGAATAAAGGCGGGGATATTCCTGTGCAGTATTTATTAAAAGTAAATACTTATTCTTTGCGATAAAAACATGATCTCATCCAACATACAAAAAATAGTTGTGGCCGTAATTGTAGTCATACTTTTAGGGGTTTTTGGTTATACTGTTTTTAACAGGAGTTCTGATCCCTCGACAGTTTCAACCGATTCTGATGCCAAAAATACGGGAAAGGATGTTTTGGTGTTGATTGAAAAATTGAGAGTTATAAATATCGATCAGAAAATATTTTCTTCCCCACTCCTAAATAATCTTAAAGATTTTTCCGTACCCATATCTCCAGAACAGCAGGGAAGACCGAACCCGTTTGCTTCTATCGGTTCTGATTTTGGTATTCAGCAACCGGTACCGCCATCCGGAACAAAACCAGCATCGGGACAATAAAGCAGAATTTTTAATTTTGTAATTTTTAAATAAGTTCTAATGAATTAATTTTTAAACATTAGACCTTAAGATTTATTTATAAAATTAAAAATTATAAAAATTTACTAATCTTATGGATATAATCCAAATACTTGTAAAAAAAGGTCTGGTATTACAGAAAGATGTCTCCAAGATTGTGGATGAGGCTGCTTCGTCCGGCATGACTGTTGAGGAGGCTTTGATAAAAAGAGGTGTTTCAGGTAAAGAGATTCTCTCTGCAAAAGGCGAGTATTTCGATATCCCTGTAAAAACTATAGAGGAGCAGGACATTGCTTCCAATATGTTGGACTATATTCCGGAAGATTCTGCATCACACTACCGTTTCATTCCTATTTCCGTAAGCAACGGAGTTCTGGAGGTTGGTATGGTTAATCCGGATGACATAGAGGCTCGTGACGCTCTAAATTTCATATCTTCTAAAATCGGTCTGCCGTTCAAGATATTTCTTGTCACCGAGGCTGATTTTGCCAAAGTGTTTTCCATGTATAAAGGTCTGTCGTCTGAAGTTTCCAAATCTCTTTCCGAGTTGGAGATAGAATTGAAAGCGGAATCGGATGCCAAAAGTGAAAAAGAGCAAAAAGAAACTACCATAAATACGAATCAGAGTAAACAGTTAAATGAAGATGCTCCCATAACAAAAATCGTGGCTACCATATTGCGTTATGCTACCGACGGGAATGCCTCCGATATTCATATCGAACCATGGAGGGACAATGTAAAAGTGCGTTTCCGAGTTGATGGGGTGATGAATACCAGCCTGGTTTTACCTTCCAAGATTCACTCTGCTTTGGTTGCTCGAATTAAAATACTGACGAACAGCATGAGGCTCGATGAGAAAAGAAAACCTCAAGATGGACGATTTACTGCCAGAATCGAAGGGCGCAAAATCGATTTCCGTGTCTCGACCTTTCCGACCTATTTCGGGGAAAAAGTGGTGATGAGACTTCTTGACCAGGAGAAGGGAGTAAAGAAACTCGATGATCTGGGTATGAGTAAAAGAAATTTGGAAATGCTCCGCCGGGCGATAGATAAACCTTATGGTCTCATATTGATTTCCGGACCAACCGGTTCGGGAAAAACCACAACCTTGTACTCGATGCTCAACGAAGTCGATCGTGAACACCAAAATGTATTGTCTCTCGAAGATCCCATAGAATACAATATAGAAGGAATGTCACAGTCCCAAGTCCAGGCCGAGATCGGCTACACATTTGCTTCGGGATTGCGCACAACTTTACGACAAGATCCGGATGTAATCATGGTAGGTGAGATTCGCGATAAAGAGACCGCCCAACTGGCTATACAAGCGGCCCTAACCGGCCACTTGGTGTTGTCTACAATTCACACTAATTCGGCTACGGGGGTTGTTCCAAGACTTATAGACATGGGTGTTGATCCTTATCTTATCGCCCCGACCTTGATACTGGCCATGGCCCAGAGACTTACATCGCAACTTTGTCCGGATGCTGGTACACCCACCAAGATAGAGGGCAGTATTAAAGTTATGATAGATAAACAATTCAGCGATTTGCCGCAAAAATACATAGATGAGATTGATTTTACAGACAAAGTCTATAAGCTAAGTGAAACTGATGATTGTCCTAGCGGGACACGAGGGCGCGTTGCCGTAATTGAGGCTTTTGAGATGGATAACGATATGGAGGCGGTTATTTTGAAAAACCCGACCGAACCAGCTATTACTAAAGTGGCAAGGAATAAAGGTATGCTGACTATGAAAGAGGACGCGATTATAAAAGCCATGCACAGAATCGTTCCTTTTGAGGAAGTTAATATGTTATAATAGTCGAAAGTTTATAAAGTCATAAAGTCCATAAAGATAAAAATCAATCATGCCTGAAGAAATGAAAAAACTAAAAATACTTTTGATTGACGACGATCGATTTCTTCTCGATATGTATTCGTTGAAATTCAAAAAGTCCGGACTAGATATTGATGTTGTGGCCAGTAGCCAAACGGCACTGGAAAAGTTAAGAGCGGGCGGGAGTTATGACATTATAATATTGGATATAATCATGCCGGGTATGGACGGACTGGAATTTTTAAAAAAAGTTCGAGAAGAAAAGATTCTACCTAACGCCGTAGTCATCATGCTAACCAATCAGGCCGATGATTTTGAAAAAGCAAAGAGTCTCGGTATTGACGGTTATATAATTAAAGCTACCACGATTCCTTCGGAGGTGGTCGACCAGGTGGTTTTGGTTTACAAAAACAAACAGGGTATGAAATAACATGACTTCCGATTATAAAAAATTGTTTGAGGATTTGATTTCCGTTGTTATTAAAGAAGATGCTTCGGACCTTCATTTGGCCGAAGGTCGTCAGCCTATTATAAGAAGTGGGGGATTTTTAATACCGGTAACCAACCATCCGGTGCTTTCAAGGCAAGACATAAAAGGCATACTCGATGAATTAATCGATGTGTCCAAAAAGGAAATATTTCTGGACAAAAAACAGGTTGATTTCGCCTATTATGATTCCAATAAAAACAGATTCCGAGGCAACGCCTTTTTTCAATTGGGCAGGATAAGTATTGCCCTCCGTCTTGTTCCCAAAAGTATAAAATCTTTTGCGGAACTCAATCTACCACCGATCTTGGAGACTTTTGCCGGCAAACAGCAAGGGTTTTTTCTGGTGGTTGGTCCGACCGGTCATGGTAAAAGTACAACTTTGGCTACTATTATCGAGACGATTAATTCACGGAGATTGGAGCATATTATTACTATCGAAGACCCGGTTGAGTTTATTTTTGAACAGAAAAAGTCAATTATTGATCAGAGGGAAATTTTACAGGATGCGCCGGATTTCCACACAGCTCTCCAGGGGATGTTTAGACAGGATGTCGATGTTTTGATGATCGGAGAAATGCGTACTCCAGAGGATATCTCGGCGGCGGTAACGGCAGCCGAGACCGGCCACTTGGTTTTTTCCACGCTTCATACAAACGATGCTGCCCAGACCATCGAAAGAATCATAGATTCTTTCGATGTTGGTCAACAGACCCAGATCCGTACACAGTTGGCCTCGTCTCTTCTCGGTATCTTTTCGCAAAGACTCATTCCACGCGTTTCTGGCGGACTGATTCCGGCTGTTGAACTTCTTATAAACAACAACGCCGTAGCAAACTTGATTCGTGAGAACCGTATACATGAGATCAATTCCGTTATTGAAACCAGTTCAGATCAAGGGATGATTGACCTAAACAGATATTTGAGTGACCTGGTCAGATCAGGAGAGATAACTATAGAGAATGCCTATCTTTATTCACAAAATGCCAAAGGTTTAGACCGAATGCTATAAATTAATCTAATTATTCTAATTATTCTAAAAATTAGTCACTAGGATTTATTTGGGTTAATTAGTATAATTAGGTCAATTAGAAATTTAACTCATGATATTCAAATATAAAGCTATAACAGATAAGGGAGAGTCGACTCAAGGAGTGATTGAGGCTTTTAGTGCCGATAGTGCAATAAATCAATTACAGAAGCGTGGTTTGGTTATATCCGAGATACATGATTCGGAAGAAAAAAAGTTCGGTGCCTCTTTTTTGTCCATATTCAACAGGGTTTCTAACAGAGAGATAGTCATACTATCTCGTCAGATGGCTACACTTTTTCAAGCTCAGGTTTCAGCCCTTAGAGTCTTTCGTCTTATAAGTTCTCAGGTAGAGAATCCAATCTTGCAGGGGTATTTAACAGGTATCGCGGATGATTTACAAGCTGGTAGTTCCATATCGAACGCTATTTCAAAATATCCCGACACTTTTTCAACTTTTTATGTAAATATGGTCAAGTCCGGTGAAGAGTCTGGAAAACTCGACGAGATTTTTAATTATCTGGCCGACTATCTTGAGAGAACATATGAAGTGACAACAAAAGCCAAAAATGCCTTGATATACCCGGCCTTCGTCGTGGTAACCTTTATTGGGGTTATGGTTCTGATGCTTACCGTTATTATTCCCAAAATCGCTCTGATGATTACCGACTCAGGTCAGTCTGTTCCTTTTTACACAAAAATAGTTCTAGCCATCAGTAATATTTTCGTGAACTACACTCTCTTCCTTGGAGTTGGCGTTGTTTTGGTTGGTTTTGCAGTCTGGAGGTTTTTACGAACAGAACAGGGGGCTATATATTTTGATAATTTGCGACTGAATTTTCCGTACATCGGATCTCTCTATAGAAAACTATATTTATCTCGCATTGCAGATAATATGAATACCATGATAATGTCCGGAATCCCAATTTTGAGGGCCATAGAAATAACTTCTTCGGTTGTGGATAATCGTACATACAAAGCTATTTTGGATAATACTCTGATTGCCGTAAAAGAGGGAACCTCTCTATCGAATGCTTTTGGTCAGTACAAAGATATTCCAAACCTCATGACTCAAATGGTCAAGGTTGGTGAGGAAACCGGAGAATTGGGTAATATCTTGAAATCACTAGCAAAGTTTTATCAACACGAGGTAACCGACGCCGTTGATACTTTAGTGGGGCTTATTGAGCCGGTCATGATTGTGGCTTTAGGTCTGGGGGTTGGTGTGCTGTTGGCGGCTGTCCTCATGCCGATTTATAACATCGCCTCCTCCACGTAGTCGCCCCAGTCTTTTTCACGAACTTCATCGTCTAAAATCCTCACAGCCTCGTCATCGTAGTTTACTACGCCTCCGAGCACTGCTCAGATTTTATACACGACTTTCGCGAAAAATCCTAGGAGCTTCCTGTTTACAGCAGGGGACGGGCTGTTTCTTGTATCTTTTTGAAAATTGTGGCTCTGCCACCATTATCCACACAACCTCTTTTCACATGGGTAGATAGGGCGTATAATGTTGCTACACCTTTTATTATAAGAATGTGCTTAAAATAATTTAAAAATTAATAATTTATGCCAAAAAGATTAAATCAAGGTTTTACGCTTATTGAGTTGTTGGTGGTTATAGCCATCATCGGTATCCTGTCGTCGGTTGTGTTGGCTTCTCTTAACACAGCTAGAGGCAAAGGAGCAAATGCAGCGGTAAAGAGCAATCTGAACAATATAAGAGCACAGGCAGAGTTGGTTTATGATGATGCTGGTGGTACTTATGTCGCAGTTTGTGATGACCTAAATGTTACCAAAGGTTTGAATGCGGCAAGTCAAGCTGGTTCTGGTAACACGACATCGGATGTCTGTTTTGATGCCGCTGGTGTTTGGGCAGCAAGTGCTCCTCTCAAGACTGCTGAAACGGGTGGCGCAAGTTGGTGCGTGGACAGTACGGGTACATCAAAGGCTAGTGCCGCAGCAACCACGACAGCTTGTCCTTAATACCTGTTTTGTCTTTGGAAAAACAAAACTCCGGCTTTGGCCGGTTTTTGTTTTTCTTTTGGATTTTTAGTTGTATAATGTGTGTATGGATTGGCTCGATTTATTTTTTGTGTTTGTCTTCGGCGCTTTTGTCGGTAGTTTCATAAATGTCGTAAGTCTCCGCTACAATACCGGCCTGTCTTCTTCCCGTGGTCGCTCCAAGTGTTTTGTTTGTGCCACCAAACTCAAATGGTACGAACTCATCCCGATACTCTCCTTCTTTTTTCTTCGAGGTAAGTGTCGCACATGTAAAAGCAAAATATCTTGGCAGTATGTGACTGTGGAGGTTTTGACCGGACTCATATTTATGGGGATAGTCCTGCGTATTGTTCGTCTGTGGCCGACCTATAGTCTTTTTGAGTATGGCATGTTGTATTCCGTTCTCTTCTCCATATATTACGCATTTATATTCAGTTTGCTTTTAGTTATAACTATTTACGACATTCGTCACAAAATAATCCCTAACAAGTTGGTTTATTGGTTCATAGGATTAGGTTTTTTGAAATTGTTGCTTTTCGTATATTGCAGATACGCGATTCACTCTCCTTTGACTACTATGGATTTCTTTGACCTCTTCGCTCCGTTTGCCTTGTTCATACCCTTTGCGCTGTTGTGGTTTCTTTCAGACGGTAAATGGATTGGTTTGGGAGATGCCAAACTGGTTTTTGGCATAGGCGCGCTTCTAGGGTTCACATTTGGCGTTGGGGCGGTGGTTCTGGCTTTCTGGGTCGGCGCTTTTTGGAGCATTTGTCTCCTTTTGTATTCTAGACTGAATAAAAGACGAGGAGGAAAGGTCGGACTCCGCACCGAGGTTCCCTTCGCCCCCTTTCTTGTTTTAGCCACGATTTTTGTCTTTATAAACCAAATAGATATTCTTGGCATCGATAAGTTCTTAAGCCTTCTTTATTAAAATATGTCTAAAAGATTAAATCGTGGTTTTACCCGCACACCAAGTTTGGCATTACTGCGAAGTGTTTTTAATAAAATTATCTCAATATATGTAACAATTAGGAATATTATTTATACATCGGCGATTTCCGGTCGCAGTAAAAACACCATGCCAAATTTGGTGTCCGGGTTTACCCTAATCGAGATGTTGGTTTCTGTTACCATTGCCGGCCTTATCATGGCGGTTATACTTTTTAATTACTCCTTTTTTACGGACAGCTTGTCTCTAAATGCCGCCGAACAAGAAATGACTATCTCTATCCGTCAGGCTCAGGCCTACGGTCTTACCGTGAGAGAAGTTATCCCGGGCGGTGGTCAATTCGGCTCAGCTTATGGAGTTCATTTTGACCCCAACAACGATCCTGAAGCTTATTACATATTTGCTGATATTAACGGGGATAAAAAGTACACCGTCGGCAGTGGTTGCGGTAGCGGAAACACGGAGTGTATTAAGAAATTTATTCTAAGAAATAACATACAGATTACAGGTATCTGTGACCAAAGTTCTTGTCCTCCAGAAGCAAGTGTCAGGACGATGGATGTTACATTTCTTCGGCCAAACCCCGATGCAAGTATTTATTTTATGAACAATGGTGGGCAAATCAAAGCCGGCCCCAGTTTGACGGGTAAAGTTATTCTCACTTCTTCGAAAGGTAAGACTGCTACCATAATTATCGAAAGCACCGGGCAGATATTGGCTAACTAGTTTTGTAGTATAATAAAAATAAAGATGATTCGTGGTATTTCCAAACACAAAAAGGGGTTTACCCGCACACCAACTCTGGCGTTATTGCGAAGTGTTTTCGATAAGATAGAATTAGTCTTTGTCAGAATGAAAGATATTTTTTATACACTGATGTTATTTCGTCGCAATAAAAACACAATGCCAAAGTTGGTGTCCGGGTTTACTCTGGTAGAACTGATAGTCTCAGTTTCTCTTTTTGCGTTGATTATGGTTATAAGCATGGGTTCAATCGTCAGCGTTTTTGACGCCAATCAGAAATCACAGACTATAAGAACGGTCATGGACAACCTTAATTTTACTCTGGAGGTAATGACCAGGAGTATTCGCTTTGGTAACAGTTATCATTGCGATATAACCCAGGGTGATACAACCGTACCTAGGGATTGTGCCACCGGAGCGTCGTCTATAGCGATCAAAGCTTCTGATGGAAAAAGGATAATATATAAATTAACTAACGGCCGTATTGCTCGATCTATAGACGGAGGAGCTGATTATTTTCTAACATCGAGTGATGTCACCATAAGCTCACTCGGCTTCAGAGTTTTTGGTTCGCCTTTATATAATAACGGCGCAGATTTATATCAACCGCAAGTTATAATTTCGGTTAGTGGATATTCTGGAACAAAAGCGACAACACAATCTTCGTTTACCTTGGAGACTACGGTGTCTCAACGAATGTTTGATTCCCAATAGAACTCTCAGATTCGGCGCATTTTTTGTCAGAATTCAAAAAATAATTTTCACCTTACCATTGTAAGGCTCAAATTATTTTTTTCTTCTTCCTCAAACTGCATCCAAATCTGGGAGTTCTACAATTCGTGTTTTATAGTATAATGAGGGTAAATATGAAGTTTACAATTCCGCATAACAAAGGCTTTACCCTAGTAGAGGCTTTGGTTGCCATAAGCATACTATCTCTATCCATAGCCGCCACTTTTACGGCGGTTCAGAGTGGTATCCAGAACTCCACTATCGCAAAGGATCAGACTATCGCTTTCAATCTATCCCAGGAGGCGATAGAGTTTATCAAAAATATACGAGACGAAAATGGCTTACATTCAGTGGATGGCACTACAGTGAACTGGCTTGCAAGTATATCCGGTTCCGCTTCCGACCCATGCTATTTTGGTAAGGTTTGTGAAATAGATTCACCCCTGAAGACTGTTACTTCATGTGGCTCGGCTTCAATAACCGGTTCACCCCCAAACCTATGCCCGAATATAAGACAGGACCCGGTTACCGGATTATACGGTTATAACAGTGGCTGGGCCGTCACCAATTTTAAAAGGGAAATACAACTGCAACAAATTTCTGCTGATGAAGCCAGTGTGGTTATTTCCGTAAGCTGGACCAGTAGGGCGGGATCGAGATATTTTCAGGCAGTAGAAACACTGTTTAACCACCAATAATCAAAATAATTTTAAATTTAAAATTTTAAATTTAAAATTGAATATCATGAAAATAGCAGAAAATAAAAAAATATTGAGCGGGAGGAAGTTTGTTTCAAACGCCGGTTTTACACTTTTGATATCCATTATCACAACCTCAATGCTTTTGATTGTCAGTTTTGTGGTGGTTAATGTCTCTTTAGGGCAGCTTTTGTTAGCATCGGCTGCTCATGAATCCCAATATGCCTTTTATGCCGCTGATGGAGGTACGGAATGTGCTGTTTACTGGGACCTAAAAGATCCCAGCCTCTCAGCCTTTGACACTTCCACGCCTGGTACTATTACTTGCAGTGGGCAGACTATAGGCGTCGGTAATCCGGATACGGTAAATACTATTCCGTCCCAATCGGCCGTTATCGGAGGAGCAACTCCAAGCATTTTTGAAATAGATTTCACCAAAGGTTGCGCGATAGTAAGAGTGACAAAATCCGGTGGGGTGACCACTATAGATTCGAGGGGGTATAACACCTGTGACACATCAGCCCAGCGTCGTTATGAAAGAGGAGTAACATTGGTATATTAATGAAATTTTAAATTTAAAATTTTAAATTTAAAATTATGACAAAGAGAATCTTACAAAATGTCAAAGATAGATTGAATAGTTTGAAAAAAGCGATTGAACGACATCGCCACCTTTATCATACGCTGGATAAGCCGGAGATTGCAGACACAGCCTACGACTCTCTTGTCGTTGAATTACAGGAAATAGAAAATAAATATCCGGAACTGAAGTCTGCGGATAGTCCGAGTGATAGGGTTGGCGGAGAACCACTAAAAGAGTTTGTAAAAGTAACTCACAAGAAGAGACAGTGGTCATACGATGATGCGTTCGACTTCGGTGAATTAAAAAAGTGGGACGAAAAGGTTCGTAATTTCATAAGAAAGGAAGGGTTGGGATCGGAAAAAGTAGAATATTGTTGCGAACTGAAGATTGATGGGTTAAAGGTGGTTCTGACATACGAAAAAGGCAAACTTGTTCGTGGAGCGACCAGAGGGGATGGTACCGTTGGTGAAGATGTAACCAATAATGTTAAAACAATAGAGAGTATTCCTCTGGTACTGAAAGAGAAGGTGGATATTATCGCCGTAGGTGAGTTATGGATAGGCAAAAAAGACTTGAAAGAGATAAATGCGATTCGTATACAAGATGGCGAACCGGTTTATGCCAATACTAGAAATTTAGCCGCTGGTGCAGTCAGACAGCTTGATCCGAAGATGGCCAGAGCTCGCAGACTGGACTCTTTCATATATGATGTCGATGAGTTTTCCGGAAAAAATTCGGCAACTCAAATCGAAGAATTGGAACTTTTGCAAAAGTTAGGATTCAGTGTCAATAAAAATTATGTCGTTTTTAATAATCTTGATTCTTTGGAAAAGTTTTATCAAGGTTGGGTGAAAAAAAGACATGATTTGGATTATGAACTCGATGGTATCGTTATAAAAATAAACTCGGTCAAAATACAAAAAGCCTTGGGTTATACAGCCAAATCGCCTCGCTGGGGCGTAGCTTACAAGTTCCCGGCAGAACAGGTGACTACTGTTGTGGAGGATATAGTCCTTCAGGTGGGTAGAACCGGCGTCTTGACCCCCGTGGCACATCTCCGGCCCGTTCTAGTTGCCGGCTCCACCGTTTCTAGAGCGACATTGCACAACGAAGACGAAATTGGGCGGTTGGATGTTAGGATAGGCGATACGGTTATATTGCAGAAGGCGGGTGATGTTATTCCGGATATAGTTTCGGTTGTAAAAGAATTACGAACTTCCAAACAAAAAGAATTTATTTGGCCCCAAAAGGTTATGGCTTGCGGTGGAGATGGTGCCATAGAAAGAATCCCAGGCCAAGCCGCATGGAGATGTGTGGATAAAAACTCTTTCGAACAACAGAAGCGTAAATTTTATCATTTTGTTTCAAAAAAATCGTTTGACATTACCGATATGGGACCCAGAGTAGTCGATGTCTTGCTGGAAGAGAATTTGATTTCCGAATATGCCGACATCTTTACTTTGAAAAAAGGAGATTTACTACAATTGCCTAGGTTTGCCGAAAAATCGGTGGATAATCTGCTTTCGTCCATAAAAAAAGCACAGAAAACAACTTTGGCCAGATTTATTATCGGCTTGTCTATTTCTCAGGTTGGTGAGGAGACTGCACATCTTCTAGCCAAGAATTTCAAAACCATAGCAAATCTGAGAAAAGCATCGGTTGATGAATTGGAAAAAATAGATGGTGTCGGACCTATAGTCGCTGAATCAATAGTCGATTTTTTCAAGTCTCGGGAAAATAATAAAACGGTAAATAATCTGATTAAAGAAGTCGATATAGAAAAAGTTGTTGCATCTGGAACCAAGAGTAAGATTTCCGGGAAGACTTTTGTTTTGACTGGTACCCTAGAGACTATGGGTCGTGATGAAGTTAAGGAGAAAATCAGATCTCTTGGCGGTATCGTCAGTGAAAGTGTTTCAAAAGAAACCGATTACTTGGTGGCCGGTGAAAATCCCGGTTCCAAATACAAAAAAGCCGAGCAATTGGGAATCCCAATCCTCGGCGAGAAGGAGCTCCAACGGCTCCTTCTCTAGCGCTTAATGAAAACTTCTACAGTCAGCCCGACGACTTGCCGGTCTTCCGAATATGCCGTAACTGCGATTCGGACCCCTTCTTTCTCTCAGGGTCCTTCGGGCCTCTTTCCTTCTCGCGAAGGCTCGCCTGGCCATTTCCCAAGCAGCCGTGAGTTCGTCCAGGCCCACTCTGTAGACCCAGGCGATGAGAAGGAGCATTCCTTCGGGCGGAAGGGCCGGATTGTCTCGGTACTCCCAGTGTCGCACCGTCGAGACCTTCACGCCCAATTCCTTGGCTATATCGGACTGGGTTTTACGGATAGCCAGCCGCCCCTTGTTCAGAACGTCAACCAATGCTTCTCTATTTTCCATTAATCTCTCCCAAGTGGATTAAACTACATTTCATATTATAAGTCAATCAAATAAGTTTCAGAAAAAGTGCTACTATTTATGAGTATAAAATTATGATCACAAGAGAAGATATAAAAAATTTGGCTGATCTTGCCCGTCTCGAGATCGAGGATAGTGAAGCGGAAAGTTTGACAAAAGAGGTCGACTCTATTTTGGGTTATGTAAGTCAGATCGAGACTATGCCGACGAGTGATAAAAGCGAGATACCGGTTCTTCGAAACGTCATGCGGGAAGATTCTGTGACGCACCAGCCCGGTCAGTACACGGAAGACCTCTTATCCAATGCTCCGGCCCGAGAAAAGAATCTCCTCAAAGTTAAAAAAATACTATAACCTGTCCCATATTAAATTTTTGAGTAAATATTATTTCAATGAAGTATAATTAGAAAGAGGAATGAAATGAGAACATATTATAAACAATTTAAAATTTTAATACTGGGATGATCGATCTCTCAACACTCACGATCGCTGTTGCTCGTAAAAAGCTTGATGCTAAAGAGTTTTCCGCTGTTGATTTGACCAAAGCATATCTTGACCAGATAGAGAAGAAAAATAAAGAGTTAAACGCGTACCTCGAAGTTTATTCGGATGTGTTGGAGCAGGCCGGAAAGGCTGATGAGAGGATTGCAAAAGGAGAATCCCTGCCTCTTCTCGGAATTCCCTTGGCCTTGAAAGATAATATGGTTGTTAAGGGTAAGCAATCAACATCCGGGTCGAAAATCTTGGAAGGTTATATTTCCCCTTATGATGCGACGGTTATAGAGAAACTGAAGTCACAGGGTGCGGTTTTTCTCGGAAGAACCAACATGGATGAATTTGCCCTCGGAAGTTCAACAGAAAACTCTGTCTTTGGTGTTACTAGAAATCCTCACGATGTCGAAAGGGTATCCGGTGGAACATCCGGCGGGTCTGCTTGTGCTGTGTCGAGTGGGATGGCCCTTGGTGCCTTGGGGTCTGATACGGGAGGCTCCGTGCGTCAACCATCGTCCTTTTGCGGGGTGGTTGGATTGAAACCCACATACGGTCGTGTTTCACGGTATGGTCTTATTGCGGCCACATCATCGTTTGACCAGATAGGTCCGATTGGTAAGACCGTTGAAGATGCGGAGATTATTTTTCAGGTAATACAAGGGACGGATAATATGGATAGTACGACAATAACAGATGAGACATATGAAAAAGTCAAAAATCAAAAGTCAAAAGTTTATAAAGTGATTGGTGTGCCGTGGGGTCTCGTAAACGGAGAAGGAATCGATGTAGATGTTAAAAATAATTTTAAAGAGGTCGTAAAAAAACTTGAATCTCTTGGGTATGAAATCAAAGATATAAAATTACCAAATTGTTTGGCTTTGTATTACATAATCAACTTTGCCGAAGTATCATCGAACCTTGCCCGTTTTGACGGGGTGAAGTATGGCTTTCATGCCGATGGGAAAAATCTTTTGGAAGATTACACTATGACTCGTGGACAGGGATTTGGTAAAGAGGCGCGTAGAAGAATTCTTCTTGGGACATATGTATTATCCGCCGGATACTACGATGCGTATTATGGTAAGGCGCAGAAAGCCAGGGTGAGTTTAAAGAATGAATTTAATAAAATATTTTCGGATGTTTCTCTTATATTAACTCCAACTACCCCCGCACCGGCTTGGAAAATAGGGGAGAAAAGTGACCCGCTGTCCATGTACCTGGAAGATATTTTCACGGTTACGGCCAATATAGTTGGTTTACCTGCGATTTCTATACCATCTGGGTTCACGGATGTTGGCGGTAAGAAACTACCCTTAGGAGTTCAGTTCATGGCTTCGCACGGAAAGGAAGACCTGCTTTTTGAAGTTGGTAAAAAGTTTTTGAGAGAAATATAAGGAGCGAAGTGACTATATATTTCCTCACCGAAGCACCACTTTTTGTTATTGCCTCGTCCATTTTAACTTTTAATAACAAGCTATATTGAGTATAATAAGACTATCCGACGAAGTGGTGCTCGGTGGTGATTTTAATATTCACTTCGTTCATTAAAAATCAACCATGGCAGAAGAAAAGAAATCGGACAAACCGGTGGAAAAAGTATCAACCGACCCGTTTGTGGAAATTATTTGGTTTATACTGTCTATTCTTGTTTTGCTGTATTTGTTGAACGGGTTTATAGGTATGTTTGGTCAAAACGGTATTTTTGCCGGCGGAATTTCCGGTTTGATTTCCGAAAAAACAGTACCGCTCTCTTCCGTAGCCAATCCAAAGGTGGGTGACCGGGTCATAACATCGAAAGACGGAACAGCTTTGTATGATGCTCCCGGGGGAAAGCAGATAGGTACTCTAAAAAAGGGTGTCCATGGAAAAATTCTTGGCGGTCCGGTAAATGTCGGAGGTGTCAGATATTGGCATGTAAAGTTTGATAATGGCGATGAGGGTTGGGCTGCCGAAGATAATCTGGATTACATACCGGGGCCGGAACCGAATTTCTTTGTTAAGACGATTCGGTTTTTTGCCGGTCTGATTTCATACCTGAAGTACGGAATAATACTGTTATCTGTTGTCTTAGCGGGGTGGGTGGCTTTCCTGTACAGGAAAATATCCCGTTTAATAAAGGCGGAAGCGGAACTGATGTATATTTCGGAAGAAATCAAATCGCCGGAACACAAGAATCCACAATGGGAAAGAATATTATTCCACAGTGAATCGGTGAACGAAAACGATTGGAGGTTGGCCATACTTGAAGCGGATATTATGCTTGGTGACATGTTGGAGAAAATGGCTTTGCCTGGGGAGTCGATAGGGGACAAACTGAAGGCTGTAGAAAAAAGCGATTTCCTGACCGTTGAAAATGCCTGGGAAGCTCACAAGGTAAGAAATCAGATAGCCCACGAAGGTGTGTCGTTTATACTAAACCAACACGAAGCCAAGAGGGTTATAGGCCTATATCAGAGTGTTTTCCAGGAATTTCAGATAATATAACTTTGATTTGCTTCGTATAATGTGATATTGTTTTTGGCGTTACTCGTAATAGCGGAGTAGAGAAGTAGTATCTCGGTAGGCTCATAACCTGCAGACCCACGTGCAAATCGTGGCTCCGCAACATGTAAAAACAAAAACCGCTGTATGGCGGTTTTTGTTTTTAGTATTTTTCTGCTATATTTCTCATATTGTCCTACTCCGTCACACTGGCGGACGGACGAACATTTGTAAACAAATGTTTTAGTCGGTGTAGTTCAATGGTAGAACGGAGGACTCATAAGCCTTAGACGATGGTTCGATTCCATCCATCGACACAATTGGAATGTTAATAACTGGCTAGATAAATGTCCTGTCACGTTATATAATATATAGGTGCCAGTATTTAAATCAGTAAATAAAGGTTTTTTCAAAAAATGGTCATCTAATATGGCTTACGTACTAGGATTTTTCGCTGCGGATGGTTATATCACAGTAAATAGGCGTGGCGGGCAGTTTTGGTGTATTAGTATAACTGACGAGGGATTAGTAGAAGAAATAAAAAAGACTATAGAATCTGAACATAAAATTAGTTTTAGAAAAGGGAGGGGGAAAAACAAGGACCAGTGGAGAATGCAGATAGGTAGTATTGAAATGTGTAACGATCTGCGCAGGCTGGGTTTTAATGAAAGAAAGACAAAAAGTCTGGCCATTTCTCATGTTCCTACAAAATACTTTTCTAATTTTGTCAGAGGTTATTTTGATGGTGATGGGAATGTGTGGATTGGAGATATGAAAAAAGACAGGAAACACAGTATTTTTTCTATTATGACCATGTTTACATCAGGTTCTGATAAATTCTTGAGAACATTGCAGATAGAACTTGCTGGTTTCGGCATGTTGGGCGGCTGCATATATAAGTCGAAAAGAAATTATTCCCGTCTGCAGTACAGTGTCAATAACTCTTTGAGATTATACGATTTTATGTATAATACTCTAGGTACATCAAAGTTATTCCTAAAAAGGAAGAAAGATGTATTTGAGAGATATAAGGAAATGCGGTCGTAGCTCAACTGGTTAGAGCACTCCCCTGTAGATATGCAGCTTTCTGTCGAAACGGCAGATTGAAACTCTTTGGGATATCGGTGAAGGCTAAGTCCTGAGTTCATACGAAGGATATGCGAATACCGAGGGAACCCAGCCCTAATTACACAATTAGAGCTGGGGCGCCGTAGAGACTAGATACCGAAGCACCTAAGGGTAATCCTATGGTGAAGATATAGTCCACGCCATTATGAAAATAATGAATAAGTGCACGGGAGAGGTTGCCGGTTCAAGTCCGGTCGACCGCGCAAGAAAAGTCCCTGTTGGGACTTTTTGCGTGGCCGAAAAAACTGAACTGCTTCAGTTTTGTCCGGACTTGAACAAGCGGAGCCATGTCGCTTTGCGACAGGCGAGCTCGGCGAGGAAGTTCTTAACGAGCGAAGCGAGTTTAGAAACTTGACCCTCAAGACCCCTTTCCGGTCGACCGCGCATCGGTTTTCAAGTCTGACTGAAGTTTATAAGGTATTTTTCGATTGTATTAAAGATATTTCGCAGTACTTTTTCTCGTGAGGTCGGTCTGCTTTTCGCTATTCCAACAGCAAAATTATAAAGGTCATTCTGTGTCATTTTTAGCCATTTATTGTTATTAGCTAAAAATACCAGTAAAGTCATAACTGCAATTCTCTTATTTCCGTTTTGAAATGGATGATTCTTAATCATTAAATAAAATAAAACACTGGACTTACCGACAAGCCCTCTGTACATATCTTTTCTATAAAACTTAACAAAAGGCATACCAAGACAACTCTCTAATACATTTGGAAAACGTGTTCCAAAGTCTGGAATAGGCTCATTCCATGTCATAAGTTCCTTTGCAAGAGCAAAGGCAGTAAGTTCTACTTCAGCTATGGTGATAATTTTAGCTCTCATTCTTCAGAAAGTTTTTTAAAAGTTTTACCATACTCTTTCATTGCTCTCTTAACAGCACTTTCAATTCTAAGCTTTTTTGAGGCGCCTACAATTTTACCTAGCGCTTCTAAGAGGTCATCCTGAGCAATAACATAATTTCTACCAACTTTCTCGGCTTTTAATTTTCCATTCTTTATTTTTCTAAATATCTCAACACGACTCAGTTTAAGTATATTGGCCACTTCTTGAGTGGAATACATCTTTTTATTCATATTTGTATAGTAACACATGTTACTATACAAATCCAGCTATATTTTAAGCCACGAAAAGCATGCCGAGCACCATGCTTGCTTTGGTGCTTGGTTCACGGTGTAGCGGACTTGAACTGTGGTAGTATTTTGTCATGAAGACTTATAAATATCTTGGTCTTATAACTACTCTCTATATTGCATTTCAACTTATTTCTGATGTAACTGCTGGAAAAATTGTTCAACTAGGTGTTTTTACAGTTTCTGCGACAGTTCTCTATTTTCCAATAACTTATATTTTTTCTGATATTCTTACAGAGGTTTATGGTTACTCGAAGGCTAGAAGTGTTGTTTGGCAAGCCCTGCTTGCTTCAGTTATAGCGGGATTGATTTACCAATTAGTAGTTTGGTTACCTCCTGCTATTGGTTTTGATGCCAGTGAAGCCTTTACTCGTGTTCTTGGTTCAGTTCCGCGAATTCTTCTTGGTGGATGGATAGCTGTGTGGATTGGAGGAATACTTAATGATTATGTCTTAGCTAAAATGAAAATTTGGACAAAAGGTAAACACCTTTGGCTCAGAACAATTACCTCAACTATTATTGGTGAAGGAGCAAATACTGTTCTATTTTATACAATTGCACTTTATTCTGTATTACCAAATAATTTACTTATAAGCTCAATCCTTTCGGGTTGGTTTTTGAAAACACTTGTTGAGGTTGTATTTACTCCAGCAACTTATTTTGTAGTAACTAAACTCAAAAAATCAGAAGATGAGGATTATTATGATACAGATACAGACTTCAATCCGCTTATAATAAAATCGTAGACCTCTCGATTGAAAAGTCTGGGATATAGATTGTAGTATCATTTATTCTCTCAAATCTGGTTCTGATGTCGTCCAGTAAGTCGCGCAAGAAAAGTCCCTGTTGGGACTTTTTGCGTGGCCGAAAAAACTGAACTGCTTCAGTTTTGTCCGGACTTGAACAAGCGGAGCCATGTCGCGTTGCGACAGGCGAGCTCGGGGTGAGAAGCGGAGCCTCGTAAAACCTTGAGCGTTTTGTAAACAAAATGCGAAAGGGGTACTGCTCCTGTAAGGAGGAAGTTCTTAACGAGCGTAGCGAGTTTAGAAACTTGACCCTCAAGACCCCTTCCGGTCGACCGCGCATCGTTTTTACTCAATAAATAAGCCACAAAAAGCATGCCGAGCATCATGCTTGCTTTGGTGCTTCGTCCACGCGTGTAGTGGATTTGGACTGTGGTATTATTTTGGTATGAAATTTGTAATTGGCTCGGCAAGCGATAGAAAAATAAAAATTGCGGAAAAAGTTATAAGACAGTTTTTTGCTAATAAAGACATTTCAATAGAAGGCTACGGAGCAAAATCACAGATGCCAGAGACTCCATGGGACAAGCAGACTTTTGATGGAGCAAGAAACCGCGCCGTTGATAGTAAATCAAATATTAAGGATGGAAATTATTATATTGGACTTGAAAGCGGTCTTATTGAAAGATACGGACACATTTATGAAGAAGCATGGGTTGTTGTCATAACCGACGAAATCAAAGAATATAATGGCTATTCAAGTGGATTGAAAGTGCCCGATTTTATTCTCAAAAAGATGGACGAGTTAAAAATGGAACATTCTGATGTCATGAGTATTATTGAAAAAGAATACGGGAAACTTCCGAACGATACTTGGGGCACATATTCTGGAGGCACCCTATTGAGAGAAGTCAGTTTGGAGGAAGCTCTGAGGAATGCTCTCATCCAAATAACAGCTCCAGAAATAAGTTTTTATAAGAAATAGAAGTATAACATCATCTACTGGGTCACGCATGATGTTATACTGTGACCATGAAACTCAAAACCAATATCATCGCTCCGGATTTCACTCTTTCGGATCAGGACGGGAAAAGTCATAAGCTGTCCGACTACAGGGGACAGTGGGTGCTCATCTACTTCTACCCAAAGGACGATACTCCGGGATGTACAAAGGAGGCTTGTGCTATTCGTGACATGATGCCGGATTTTAAGAAACTCAAATTGCAGGTTTTCGGTATAAGCATCCAAGACTCAAAAAGTCACAAAAAGTTTGTCGAAAAATACGACCTGCCGTTTAAGCTTCTTGCCGATCTGGATAAAAAGGTCGTGACGAAGTATGGCGTTTGGGGTAAAAAGAAATTCATGGGTAGGGAATACATGGGAACGTTCCGTAAGTCATTTCTTATCGACCCAAAAGGCAAGATCGCAAAGATATATGAAAATGTGAAACCGG
This sequence comes from Minisyncoccota bacterium, assembly GCA_036517295.1. Taxonomy (GTDB): domain Bacteria; phylum Patescibacteriota; class Minisyncoccia; order Phycocordibacterales; family DATDWN01; genus C7867-006. The sequence goes on along the minus strand of DATDWZ010000014.1, from coordinate 30,690 downwards.
AAACACATGCCGAGGAAATACTGGAAGATTTGAAGAAATTAAAGTAGTTGATTGATCGAGCGTTATTTAGTAGAATGTATGTGTTATCATGAAGTACTCTGCCAAGAATGGAAAAAACAAAACTAGAAAAATTATATCTAAGTAAGAAGTTGTCTTCAAAACAGATTGGTCGAATATATAAATGTTCAGAACATAAAGTGAATTACTGGCTAGAAAAGTTTGATATTAAAAAAAGAACAATATCCGAGGCCACGTATCAAAGGAACAATCCAAAAGGTGACCCCTTTTCCTTTAATACCCCGAAAAAACTTGGTGATATGTTTCTTTTCGGCTTAGGGTTAGGTTTGTTTTGGGGTGAAGGTACAAAGAGAAATCTCCATGCAGTTAGATTATGTAACAGTGACCCTGCTTTAATTAAAAGATTTCTATATTTTCTTACCAAGATTTACAAAATAGATAAAAGGAAATTAAAATTTCAGTTGCAAACATACGACGATCTTGATGTCGATGAACTTATTTTATTCTGGACCAAGTATTTATCGGTAAAAAGTGCTCAATTCTCTAAGACGACAATACTTAAGAGAAGGGGAGATGGAACATATGCTAATAAGATGAATTATGGCGTGGTTCTGGTCCATTTTAATAACGTGAAACTGAGAAATTTGATTTGTTCACAAATTGCTAACATAGAAGATATGTAATAACATTGAAAAGTAATGTTTATAAACCGCCGGTGTAGCTCGGGCAGTTAGAGCACGTCATTGGTAATGACGAGGCCGCCAGTGCAAGTCTGGCCACCGGCTCCAGTTTTTGTTAGTTTTCTAGTACAATAATCATATGAGTTTTGAAAATAACGGTTCAGAAGATGCTATTGTAGATGAGGGTCGCCAGTTTATCGTGGCGGCATATAGCAGACCGGGCGATGTTTTTTATGCGGCAGTTAAGGCCATAGAAAATAAACAAGAAGAATTAAAATTAAAGTACCCGGATTGTCATAATTATAGGTTGTATAACATACTTATTGGTAGTAGTAAAGTTGTTCCTGCCGTTGATTTTCCTGGAGATGATTCTGTGGTAAAGTTTCTCCGTTCTTTATGAGGATAATGCCAAAATAGTTCAGTGGCAGAACACTACTTTCGTAAAGTAGGAACGTGGGTCCGATTCCCGCTTTTGGCTCATGGATCCCGTTAGAGATCATTCAGTTGATTCACTTACGATATGTCCACAATGATTATGGTCGAAATATCCTTACAAACAGATAGGCTGGTACGGAAATGCCTCAGTAGAGGGATTTCCTATCTCTAACGGGATGGATAATAAAGAAAAGTTACAAAAAGAACTTGAAATGCTTGAAGCCGAGATGCAATTGACGACTTTTTGGTCTAACAAAGACAAGGCTCAAGCCACTTTGCGCCGAATACAAGAGTTAAAGGCTGAAATCGTCGGAGTTGGCAGATACGACCCAGGAGATGTTGTCATGACCATATTTTCCGGAGCAGGGGGTGACGACTCCGAAGATTTTTCTGCTATTCTTCTCAATATGTATCTAAAATTTTGTTCCAAGACCGGTTTTGGTGTGACAGTTCTACATCAGAACGAAAATGATCACGGTGGTTACAGAAATATAACTATCGAGATATCCGGAAAGAACGCGTACGGAACTCTGAAAAACGAGTCTGGCGTACACCGTCTCGTTCGCATCTCGCCTTTCAATGCCAAATCTCTGCGCCATACATCATTTTCAATGGTTGAGGTTATTCCGAAATTCGAAAAAGTAAAAGACTTTGAGATTCCAGAGAGTGAGATCCGTGTCGAACTCTCTCGCTCCTCAGGTCCTGGTGGTCAAAACGTAAACAAGAGAGAAACCGCTGTTCGTGTTGTCCATATCCCAACAAATCTTTCGGCGCAGAGTGACAACGAACGGTCTCAAGGCCAAAATAAAGAAAAAGCCATGCAGATTTTGCACGGAAAACTTTACAAGGCTATGGAAGAAGCACGAATTTCTAAAGAAAAGGGGATGTATATATCCAAAACCACCCAGATCGAATGGGGGAACCAAATCCGCTCTTATGTTATGCATCCGTACAAGATGGTCAAGGACCACAGAACGAACGTAGAGACCTCTAACATAGACGCTGTATTAAACGGTGAACTGGAAGAGTTTATTTCAGCCGAGCAAAAGCTTTAGGTTTGAAGCCGAAAGTGGCTTATAATAAGGGTATTTACGAAAATGTATTGACACAGCCATATATTTAATATATAGTACGGTTTGAAAGTAGAAAGGGTGACGTGGTGTCACCAAATCGTTTTTTCACAAGAAAGGAAAGAGGGACAAAATGGCCACAAAGCCAGGACAGAACTCGACCGATAAGAAGGCGCCTAAGCGGCTGCCGACTCTGGAGATGATCATCTCGCTTGCCGGCTTCATCGCTGGTGTTCTGGCGAGATTGTCGTTCGAGGAGGTCAAACACCTGCTCGGAAACAAGAACACCGTCCTGCGCAAGGCGCTGGAAAAGGTGTTTGAGATCACCGCTGACCCGTATGCCGAAGTGCGCGCCGAATGGCAGAAGTTCTATCAAGACCACTTCAAAATGGTCACGGACTTCTCGGAAGTTGTCGTGCGCGAGAGGCCGAAAGTTGGCTCGTGGCGCCTCATCTTCATTCCCATGGGCCTTTCCATGAATGCAACTCTGGCAATTATGCGGAGTAAGTTCCAGGTCTGGGTCTACGCGGAGGATTTGGACGCGAGCGTCACGGTCAACACCCGGACATCGACTATGAGTTACGCCGTCTGGGTTCGTGACGGTGTCGAGCCAGATGGCGAGTTCTTGGGCAAGTCTACGCGAGATAGCGACATGGCCGGCAGCATCGGCATGACACTCCTCGAGAGGATGGTGTTTGAGGTCAAGTACTTTGTGGAGACCGGACAGCATCTGGACAACACGGGTATGACCTTCTGCACAGGTTCTCGCTACGCAGATGGCCGCGTCCCCTGCGTGTGCTGGCTCCCGCGCCCCTCGTGGGTCTGCGTGTTCGCGTGTCCCGTCGACGATGCGCACCCGACGTTCGGTCTTCGCCAAGCAGCGTAGTTTTTCCCTCTAACCTTTTTAATTTTTACCCTTGTATCCGGCACTAACGCTTTGCGTTGGTGCCGGATATTTCTTATACTAAATTTGGCTGTTAAACTAGTGTATTTTTATTTTTTTATAAAAAACATAATAGTTTGCCAAAAAATAAAACTGCCTGTGAGTGTTTATGCATAGATTTTTCTAGATGTGATGATGCAACACAGTGCCTCGCACCTGAGGGTATAACCCAGAGACCTTGGAAACAGGGAATCGGTGAAACGGAAGAAAATTCACAGAAAGACTGTTCTCGCTACACAGATGGCAACGTCCCCTACGTGTACTGGCTCCCGAACACCTCGAGGGTCTACGTGAACGCGTGTACCGTCGACAATGCGAACCCGACGAACGGTCTTCGCCAGAAGTTTTAACAAATACTCTGACTACGTCGGGGTATTTTGTTGAGAAAGATATTTTATCCAACCATTTGTCATTTTTGAGGTTTCTATAATACCGGACTCAATCCTTATATAGGCTTTTTCGTCGATGATATGGAGTTCGTACTCTACCCTAACAAAGTGTTTCAATACCTCAAGAAGTATCCTAGCCTTTTCCAAAACTTCCGGTTTTTTGTTTTTATAACTAAAACTTGCTGAAATAAGCAGCTCTAGTATATTCCGAGCCAAGCCTTCAATGTAAGCATGAATACCTAATTTATCGCTTTTTGGTAATTTTTTTCCTGTCTGATAAATAATCGTGTATACTTGTTTAATACTATGAATGATGGAAATATCAACATCGCTGCGGGGGGGGGGCACCGTTCAAGGGAATTTGTTTCATAATATTATAAGTCTATCAAATTTATTTGGAGCGTGGAAAGAATTTAAGAAGGGTAAAAGAAAAAAGGCAGATGTGGCTAGATTTGAACTGAATCTTGAGGATAATATTTTTCAATTGTATGAAGATTTGACCTCGAGACATTATCATCATAGGCCATACTCCGCTTTTTATGTTTATGATCCAAAACGCAGACATATACACAAAGCAAGCGTTTATGACCGTATTGTACATCAGGCGATATATCGCCTACTTTATCCGATTTTTGATAAACATTTTATACATGACTCGTATTCGTCGCGAGATTTACACGGAACACATCTCGGTGTGGAACGGTCTTTTGTGGCCTGTAGAAAAGTAAGCAGGAATTGGAAAAGAAAAATACATGTCTTGAAATGTGATGTTAGAAAGTTTTTTGATTCAATAGACCATTTTATATTGCGAAGTCTCATAGAGAAAAAAGTATCATGTCATGAAACGATGCAACTTATAGACCTACTTTTCCGAAGTTTTGAAAAGGAAAAAGGCAAAGGTTTGCCTCTCGGCAACGTGACAAGTCAACTCTTTGCCAACATTTACCTCAACGAGTTGGACCAATTTGTAAAACATACGTTGAAAATAAAATACTATTTCAGGTATTGTGACGATTTCATCATTGTTTCCGAGGATTCAGAATCTCTTTCCGGATTGATTGAAAGGATAAGGGAGTTCCTTTATGAAAATCTTAGATTAGAACTTCATCCTAACAAAGTAGAAGTCCGCTCAGTCAAGAAAGGAATCGATTTTCTAGGATATGTCATGCTACCTCATATGATTGTGCTGAGGACTCATACAAAAAAGCGAGTTCTTAAAAATATAAGTCTGATCAGCAAAAAACTCAAATCGGGAATTATCTCCCCAACCAAATTTCAAGGTATTCTAATTTCATATCTTGGTATGGTATCTCACTGTCGCAGTAGAAAACTGGAATATCATATAAAAAATAAACAGTAATTATTTTGCCCTTGTACGTCTAATACAGTATAACCTGTCCGCACACTAACTTAAGTATTGCGCTCATGGTTACTACGTATATGATTGTCTTGTGGTACAATAGGCGTAAGATTATAAGCTGAGATATTTAATAATAAAGCACAAGTAACGATACTTAAGTTAGTGTGCGGATAAACATGATTCATTTTGATAAGGTTACAAAGATTTATACGGATAAATCGGTTGCTCTGGAAGAAGTCTCATTTTCCATAGAGCCAAAGGAATTTGTATCTATTGTCGGCCACTCCGGAGCAGGCAAGACCACTCTCATAAAAATGATACTGGCCGAGGAGCGTCCTACCAAAGGCAAGGTCTACTTTGAGTCTATAGATATACATAAACTGAATAAAAAGCAGATTAACGAGTTTCGTCGCAAGGTCGGCGTAGTATTTCAGGATTTTAAGCTTCTTCCGGACAGAAATGTTTACGAAAACATCGCTTTTGCTATGGAAGCAGCCGGACGGACAGACGAGGAGATAGAGGCCGATGTTCCTCACGTTCTAGAACTGGTGGATTTGAGCAAAAAAATGTGGAATTTCCCCGGCGAGTTGTCGGGAGGAGAGAAACAACGAGTATCAATCGCTCGAGCTATCGTCAACCAGCCCGACGTTATCATAGCCGATGAGCCAACGGGGAACCTAGACCCTTTGAACACATACGATATAGTCCAAATTTTAAAAAAAATAAATGACTTGGGGACTACGGTTATATTGACGACACATAACAAAGGGGTAATCGATTCTCTGAAACGTCGGGTTATCACTATGGAGAATGGGAAGATAATTAGGGACGACAAAGAAGGTAAGTACGTTATTTGACTGTTATCAAATAACGTAATTATCAATTTACAATTTACAATTTTCAATCAATGATACAATGTTACAATGAATCAAACGGGGGAAGTGTTGAATTTTTAGGTAATTTGTTTGAAAATTGAAAATTAGAAATTGAAAATTTAATGCAATCATTATGATGTGGATAAAAGTAAAAAGAGTGATTCGTTCCGGGTTCTACGGTTTTTGGCGTAACGGTTTTATTTCACTTTCGTCCATCCTGGTCATGATTGTCACTCTTTTTGTCATAGGTTCGACTATACTATCGGGAGCGCTTCTCACCTCTACACTACAACAGATAAAAGACAAAGTTGATATAAATGTTTATTTCGTCACCAATGCCGAGGAGGCGGATGTTATGGATGTAAAAAAAAGTTTGGAGGGACTTGTCGAAGTCGCCCCTCCCGTCGTTTATGTTTCTCGTGAGGATGCCTTGGCCGAGTTCAAGAAACGACACGAAAATGACGAGTTTACATTGCAGGCCTTGGACGAACTGGACCAAAACCCTCTTGGAGCAACACTCAACATAAAAGCCAAAGATCCGTCACAGTATGCAAGCATCGCTCGTTTTTTGGATAGCAAAACTACGGCTACTACTGGCGGTACCGGCATAATCGATAAAGTAAACTATTACCAAAACAAAGACGCGATTGACCGCCTAACAAACATCATAAACTCGGCAAACCGGCTCGGGTTTATAATGACATTTTTTCTTATTATCATTTCCATACTCATTACATTTAATACTCTTCGGCTGGTTATATACATGTCTCGGGACGAAATATCCGTCATGCGTCTTGTCGGCGCTTCAGCCAACTATATCCGCGGGCCGTTTTTCGTGGCGGGTGCTATATACGGGTTTATATCAGCTATATTGACCCTAATACTCTTTTACCCAATCACCATATGGTTAGGTTCTACTACGGAGCAGTTTTTTGTCGGCCTTAACATTTTCCGTTATTACACCGCGAATTTTGGCCAAATCTTCCTAATAATCGTCGGCTCGGGAGTGGCCATAGGCGCCATATCTAGCTTTTTGGCCGTACGCAAATATCTGAAGGTTTAATTTTCAATTTACAATTTACAATTTTCATTGAATTTACAATGAATCAATTTTCAATATTAAAAATCTAGACGATTTACATCATTTGCATATTTGTATATGATGGGAGGTAATGAAGCAGAAAAACAGTCACAAATATATATTTGTAGTTGGTGGTGTGATGTCTGGAGTGGGCAAGGGAGTAACGACTTCATCTATTGGACTCATCCTTCAGTCAAAGGGATTTGTCGTTAACCTCATAAAAGGCGATCCATATCTCAATGTTGATGCAGGAACAATGAACCCCGCCGAGCATGGCGAGGTTTTTGTTTTGGATTCCGGACTTGAGACAGATCAGGATATGGGGAATTATGAGAGGTTTCTCAATAAGTCACTTTTTACCGAAAGCTACATGACAAACGGAATGGTTTTCAAGCATGTTATAGACAAGGAACGCGCCCTGGGTTATGACGGTAAATGCGTTGAGCCTGTTTATCATATAACCGAAGAAATTTTGAGACGCATTAGAGTTTCGGTTCAAAAGACAAAATCCGATATAACCGTTTTTGAAATCGGCGGAACGATTGGTGAGTATCAGAACGCTATATTTCTGGAAGCGGCCAGAATGTTGAAACTCAAATATCCGAAGGATGTTATGTTCGTCATGGTTAGTTACTTGCCCGTGCCGAAAAATCTCGGTGAAATGAAAACTAAGCCGACCCAGAACGCGGTAAGACAACTGAACTCTTACGGAATAAACGCGGATGTGATGATTGCACGAGGGGAGCGACCTTTGGACCATAAAAGGAAAGAAAAAATCGCTTTTGCTACTGGCGTACCCATCGAGAATGTCATTTCGGCGCCTGATGTCACTAGTATTTATGATGTTCCGGTTAATTTCGAGAAAGATAGGCTCGGCGATATCGTATTAGCCCATTTCGGAATCAACAGTCGCGTAAAAGATTTGAAAGAATGGCGAAATATGTTGTCGAAGAAAAAGAATGCTAAGAAAAATCTAAAAGTGGCCGTGGTCGGAAAGTATTTTGATACAGGGGATTTCATGTTGTCCGATGCATACCTGTCGGTGATTGAAGCAATAAAGTTTTCGTCATACTGGAAAGGGGCAAATATAAAACTGACATGGATAAGTTCCAGAAAATACGAATCTGACCCGAGAAAAGTCAAAGAATTGGGAGGTTTTGACGGCATTATCGTCCCTGGCGGGTTCGGCAAGTCCGGTATAGAGGGGGTTATAAAGGCCATTAAATATGGGAGAGAAAATAAGATTCCGTATCTCGGTCTCTGTTACGGTATGCAACTTTCAGTCATAGAGTTTTGTCGAAACGTCATGGGTTGGAAAGATGCAAATACCGCAGAAATAAACCCGAAATCCTCGCACGTCATTATAGATATAATGCCGGAACAGAAAGAAATGTTGGCTGAAGGTAGGTATGGCGCTACCATGCGACTCGGGGCTTATCCAGCAAAATTGAAAAAGGGGAGTATCGCCGAAAATGCTTACAAAACAAATAAAATTTCCGAACGGCACCGTCATCGATACGAAGTAAGTCCGGAATATATAGGGGAGATAGAAAAAGCAGGGATGGTTTTCTCGGGCACTTCTCCCAACGGCAGGCTTATGGAAATAGCCGAACTGCCAAAACCGGTTCATCCGTTTTTTCTCGGTACCCAGTTTCATCCTGAGTTCAAAGCCAGACCGCTTCATCCACATCCTTTGTTTAATGCATTTGTAGAGGCGTGCTTAAAAAATAAAGGGAAATAGCCTATAATTCAGAGGTGAAATGTTTCGTTTTCTCGTACGTCTTATAAGGTAGTTATTAGATAATATCATTATATGGGTAAACAAACTTGGATTATTGTTGCGATAGTAGGCGCTTTGGTGCTCGCTTGGGCAATTTATTACGCATCAACAGACCCCGCTCCGACCGACTCTTCGGCCACAGCGACGCAAAATGTAGATAATGTCGGCGATACGACAACGTCGCCTTCTACCCAGACTTCCGTCAATAAAACTAACACGTTTCCGGCAATTTTCACTCAGTCCGGTAGTCACGTCTGTAAATACGAAACGGTCAGTCCGACGACCAGAAGTACAGATGTTGTTTACATAGCGGACGGCAAGATGAGAGGCGAATTCCGCACTTCCTCTACAAACGATACCACTCTCACTATGATGATATATAACCCAAACAACTTGTATACATGGGAGGAGGGGAAATCAACCGGCAAAGTAACTCCTATCAGAACCATCGCAGACCTTCCGTCGGTTATTCCTAAAGATTTAACCAGTGGTGCCGTCATAGGCTCAGGACTAAACAGTGTTGGTTGGGATTGTCGTGATTGGATAAAAGACCCAAAGATGCTCGCTGTGCCTACATACGTTAAGTTTCAATAAATATAGATTTTAGGTGTGACTCAAAAACCTCAATTTTCTTGTAAAATTGAGGTTTTTGAGTTATTCTGAGATTCATTGCGGGATGGTGTAAAGGTAGCACGTCGCTCTCTGAAAGCGAAAATTTTGGTTCGATTCCAAGTCCCGCAGCCAAATGAAATATTTCATTGGATACTTAATTCAAGGAGAAGCAGCAAAGTGGCACAGTAGCCTTGCTAAAAGTATTTCTGAGAAGTTTAACACATGGAAAATCTACGAAAAACTTCCACCACATATCACAATATTTTATCTGTCCGATATTGAAGATGTTGAACCCACTAGAAGTTTTTTAAAAAACTGGATATCGGATAAAAAAGTTTCCGGGAATTTTACCATATCGGATTTTGACCGTTTTGACGATAAGGTCGTATTTGCTAGGACGGAACCCGATAGTTCAGTAAGGACTACAGCGGAAGAATTGATAAGAAAAATAAAAGAGATTCCAGGAATGACCCAGGAGAATTTTCCGTTTTGGCATCCGCACGCGACACTGATGAACCGAGTATCTGAAGAAGAAATTAAAATGATATGGGATTATGTGGCGACAGTTGAAAGGCCAAATTTTGTAATTCCATTTGATAATGTAACCATATTTCGATTTGAGGGTGATATGAAGTGGGGCGTGGATGAATCATTTAAATTTAAATAAGAAACAATAGTCGAAAAGATAGACAATTTTCTATATAATGTATGTTATGTCACAATCATGGCACTCTTTTTCATTAGAGAAAACATTTAATAAACTTGAAAGTTCTGACCGGGGGTTATCTCTTGATGTGGTGAAAGACCGCCTCAAACAATATGGTCAAAATAGTCTTCCAGAAGAAAAACCTCATTCTAAGTTGAGACTATTTTTCAATCAATTCCAAAGTCCACTCATATACATTCTTCTAGTGGCAAGTGCAGTTATTTTTCTCATGGGAGAAACAATGGATAGTTATATTATTCTGGCAGTGCTTTTATTTAATGCAGTTGTTGGAGTAATTCAAGAAGGTAAAGCCCAGAATACACTTCTTGCTCTAAAGAAATTTGTTGAAACAAATGCGACCGTTCTTCGAGATGGAAAAGAATACATAATTCCTGATCGTGAAGTAATTCCAGGCGATATTATTCTTCTCCAAGAGGGAGAAAGAATCCCAGCTGATGCACGAGTTGTTACGTCTCAAGGTCTTAAAATAGACGAAGCGTCCCTTACTGGAGAATCAGAGCCGATATATAAAATCACTGAGGCTGTGAGTGGTGATAATTTGGCAACAGCAGAACAGAAAAATATGGTTTTTAAGGGAACTAATATTGTTTCAGGTAATGGTAGAGCAATAGTTGTAGCTACAGGTATTTCAACGGTAATAGGTGGAATAGCGAAGCAGATCTCAACAATTGATACGGAAATTCCTCTCAAAGCAAACATTCGTTATCTCTCACGAGCGATTATTGTTGCAGTTGCTCTTATCGGTTCAGTCATTTTTACTGTCGGTGTTCTCTCTGGCCATTCTATTAAAGTGATGTTTACAACTGTTGTGTCTCTTTCAGTCTCGATTATTCCAGAAGGTCTGCCAATTGTCATGACACTCGTACTTGCTACAGGTGTATGGAGAATGTCTAAACGAAATGCACTTGTTAAAAAACTTCAAGCGGTAGAAGCTCTGGGACAAGCACGAGTGATTGCGGTTGATAAAACAGGCACACTTACTAAAAATGAACTTGTCATTCGTAAAGCATGGATAAATGACAGAATATTTGAAGTTGGAGGTATTGGCTATGAACCAAAAGGAGAAATAAAACTTGGCGAAGAAATTATAACTCCAACGAATAATAATGAGTTACTATACCTCGGCAGAGTTTCTTCACTTGTAGCAAATGCTCGACTTCTATATGCAGAAGAAACAAATAATTGGCGTATTTCAGGTGATCCAACTGATGCAGCCATTTTGGTATTTGGAGAAAAACTAGGTTTTCACAAAGACGACCTTCTACGGGAGTCACCACTTATATCAGAAATTCCTTTTGATTATAAATTGAAATATCACGCAAGTGTAAGTCAAATAGAAAATGACCATCTTTTGACTGTAGTAGGCGCTCCAGAAGTATTACTATCTCTATGTACTCATATTAAACGTGATGGAGAAAATCACCCATTCAGAGCAAAAGAAAAAGAGGAGGTAGAAGCAATGTTTGTTCATATGTCAGAACAAGGACTTCGTGTTATTGCTGTTGCAGTTCGCAACGATGCCCCAAGACAACTAAAAACAGAGTCAGTTCACTCACTTTCTTTTGTAGGTTTTTTTGGTATGCAGGACACTTTAAGACCAGAAGTCTCGGACGCCATGAGTCGTGCGAAAGAAGCTGGTATTAGGGTGGTTATGATTACAGGTGATCACAAAATAACCGCTACAGCTATTGCAAAAGAAGCTGGTATATATCAAGAGGGAGACATTGTTTTAACTGGAGAAGATATTGAGAGTATGTACGACACTGAGCTTGCAGATAAGCTTGGAAATACTACAGTTTTTGCCAGAGTAACTCCAGAACACAAGATGCAGATTATTAATGCATACAAAAGTCGTGGAGAAATTGTTGCTATGACAGGAGACGGAGTTAATGACGCACCATCTCTTGTTGCGGCTGATCTTGGCGTGTCAATGGGTAAAATAGGTACAGAAGTGGCAAAGGAGGCATCAGACATAGTTTTACTGGATGATAATTTTGGAAGTATAATCTCTGCAATTGAAGAAGGTAGAAGTATATACAAAACAATAAAAAAAGTAATCTTGTATCTCTTTTCAACAAGTACAGGAGAAGTTCTTACAATTTCTGTTGCTCTATTCATAGGCTATCCTTTACCAATTCTCGCCGCTCAAATCATCTGGCTTAACTTTGTAACTGACGGATTTCTTGATGTGGCTTTGGCTATGGAACCAAAAGAGAATGGTTTGTTATCTGGAACATTCGAACGTCCTAAAAAATACATCGTTGACTCACTCATGGTTCAGAGAATGATAGTTATGGCATTACCTATGATGTTGGGAACTTTATTTTTGTTTGGTCAATACTTTGAAACTGATATTGCTAAAGCATGGACAATATCTCTCACTGTTTTGGCTGTATTCCAATGGTTCAATGCGTGGAATTGTCGCTCAGAAAGCAAGTCCATTTTTAGTATGAATTGGTTTTCAAATATATATTTAGTTGGAGCAACTGTAATCGTAATCCTACTTCAAATTGCTGCCGTCTACACACCATTTTTACAAAAAATTCTTCGTACTGTTCCACTTGAATTTTCAGAATGGTTAATAATCTTACTAGTTGCAACTTCTATAGTTTTTGTGGAGGAAATAAGGAAATATGTTTATCGCAGAAGAACACTGTTAAAAGTATAGAAGTTGATATAATAAAAAAATAACAAATTTATGTTTAATTAAGTATCATTTTATTTTAACCCCATAGGAAATTCCTATGGGGTTAATTGAATACCGAGTCCATTAGTAGTTGTATCGAGGACAGAAATTTCTCTCAGATGAAAATGGTCTTGTGGATGTATGTCCAAACTGCTATCATTAGGGTTATGATGAAAATTATCACGACTTCTCTCGGTGGCTTAATCACACTTTTTTTGTTGCTTGTCGCTACTCCCGTTCTTGCCAACCACTCATGGGGCAACTATCACTGGGGTCGCACGGCGAACCCATTTACTCTTAAACTTGGAGATAACCTATCACCAAATTGGGATACCCAACTCATTGGGGCATCAAATGACTGGAGTCTTTCAGGTGCACTTGATACGTTAATAGTTCCAGGTAGTACTAACCCAAAGAATTGTCGGGCCGTATCTGGACGAGTCGAAGTCTGCAACAGTAAATACGGCAACAATGGTTGGCTTGGTGTTGCAAGTATTTGGGCAAGTGGAGAACACATCACTCAGGGCACAGTTAAATTGAACGACTCATATTTCAACACCACTAAATACAACACTCCTGCATGGAAAAATTTGGCTATGTGCCAAGAAATCGGACATACCTTCGGTCTTAATCATCAAGATGAAGACTTCAATAACGCCAACCTCGGTACGTGTATGGACTACACAAGTAATCCGTCGACAAATCAACACCCAAATCAGCATGACTATGACATGCTCGAGACTATTTACTCTCATCTCGATTCAGGAACCACAGTTAGCCAAACATCTTTATCAAACAGGCAGGAGGTTGATCACTCCAGCCCATCTACATGGGGTAAACAAATCCGAACATCATCGGATGGTCACGGAGCATTGTATGAACGTAACTTGGGTAATGGCAACAAGATATTTACCTTCGTCATCTGGGCAAATTAGGCGTCATTAAAGTCTTGAAGTTGAAAAAAATAGAGAAAGCGAATAAGCTTGGATTTATTGAAGTTGTAACCCATAGGAATTTTCTATGGATTTTGATGTTATTCGGCGGGGTGGCCTCTTAAGTGATTATCCACAGATAACGATAATAATATATTGACAAACGATAAATATAGACTAGTATTAGATTAATGAAACAAGGGTCAACTTTATTTCTGAAGGTGGTGGTTTATCTTATCGGGCTTGCCGTGCTTGGGCTTTGCGTGATTATCGGAGGGGTAAGCATTTCCGGAAATGCGGGGATGTTTCTTCCCGTCCTATTTATTGCGGGTGTAGCGGCGATACCGTTTTTCATTGGGCTCTATCATGGTTTACAGCTTTTAAATTACATCGACAAGAACACAGCGTTCTCGGAAATGTCGGTGAAGGCGGTAAAGAATATTAAATATTGTGCGTTCACGATTAGCGTACTCTATGCCGTGGGAATGCCGTACATAATTTATGTAGCAGACAAAGACGACGCTCCCGGTGCTGTAGTGATTGGACTGGTCTTTATATTTGCCCCACTAGTGGTTGCTGTCTTTACGGCAGTCCTGGAGAAACTTCTGCAAAATATCATGAATATAAAATCAGAGAATGACCTAACGGTATGACCAAAATAATATGGTAATTATAATCAATATCGACGTAATGCTGGCCAAGAGAAAAATGAGCGTCACCGAACTCGCGGAGAAGGTCGGAATCACCATGGCCAATATTTCCATTTTGAAAAATGGAAAAGCCAGAGCCGTCCGGTTCTCGACCCTTGAAGCCATCTGCAAAGCGCTGGAGTGTCAGCCGGGGGATATATTGGAGGTCAAAAAATAAATATATGGAACGATATCTAAAAATATTTGGAGTGATTATCATCGTCATCGGCTGTTTTTTGGGTATCAGATATTTTGGAGCGGTAATTCATTACACATGTGCTATACCGAAAGAGGATTGTCCGCCACCTATTAATGCAGTGGGTCAAATAGGGTACTACCTGACCGGTGGTGACCTCTTACCATTGTGGATAGGAGGATTGGGTGACGGCACTATCAAGAAAGCTCAAGACAACGCATCCGGGTTTTAAGAGAAAATATAATATTTATCATTTTCAGACTTCGTGATTCCAGGGTTAGTTGTGGTAAAATTAAGTTATGAATGTGCAGATTAAGCGTGGCCATGACATTACTCTAAAACCCGGCAAATGGAATTGAGTTACACCAGCATCATCCCATACTTTGTTATCATGGCCTTCATCGTCGGACTAGGGGCCGTTTTGGTAAAAATCATTCCTTTTTATCGCAAAATAGCCAAAGCCGAATCCGCCGAACGCTACGAGTCTCTCGATGGCCTGCGCGGATTTCTGGCTATTGGGGTATTTTTCCAACACGCGATACAGAATCATTCTTTTTTTCAAACCGGTATCTGGCAGATAACAGACGACCGATTCTATAGGTTTTTGGGCGGTGAGGCTGTTATATTGTTTTTTATAACCACTAGTTTCCTTTATTGGACAAAATTGATCGCCAATAATGGCGGAGCCGATATGTTTCGTCTGTATAGAAGTCGTTTATTGCGATTGGCGCCTTTATATATTTTTGCCGGGTTTTTAGTGGGGATTATCGCTCTCTACAATACCGGTTTTAAGATTCTCTCGGCCGGTGGTCTTTTGAGGGATATCTTTTATTGGTTTACACTCGGTTTGGAGACTATTAAAAGTTTTAATGGGTTCGAAGTCGCTCCTATAAATGCCGGAATACATTGGACTCTGCACTATGAGTGGGTATTCTATCTCATATTGCCACTCATAGCACTTTTGCATAGAAATAAATATGGGAAAATTGCCTCGATTCTGGTTTTGATAGGAGTATTGCTTTTGCCTGACAGGGGATACTGGGCGATATTTTTGTTCGGCATCATGGCCGCTTACATAGTTCACTATCATCCTGCTATTCCGTGGTTTAAAAAATATTCTTGGTTGGGAGTTGTTCCGATACTAGGTTTAGTGGCTGTCTATCTTATTCAATATAAACCCTATTCGTATTCACAGTACGCCGTCAGTCTCATAGTCTTTCTCTGTTTTGTTTACGGTAACGATCTCTTTGGACTATTAAAGATGCCGGTAGCGAAGTTTTTGAGTACCCTCAGTTACAGTATCTATTTGCTCCATGGCATAGTATTGTATTTTGTTTTGCGCGCTATGAACGCCTTCTACCCCATAACTTCTTTGAGTCCTTTGGAGTACTGGACGGTAATTCTTTTCGCGGGACTTCTTGTTGTCGCCATATCGTCCATTTCGTATAGGTTTATTGAACATCCGTTCGTACAAAGAATTAAGTCAAAGAAAAAAGACACAATGCCTGTTCCTGTAATCGATAAGGTAATGTAAGAATATAGTGAGAAGAAGAGTCTAATACGGTACAATATGCATATGATAAAACACAATCATCCAAAAAGGCATAAGGGAAGGAAGGCTCTATTCCTAGTGGCGTTTTTTGTATTACTTGGAGTGTTCGCTTTCCAATATTTTAATGAGCCGTCTGTGTCGAAAGTGGACGGGGCAAGTGTTGTTGCTGTCAGTACCCCTGTAGTTCGTAAGCCTGTACCTCGAGATCATCCATTCATATCTATTACTCCGCTTGAAACACGGCCGGGTGAACCTGCTCTCATAACCGTAGAGGGTTTGACTTCAACAACAAGCGTCAAGTCGTTTACGTTTGATAATCGTCCGCTCATTATATTTTTGTATGAGGGTCAAGTATCCGCGCTTCTTGGTGTAGACCTTCGAGCTATTCCGGGAACATTTCCTCTTGTCTTAACTTTACGTGATGGCCAGCAAATAAAAGAGAATTTTATTATTAGCGAACGTGTGGTAGTCCAAAAGCCATTTGATATTCCGGATAAACTCGGCGGTAATACACCCGTAAGCGAGAAGGCACTTATCACCAGTTTAGCGCAAGAGGGTAAGATTATTAATGCTATTTTTACAAGTAACCAGAGATTCTGGACCGATAAGTTTGGGTTACCCCTGAAAGGCCCTCTCGTTGTTTCCGATCCATACGGGTACACTAGGCTTCTCGGCAAGTCCACGACCATGCCACACAAAGGTACGGACTTTCAAGCGTCTATAGGTACTCCTGTCTATGTTATGAATCGTGGGGTGGTGGGCTTCGTCGGTAATCTTCGCAATTACGGCAAAGTTGTGGTTATAGACCACGGGGTAGGACTACAAACCGTCTACATGCATCTATCTGAAATAAATGTAGTCAATGGCCAAATAGTGGAGAAGGGAGAACAGATAGCCCTGAGTGGAGATACTGGTTATGTTTTGGGACCTCATTTACACGTGACCGTAAGGATATGGGATATCTCTATAGACCCGATGAAATTTCTGGAACTTTTGGGTGACGGTAATTATTAAGAATTATTTGATATAGTATCGATATATACAGAAAGAGGTAGAAGTAAAAGCGACCGATAGGGTTATGAACGGTTACGACACTCTCATGTGACTCAAAGATAATCCAAGTTCCAAAGAGTAGATTATTTGTTATACTGGATTCATGAAAAATAAATTTGCCATATTTTTGGCTCTAATCCTAACGCTTCCCCTATCTGTTCAGGCCTTTTCAGGTTCTGAGGTTCATATTACAAAAGACGGCAAGGCTTCTTTTACTGAAGTCAAAATTATGCAGATTGCCGGTGGCACTTTTTATGCCCGACTTTATTGGGGCAATGCTTACGTTCGTATAACCGTAAAAACCAACAGTAAAACCAAATTTTATCGTGGTACGGGAGAGGTCACGACCATATCGGAGATTTCTGAAGGTAATATAGTTGATGTATCTGGGGAACTTGAATCAGGCAGTGATACATTAACGCTCATCACCTCGAGTATTAAGAATTCCTCGGTCCAAAAAGCTCAATATATATTTTCCGGTACGGTGACAGAGGTCCGATCCGGTTCCGGCAGTTTCGTCCTCGAGACAAAAACCCACGGATCGGTGACGGTAGAAACCAGCGCTACCACGCGGTTCATAAAAGGAAACCGGACTCTTGATCTGGCTCATGTAAAAGTTGGCGATATAGTGCTGAAAACTTCAGGAGACTATGACTTGAGTACCAAAGTACTGATAGCCCAGTCGGTAACGACCTACATCAACCCGACCACCTATACCGCGAAAAACTTTGAAGGAGTTTTACAGGAAATAACCAGTTCTATATCACCGGCATCGATTAAGCTGAAAGTCGGCAATATAGTTTATGTCGTCAATATATCACCGACGGCCTTAATAATGAACAAAAACAGAGGCTCCGTTCTTTTGAGTCGCTTTATAGTTGGCGATACAGTCCGAGTTTATGGCGCTGTACGCGAAGTGGATGATCCAATCATAGATGCCACTCTGGTGCGAAATACAAGTCTTTAATTCCAATAACATGACGGTTGGCCCACAAGAAGAAATAGAAGTCAAATTCCTGGAAATAGATGTGGACGGAATCCAGAGAAAACTGAAAGACCTTGGCGCTACCAAAATCGGCCAGTATTTTTATCGCAGGCGCGTCTTTGACTATCCAGATTATCGCCTAAACAACGCTCATGCCTGGCTCAGACTGCGTGATGAAGGAGAAAGGGTTACCTTAACATTCAAACAGCGTCTTGGAGCTACTTCTCACGATGGTACCGTAAACGATACCAGTATGAGAGAGATAGAAGTGGTAGTCAGTGACTTTGATAAAACGGCTGAATTGATTTTGGCTCTAGGTTTTATAGAGAAGTTCTATCAGGAAAACCGCCGGATACGCTGGGAAAAGGATGGTATTGAGTTCGATATAGATTCTCAACCGGAAATCAAGCCATATATGGAAATAGAAGCTAAAAGTTGGGAAGATATCGACAAGGCAATCTGGATGTTGGGACTGAACCCCGAAGACAAAAAGATTTTCTCCACCCAACAGGTCTATAAACTCTATGGTATTGATGAAAATGATTACAAAAGGATGGCTTTTGACGGTATGGTCAAGAAATAACAATACCGGACGATCAACCCCGTCCCCCTACAGTCTCCTGGCTTTTTCCTATAGGGGTGGTACAATGGTTCCATTAGTATTTTAAATAATAAAATCATGCCAGCAAAAAGTAATTCAGCGTTTATGAAGCCTATGACGATTTCTGCCGACCTTGCGGCTGTAGTAGGAAAGGGTCCTATGCCTCGATCGGAAGTAGTCAAGAAGCTTTGGGTGTACATAAAAGGTAATAACCTTCAGGACCCAAAGAACAAGCGAAACATAAATGCCGACGCCGCTTTGAAAAAAGTATTCGGTGGAAAAGGAGTTGTGAATATGTTTGAAATGACAAAGCTCGTTTCAAAGCACCTCTCATAATCCGGTTCAAAGTCGATTTATGCAAAACCCGCCTATTCGGCGGGTTTTGCTGTGATATAATATATTTATATCAATTAACTTGAAACATATGGCTAAAGGAGAAACATATAAAAAAGAGAAGAAGAAACCAAAGAAAGTAAGGTAATCAATTTTTCCGCTTGGGTAGACCCATGAAATCACACAAAAAAGACAGTTTTTTACTGCAGGATATCTCCATTATAGTGATTAGTGTTTTGGTTGCCATTATTTTGCTAAAAACTCGTGTTCTTTCGGAGATCCTCGGTGTGGCAGTGGGTTCGGAGATAATCGGCAGTTTTGTGGCCGGTTTCTTTTTCACTTCCATCTTTACCACCGCTCCGGCCATTGTCGCGTTGGGGGAGATTGCACAGAACTCGTCTACCCTCATGACCGCGTTCTTCGGCTCTATCGGAGCGGTTTTCGGCGATATTCTCATATTCAAGTTTGTAAAAGACAGGCTGTCCGAGCACCTAGTGATTCTGTTGTCACACGACACTATGGGTAAACGTATGCGAGCCCTGTTCAAACTTCGATATTTCAGATGGCTGACATTTCTTATGGGCGGGATCGTAATCGCTTCGCCCCTACCGGACGAGTTGGGTGCGGGCCTTTTAGGTTTTTCTAAAATGAAAATGAAGCTGTTTGTGTTGATTTCCTTTGTTTTTAACTTCCTCGGAATACTGGTGATTGGGAGCCTGGCTCGGGCCATTTAAAACTTAATTTGTTATAATGGGATATGAATCCCGTTAGAGATTACTTGGTTGATTAATCTCTCTTGGGTAGTATAAAGATTCAGTTTACATTAATTATTATATAAACATTAACTACGGAAATGCCTCGTATTCTCGAGGGATTTCCTATCTTTAACGGGATGAAAAAGACCTTATTATCTCTGGATGAAATAAAAAGTTCACGTAAACCTTTACGTAACGTGAACGTCGAACATAAGGAACACCTATCGTCCCTTGAGTTGTTTGCTGTGTGGATAACCGAAAAGGTTGGTACTATGGGCTTTTTCTTTATAATTCTCTTTTGGACAATTACATGGATAGGGTGGAACACGTTGGGCCCGTCAGAATTTCACTTTGACCCATACCCAGCTTTTGTCTTATGGCTCTTTATATCCAACACGATTCAGATATTTCTTATGCCACTTCTTTTGATAGGTCAGAACTTACAAGGTAAGCACGCTCAGGCTCGAGCGGAAGCCGATTTTGAGGTCAATACAAAGGCTGAGAAGGAAATAGAAACGATCCTGACCCACTTGGAAAATCAAAACGAGATATTGGAAAGACTGGAAAGCAAATAACGAGGCATGATAAACAAAAAAGTAATCGTTTGTGATTTGGATGGAACCCTGACTGCCAGTAAGTCGCCGTTATCGTCGAGTATGGCCGAAGTTTTGTGCCGTGTGCTTTCTCGTCACTTTCTGGTAGTGATTTCTGGAGGGTCTTATACTCAGTTCCAAAAACAATTCTTGTCACGACTATCTTGTGATGAGAATGTTTTACAAAATTTATTTCTATTTCCGACAAACGGAGCTTCTTGTTATAGATATGACGGTGAAGGTGGGTGGAAGGAACTTTACGCTGAGCCTATGGCCAAAAGCGAACGGGACAGAATCATCCGGGCTTTCAGTGAAGTGATTTCGGAAATCGGCCTGGATTTGACGAACACATATGGCGATGTGGTGGAAGACAGGGGTAGTCAGATAACTTTTTCCGGTCTCGGACAATCCGCTCCGTTATCCATAAAGATTGCTTGGGACCCCAATCAGGCCAAAAGACGGAAAATGGTTTCTCTCCTCAGACGAAAGATACCAGAGTTTGAGATTCGTATAGGTGGAGCGACATCCATAGATATTACCCACAAGGGTATAGACAAAGCTTACGCCGTAGAAAAGATAAAAAAACTACTTTCCGTGACGGACGACGATGTCGTTTTTGTCGGAGATGCTTTATACGAAGGAGGGAATGACGAGTCTGTAAAGAAAACGGGCGTGGACTTTATCCAGGAATCTGGGCCGGAGGAAACAGAGGAGTTTTTGCGCCAGTATATTTAGAAACCCACAGGTTATTTTGTTCGGATTATCACGGCTATGATATAATTCAAGCATGAATCCCGTTACCACCAAAAGGCCATGGGGGTCGTTTACCCGTTTCACAAATAATGAGCTATCAACGGTCAAACTTTTATATGTAAATAGGGGAGAAAAATTCAGTTTACAATACCACACACACAGGGAAGAGTTCTGGAAAATCATAAAAGGTAGCCCGGAAATTATCATTGGCGATAAAATACATAATCCGAAAGAGGGAGAGGAATTTATCATAGCTCCACATACAAACCACAGAATCTCGGCGCCGGTGGATGATGTGGTTGTTCTGGAAATATCAAAAGGGGAGTTTGATGAGGATGATATAGTTCGAATAGAAGACAAGTACAACAGATAAGGCTTCCAAATCAAGCGACCTTGGCCAAATTTGAAAGTTTTAGGAAATATAATGAAGAAACAAACCCTAAAATCGAAGAAAAGCATGAAAATAAGCGGTATTCCGCTTGCTGTTGTGTCGGTTCCGGACCGCGTCTATATGATTGAGAGGTTGGAGAGTAAGGTTACAAGTTCTTTGCAACTTTCCTCTAGTACTGATGGTGTGATTTTTACGGGCAACGATAAAAAAGTTTTGATAAAAAATCATACAGGTAAAAAGGAGAATATAAAAAATTGTCGTAATTTTTCGATATCGGCCACTCCTACAGGTTTTGTCATGGCGTACGTCAGAGCTGGCAAAAAAGGGACTGACGACAGGGTTGTTGTGGCGAAATCATCTAACCTGAGAGAATGGCATATAAAGTCCGAAATGGTCACTCTGGACTCAAAGCACGCCACGGTTGTTTATAATCACCCCCTACGTTCTTTTGTTATGTATCGAGACGGGCTGTTCATCAAAAGTCAGACAGCTCATAGTCTGGTTCTGTGGAAAGACAAACCATCTCTTCTCCTAACCGGACGATACGGTATGTTTGATTGTGACGATATTGAGGTAATAGGCTCCACCGAGACAAAAGACGGCTTGTTGGTTATATATAATGCTTCGATTAAAAACGGCGCGAGAACATTACTACAGATCGGAGGAGTTTTGTTTGACGCAAAAAATCCAAATCGGTTTTTATGGCGTTCGGAAGTCCCTCTGTGGCAGGGGGTAGTGGAAACAAAGAATGAGAAAAGCTCCGTTACTCCCGTAGGCTTCGTCTATTTCAAAGAAGTTTTTATCGTCTACTGGCTAGTTGGCGGTAAAGACATGATTATTTCTACATTCCCAGCCTTGTTCAATAAATCCGATTTATACCAATACGAAATACTCAATCGTTCGGAAAAAAATCCCATCTTGGAACCACGACCTTTGGAATGGGAAGTAGTCGGAACATTCAATCCAGCTGTTTTTCAGGATAAAGACGGACTGCATATGTTCTATAGAGCTTTGGGTAGTGACGGTATATCCAGGATAGGCTACGCCCAAAGCAAAGACGGTTTATCTTTTACTCGACGTTTGAACTATCCTGTTTTTGAGCCGACACCGGGTCTTGGCATGCCGGACACTGGTAAGACGAAAGAACCGGTCGGTTTTAATCCGCTCTACTATACCTCCGGTGGCGGGTGGGGAGGTTCCGAAGATCCACGCGTGGTTAGAATAGGCAGTAGGGTATACATGACCTACGTTGCGTTTGAGGGTTGGAATTCCGTCAGGATAGGGCTTACCTCTATCAACGTGGACGATTTTAAGAAAGAGAACTGGAAATGGAAGAAACCGGTTTTGATTTCTCCCGTGAATGAGGTTCACAAAAACTGGGTTCTCTTTCCGGAAAAAATAAACGGCAAATTTGCCGTTCTGCACGGCGTATCGCCGAACATACTGATTGACTACTTTGACAGCCCGACTGATTTCGAGAAGGGGTTTTGTATAAAAAGTTCTCCGCCATCTGGGGGACGTCAAGATTTTTGGGACAACAAAATGCGCGGGGCGGGACCTCCGCCGATAAAGACCGATCTGGGTTGGTTACTCCTATATCATGCTCATGACAGAAAAGAACCTCACAAATATAAGCTTGGCGCTATGATTTTGGACAAGGACAACCCGACGAAAATATTACACAGGTCGGCACACTCCATACTTTCTCCGGACATGCATTACGAGAACAATTGGAAACCAGGCATAATTTATGCTTCCGGTGCGGTTATAAAAGGTGACGATCTTCGGGTTTATTACGGAGGTGGGGATAAGGTCGTCTGTGTGGCAGAAACTCCGGTCAAAAAATTTCTGGACTATTTAGTCACAGAGAAACCCGACCGGTATGAGTTGAAACGGGTATTCTGATAAAAACATGTTTGTTGTAAAACGCTCAAAAAATAATCCAATAATTGCTCCGTCTTCCGAAAGACATTTTGAGAACTTTGCTGCTTTCAATGGTAATCCCATACAGGTAGGGAACAATATCAATCTTCTGTATCGTGCCCAATCTATGCCGGAGAAATTCGGCGATAACGCCTTTTCCATGTCTGTTATAGCAAAAGCTGTGAGTAGGGACGGTATTAATTTTATGAATAGGGAAGTTTTTCTCTCCCCGGAGCACACTTGGGAGAGGTACGGTCTGGAAGACCCGAGAGTGACGAAAATCGCCGGCAAGTATTTTATTTTCTATACCGCTTTGTTTGCATATCCGTTGAATATCCCCGGAGGCATAAGGGTGGGTCTGGCCATAAGCCCCGATATGAAGACGGTTTCCGAAAAACATCTCATCACTCCGTTCAATGCGAAGGCCATGACCCTTTTTCCAGAAAAAATAAACGGCAAATTTGTCGCTCTGCTCACCGTGAACCCTGATGTCCTGCCGACTCATATCGCCATGGCTGAATTTAAAAGGCCGGGTGAGATGTGGTCGGAGAAATATTGGAAAAATTGGTACAAAAACCTGGATAAGCACATTTTCATACCCGGAGACGACAAAGACCGTATTGAAATCGGTTCCTCTCCCATAAAAACAAAAAAGGGTTGGCTCTTGGTTACATGTAGAGTCGTCAACCATTCTTCTTCGGACCGCACTTTCACCATAGAAGCCATACTTTTGGACTTGAAAAACCCTAAAAAAATTATAGGTAAAACTCGCGGACCGTTACTCGTACCTGAAGAGAAATATGAGAAAGAAGGGATAATAGTGAACACCATATTTCCGAGCGGGGCGATCGTCATAAATAACAGACTTCAAATATATTACGGCGCCACCGATACGACTGTCGCCACGGCCGAGGTGGAACTCGACTCACTTTTGGAAGCGATGGAGTTTCCATACAAGGAAGTCGGATTCATGCGTATTGGTGCCGGAGCGATGATGATACCGAGAAAAGACAAATCGTGGGAAGCCAAGGCTATTTTCAATCCTGCTGCCATAGATCTGGATGGCACAGTTCGTATTCTTTATCGTGCACAGGGGCGGGACAATACATCCGTTATAGGGTATGCCGAAAGTAAGAATGCTGTTGATGTGAGCTATCTCTCCGAAAAGCCAATCTATACTCCAAAAGAGTCTTTCGAGAGAAAAGGAGTTCCCAACGGTAATTCTGGCTGTGAAGATCCGAGATTGACCAGAATAGGCAATACGATTCACATGTATTATACGGCATACAACGGTATAAATCCGCCTGCCGTAGCCGAATCCCATATATCCGTCGCCAATTTTAAAAGACGAATCTGGAAATGGAGCAAGCCCGTCCTGGTCACCAAAGACGGTGTCGACGACAAGGACGCCTGTCTTCATCCAGAAAAAGTAAACGGTAAATACTTTCTCTTTCATCGTGTAGACAACTATATTGCAGGTGATTTCGGTCTGACTCATGAGTTCAAGGAGCGTAATGATTTCAAAAATATCCCTATCCTTTTGCCTAGACATGGCATGTGGGATGCAAAAAAGGTCGGCATATCAACCCCGCCAATAAAGACAAAAAAGGGTTGGTTACTTTTGTACCACGGAATCTCTGATAGGTCACGATATAGAATCGGCGCTGTGCTCCTAGACCTCAAAGATCCAACAAAAGTTCTTTCTCGCACAACCGATTGTATTTTTGAACCAAAAGAAGCTTATGAAGTCATGGGTCAGGTGAACTACGTCGTGTTTCCTTGCGGGGCTGTTGTTAGAAAGGGAATAATATATATGTATTATGGCGGAGCGGATTCGGTCATTAGTGTCGCGTCTATGCCACTCCAGAAACTACTCGATGTGCTTACCGCTTAATTTATTTGTGGTTTATTTTCGATTCTATTTTATATATTTCTTCCTCAACTTTATTTATTGATTTTTGCAGTTTCTCTATTTTGTCTCCCTCCGCTTTTATTTCACTTTCAGTTTTCTCGGTTAATTTCTTCTCTCCATAGAGTCCGCTTATTATAAGCTTTGTTCCTATGAATGTAGTCACGAATGCTCCTATGATAAGCAATATAAGACTTCCTATTATGAGAGATATAATCGGAGCCATATTGGCATCGTCAGCCATATGCCATACACCCCTCCAGAACAGGACAACCCCGACTCCTCCCAAGAAAGCATAAAAAATAGGTCGACGACTCAGGAAACTTCTAACCTTATCTTCTAGTCTATCGAAAAATTTTGCTATTTTATTTCCTGTCATATCGGCATTATAACATAGTTTATTTACTTGGTATCGTTGAGACTAAGAGAATATTTGGTTCCCAATATCATGATAGAGCCCACGACGATAAAAATATATTGAAATGGAATAAACTGAAAGGTCAGAGTGGCCAGTAGTGGAGCCACCATGAAAGAGATTGGACGGTTAATACGAAAGAATCCTATTACGTCGGTTTTGTCCGGGTGCACTAGTTTCCAAAAGTAACTTTCGGTGCTGACCTCGACCAGGCTGGCCCCTATACGGGTGATAAACAGAACGACGGCCCATATCCAGAAAACTTTCAGTGTAATGAAACTCATGAAAATAGTGGCTAGTCCCATTATAACAAATCCGATAGTCAAAAATTCCTTTTCTCCGTATTTATAATCTTCTAATTCTCCAACTGGCATTTCGAACAAAACGAACGGCACGAGCATTATGGTAAACATCACTCCTATCTCGGGCCAACTGAAGCCAATATATTTATTGAGATATATTGGTGTGTACACAACCATGTATGCATAAAAAAGCTGCAAGAGAAATCCAGCGGTGAAGATGTTATACAAATCTCTATTTTTTACATACTCGGCTATCGTGTTTTTTATATTTATATGATGTACTTTCCTAGTCACAACCGCTTTGAATTTTTTGGTGTAATAATAAGCCGGAATGATGCAAAGACATGATATGGCGTAGACGTATAGGTATTTGTTACCCAAAAGTAGGAGAGCTACGATGCTCGGGGCAACGATTATGGTTACGTTGGTCATAGTGAGATATGTCGCCCTTACGCTTCCGGTCAGAGCATTATTTT
The DNA here is from genome assembly GCA_036517295.1 of Minisyncoccota bacterium. GTDB lineage: Bacteria > Patescibacteriota > Minisyncoccia > Phycocordibacterales > DATDWN01 > C7867-006. Next base: position 4,176 of record DATDWZ010000014.1, on the reverse strand, counting down.
TCGATATATTTTCCACGTAGATATCCATATTAAATAGGAGGAGAGCTATTATGTTGAGGTGTATTAGGAAATACAGTCCGACGAAAAATGGCGTACTGGACAGGGCCATGCCGAGAGTTGCCAGTAACTCCAGAATCACGGTGGCCATGGTGAATTTATATATACCCACCTTTTCCAATATTCTGGAAGCATTAAGGAGGAGGATGGTATTTATTATAGAACCTATGATGTACAGCGCCGAAACCTGTGTCTCCGAAAAAAAGTTAGAGAGATAGGATGAATTAACGTATATAATCATCGCATAGTGCAGAGAAATAAATACGTTGGAAATAAACAGGGTATTGAGTAGTTTACTCTGTCTAAAGGGCAATAGAAGTTTGTCCATAGGGAATATTATAACATAATATAATTTTCAATTTACAATTTTTCAATTTTCAAACATTGTAAATCAGTTCATTGGAAATTCAATGAAAATTGAAAATTAGGAATTGAAAATTGTTCTAGACGCCGAGGATAACCGGTATTACCATCGGTTTTTTTGCCGTTTTTTGGAACAGGAACCGTCCGACATTATCGGCCAGGTTCGATTTGACGAAGTCGAAGTTGATAGGGTTCATGCCGTGGGTGGTATCCTCAACGGTTTTTTTGATTATCATGCGGGCGCTCGTGAGGAGGTCCTGCGACTCTCGCACATATACGAATCCTCGGGCGATAATATCCGGTGATTTCTTCAGTTTACCGGTCTTTGTGTTTATACTGACCACGATAACGAATATACCGTCCTGGGAGAGCATTTTCCTGTCCCGGATAACCATTTCCTGCACATCACCGACGGAGAAACCATCCACCATCATGATTCCGCTAGGTGCTTCCTCCTTCAGCCGGACAAAGGCCTGTCCTTCGTTCTGGATTTCTATGATTGAGCCGTTATCCGGAACGATGATGTTTTCTTTCGGCATCCCCAGGTTCTGGGCCAGTTCCTCGTGCATGCGTAGCATGTAGTGGTTTCCGTGTATGGGCATAAAGAATTTCTCACCGATTTTCTTGTGTAGCCACTCCAACTCTCCACGGTTTCCGTGACCCGTTGAGTGAATATAAACATCGGAAGTTCTGTAGTGAATTATTTTCGCCCCCTGCCTCGTCAGATTATCCTTCAGTTTTTGTACGGATTTTTCGTTTCCCGGAATAATCGATGAGGAGAGCAGTACCGTGTCGCGTGGAGTAACTTTGAAATATTTATGACTCTTGTTCGACATTCGCATCAACGCTGCGAACTCGTCACCTTGTGCTCCGGTGGCCAAAACGATAATCCTGTCCGGTGGATAACTCTCCATCTCGGCCGTAGTTATAATAGTTTCTGGTTTTACTTTGAGTAGTCCCATTTTCAGAGCAACTTCTATGTTGTTTTTCATGCTTCGTCCTTCAACCACCACTTTCTTGCCGTATTTCTCGGCAGAGAGGACTATGCTCATGACTCGCTCGAGCTGTGAAGCGAAGGTCCCGATAATCAATCGCCCTTTTATGTTTTTTATGATTTCGTCCAGGTTTTGGCAGACCAGTCTCTCCGGTGTGGAGAATCCCGGGTTGTCCACATTGGTGGAATCCATCATAAGCAACAGCACTTTCTCATCCTTGAATCGCCCGAACTCTTTTTCTTCGGCTTCTGTCGGCACTCCATCCACATGATCGAGTTTGATGTCCCCCGGAGTAACGATACTTCCATATGGAGTTTTGATAATAACTCCCATCGAGTCGGGTATAGTATGGGTTACTGCGAAAAATTTCACTTTCAAATCTCCCATAGTGATAGTGTCTTCTTTCTCCACAACTTTAATATCCAGTTCCGGTAGGTGAGGGAATTCCTCCTGTCTTTTTCGTATCATTATCGAAGTCAGGGCACGGGTATAAAGTGGGGGATTACCTATTCGTTCCATTATGTAGGGGATACCTCCGATATGGTCCAAGTGTCCGTGGGTAATAAGTACCCCGCGGATTTTGTCCTTTCTGTCCTCCAGATATTTCGTGTTCGGGAGAATATAATCTACTCCCGGAGTATCATCGTCGTTGAACTGAAAGCCCATGTCCACGACGATGATGTCGTTTTTGTATTCGATAAGGCTCATGTTCTTGCCGATTTCTTCCACTCCACCAAGAGGAATTATGCGGATGTTGTCTCCGATCGGCGGTATGACGTCATGATTTTTTCCTTCCATGTGCATTGGGGTTGGTCTATGCGAGAAAGGCCTTCGTGATTGTCTTCCGCCCGGTCCACCTCTGTGACTTCCGACATGCCCTCTTCCTGCCTCCGCTATCTTTGTGTCTATTGTATTGTCCATGTAATTAAATTTTATAATTATTAATTTTGTAATTTTTAAATAATTTCTAATGATTTAATTTTTAAACATTTAATCTTTCTTTATAAAATTAAAAATTCAAAAATTAAAAATTACTCCTTATCTTTTACGAATATTCCCCAAACATTGTTTGTTTCTATATACCACTCGTTTATATCGCTAAATCGTTCTGCCGGCACCGTCAACATTCCGAGATTCACATTGTTAACTTTCTTCGGGACTATATAAATAAAATACGGCGAGTATGTGAAAACGGCCGGGATATCATTCCGGATTTCTTTATTGAAACCGGCCAGATATGTTTCCTGGACTGTTTTGTCGGTCGCCTTTCGTATATTCTCCAGAGCCTTGTCTGCTTTTACATTTGTATAGAGAGCGATATTCAATCCCGGGGTCACTCTCTGTGACGAATGCCAAAAGGGATACAGGTCGTAGTCTCTGCCTATAATCTCTCCAAACAAAAGCGAATCATATTTGCGCGGTCTTATGATGTTTTGATTCAAATCTCCAATCTCAAATATTCTTACGGCAATATTTGCTCCGATAGCCGTCCACTGTTTTTGAATCAAGATAGCCGCTTCTTTCAGCTCGGGTGCATCTCCGGTAGATATTGAAAATGCCAACTTGACCGTATTCTTTCCCTCCTTTTTTTCAAATATACCGTCAGCGTCCTGCTTCCATCCGGCTTTTGTCAAAATCGCCTTGGCTTTTTCTACCCTTTCTTCCGGTGTCATGACGGCCCCGACTTCATCTATGTCTTTTACCGGTACCGGACTATTTATAACTTGCCCGTATCCTCCGAGGACAGCATCGACGATGGCTTGTTTGTCCGTCGCGGTGTCCAAAGCCCGCCTGACTTCTTTGTAAACCAGCACTGGTGCGACATTCTGATTGAAAAATATTCCAAAGATGCGAGGCAGAGGGGATAGATTAACCTTATCGTTCTCCACTAGGAGAGTCGGCAACTGTTTCGGTGTTATGCCGTGTAGACTTTCAATATTACCGTTGTTATAGGCTTCGATTATTGCTTTCTCGTCGGAGTATGATTTTATTGTTACGCTAGTTATGAAAGCTTTTCCGAGGGCATATTTATTAAAAGAGACCAGCTGATATTCCGATGGCAGACCACTACTGGTGTAGGAAATAGAATCCACTTTGTACGGTCCCGTGCCTATGGGATTGGTATTGAACTGGCTGAAAGGGAATTCTTCTACCGAGGCCGATTTCCAGATATGTTTGGGTAGGATTCCTAGTGTGGTATTTTGTATGAAAGGTGAGTAAGACTGTTTCAGTGTAAAAGATATCGTCCTGTCGTCTATTTTTTCCACTTTCACACCGTTCCAGTTTGTCTCCCTCGGGCTTTTCAAAGATGAGTCTTGAGCTTTTTCTACTGTGAAAACTACATCGTCGGCTGTTACTTTTGTCCCATCATGAAAGTAGAGGTTATCTTTTAGTTTAAATGCATAAACAAGAGAGTTTGGTGATATGGTGTAACTTTCGGCAAGGTCCGGAACCAGTTCTCCTTTTGAATTCACCTTGAGTAACCCCGAATATATGAGCGAAGTCAGGTCTTTGTCTATGTCGCTTGAGGCCAGTAACGGATTTATGAACCTCGGTGAACCCACAACTCCTTCGGTTAGACTTCCGCCATAGTCCGGGACGGTTACCGTAAAGAGTTTATTGACCTGCCACAGAAGAGTCAGTCCGGTTATGAAAAATATTCCGACGAAAAAGTAGAAAACAGTTTTCTCGGTTATAGAAAAAGACTTGATAACCCTTGCTATCTTTTGGGTCTGTGGTAGATGCCACTCTTTTTTTGCCA
>DATDWZ010000013.1:0-14296 GCA_036517295.1 Minisyncoccota bacterium | reverse complement strand
CGACCGACTTCAGTCGGAGTGTAACCTCTGTACACCATATTTGCTGCATCTCTACGCACCTTAGGCATGTGTGGATTCTTTGTGTATGACATGTTGGACATTCTATACCTAGTTGCGTCCAAGCTATTGAACCATTACGTCATATTTGACAAAATAACTTAAATCAGCATAATGAACCTGGATTTTGATTGACTGGAGGTCGATCTTGGCAAATTCAATCCGGTTCGAAGCATGCAAGAAACCTGGCGCCAAGGGGGAGAAACCCCACGGCTACTTCTACTGCGGAGAGGCACGGTTCCCACTGGCCGTCTTCTCCTTGGTGGCTGGACGACACATCATGAACAGGATCGGAAATTTCGAGGGAGAGGATAAAACTGTCCTTGAACAAGAAATGGTCACGGCCGGGATTCCGGAAATCGACAAGAGCGCAGAGGAAGATGTGGCCGCCGTCGAATCCATCATCGCCGACGCCATGGCTCGCGCCGTGGCCAAGACCTTGAGTCGGATGATAGCGCGCCCATTCCGAGCATTTCCGATTCACCCGGTTCAGTACAACTGAACCGAGTCCGTGCCCACTGCCAACACACCCCCAAACGCCGACCCCTAACCAGGGTCGGCGTAAAATTTTATAAAAAAGTTAGTCCCCCGTTGGTGGTAGTTTTCTTTCACCAAGATGACTCAGATTGAGTGATTTTATTTCTTTCATAACTTTTTCTCCAAAATCTTTCAGTATTTTCTTTTCTGCTTCTGTTTTTGATTCTAAAATAAAAGCCCACTCTTTATCAAAGTTTTTCATTTTTTGGTGCAACTCCTTCCAGGCGATTCCGGCCAGTAAATCTGCAATTTTTTTGTCATATGAAACCACACCAATTTTTATGAGAAAGGCAATCGCTGGATAGCCCAGATATCCCTGCCAATATGACGCATTATCGTTGGACATGATTGCTTGGTTTATTGGGTCATACGAGACATCATAGAACTTTTTCCTACTCGAAGAATATACTTTACCCGTATCCCCTGTTGCTTCTACTCGGCCATCAGCAAGTGCGCCAAGCGCTTCGTAAACTTTTATCGTTTTTGGCAATTTCCATTTCATAATTATTTAGAAATCTCTAAAAACTTTTCCAGCACTATTGGTAGTTTAAATGTTCCGGTAGTGCCGCTAAAATGTCCCATGCCTTTTTCTACAATAATTTCTGAACCCAATTTATTTTTAAAATCATATTGGTTATCGAGTGGCACATAAGGATCATCGTCAGAAAAGATAGCGACACTTTTTCCCATACGAGAATAGACTTTTGACAAATCTACCGGAGTCTCAAGCCACTGTTTGGCCGTTTTTCTGACATCTTCATCGTCTTCAAGATTTGTTAACCGTTTAAGAAACCCGGCCACAAATACAGCACCTCCAACTTGAACATCAACAGTTAGAGATTCCAAATATCGAATAATCGTTTGGCAACCTATACTGTGCCCAACAAAATATGTCTCTGAATCCGGAGTTCCGACGCTTTCGGACAGTTTAGAGACCCAAATATCAATCTGAGGTAAATCTGGTTCCGGAAGTTGTGGCACAGAAACTTTGAATCCCGTATCTTCCAATTCTTTCTTTAACCAAGGAAACCAACCCTCTTCTGGATATCCGTCCCAACCATGAACAATAAAAACTCTTTTCATAAATTATTTTTGTATAGTTTTATGATACTCGTATGATAATTTATTATACTCGTCCGTTGCATATTCTGCGATTCCATCTTCCTGCCAAAGGAGAAAATGAGAAATGCCTATGTCTAGGGCAAGTCTACTGCAAACTGTGCAGTATGGTTGTCCGGACTTTTTTATTTCCCCTTTCTTTTCTTTATCTGTTCGAGAAAAATATAATTTGGAACCAGTAATCTTATTTGGATTATTTCTTAAGGCATCAATAATCGCCCGCCACTCCGCATGCATGCAACAGGTTCTATCAAAATGAGGCTTATCAAAAACTTGATACTCATCTAAGCAAGTAGCGTTTTTTACATCATCCAACGGTGGTGCGTTATAACCGGAACCGATAATTTCCCCACCCTTCACTATTACTGTGCCACACTTCGCCTTTATGCACAGAGCGTTTTCAGCAACTTTGGCCGCTTCTTTCATCCAACCAATCGCCTCTTGTTCTCGAGCGCCTTTTAGATATTGCATAGAAATATATTTTAAAAATCTAAAACTTGTCGGGGTCACCGTCCTGGGAAACCCACGGTTTTCCCAATCCTTCCTCCACAGGAAACTCCCGTTTCCCGACCCCTTCCCTCTCGGCACCCCGAAAAAACCTGAAGGTTTTTGTCGGGGTGCCGAGATTCGAACTCGGATCGCTTGATCCCAAATCAAGAATGATAGCCGTTTCACTACACCCCGAAGGTAAATAAATACAAAATGAAGTCTAGCATACAAATTTCCAATTCCAAAACAGGCAAAATTGTAAGTTTTTTAAGACTTCGCAGGCGATTTAGAAAACAAAGACGAAGGCTAAGTAAGCCTGGAGCACTGTTTGAGCAGGTGTAATCACCTCGCGAGTTTGCGGGAAGGCTACGAGCCGAGTCTATTGTTTTCTTAGAGAGCCGAGACAAGCAAAACTCAGCAGAGTTTATGCGGTCTTAAAAAACCTACAATTTTGCCTACAAAACTATATCTTCCAGTAAAAGGACACGAGAAAGTCCTTTATTCATATCTAGATAAACTGTCGCAACATCAAACTGCCAATCGATATCATCCGGAATGTCTTTATCCAAAAGATAGGATTGGATTACTCTGGAAAGTCTCTGTAGCTTCCAGGGGTGCATATTATCCTCCGGACGGTAGAAATCTCTTGATGTTTCACGGGTAACATTGGCGTCCAAGAAGCGGGAAACACTTTTAACTTCAACAAAATGTATCTTGGTCATACGACCACCGCTCGCTTTCAGCGGTTGTTTTTCCTTTGTGGCCACGATATCTATTTCTCCCCACTTTTTGAGATAGTTTCGATCTATGATCTTGTAGCCGTTCTTTTCTAAGTATTTACAGGCCTCATCCTCCCCTATTTGGCCTATTTTCTGCTTTTCCGTAGGTTCTTTTTTAAATTTCTTTCCAAACATCCTAGAATTATACACTAAATGTTACACATGTAACAAAATTGAGGTTTGTTACATATGTAACACAATTTTGGATAAATCTCCATTTCACGTGAAACATCTCTAGGATTTGGTCAAAAACAGACACTATACAGACATGTCTCATTATAAAAAACCTTATTTATAGCCATATAATAAAACAGACATAAAAATGTCCCGATAATTAGCCATAATCAAAGACCTGTCTTTAATACACATGTACACATACTTATCCACACAATCGAAGTTTTATGTTGAAATAATGATTCGTATGGCGATATACTATTATATAACATGTTATCTAAAGTAGAAATAAAAAATAAAGCACTGGAATTGAGAAGGCGGGGCCATAGTTATCGAGAAATAATGGCGATTATTCCTGTATCTAAAAGCACTTTATCCGGGTGGATCTCACAAATAGAACTTACCCCACAACAACAAGAAACTCTGCGAGAAAAAATGTCCGAGGGGAGAGGCCGATCAAGATACGCCTCGATGCTTGCTCACAAAAAGAAAAGATTAGCTAGGGAAGCCGCTGTCGTAGATATAGCAAAAGAGGAATTCAAAAAAAATAAATTGGATGATTTATTTTTTATAGGAATAACACTTTATTGGGCAGAAGGAGGAAAAAAGAGCAAATACTTTCAATTTGTTAACTCTGATCCAGAAATGATAATGCTTATAATAAAATGGATAGAAAAGTTTCTTAAAATCTCTAGGGAAAACATAAAGTATCGTTTATATATTCACCAGCCTTATGCCAATGAGAAATGTGAAGAATTCTGGTCCTCCAAAATAGGAGTGAACAAATCTCTCTTTTATAAAACTATTTATAAACCGACATCTCATAATGTTAAAAAGAATCCTGATTATAAGGGCTGTTTCGCACTGACGATTACGAAAATTGATATATTTTACACATTAATGACTTGGCAAAAACTGCTAATAGCGTACTATAGGGAAGTGAAACCATAGATTAAGAGCTCCTGTAGTGAAATGGATATCATGACACGCTTCGGACGTGTTGTTGCGGGTTCGAGTCCTGCCGGGAGCACCAAAACTAAGAAAGAAAATTGTGCGGGTAGCGAGAATCGAACTCGCGCTGTTTGATTGGCAACCAAACGTTCTACCACTAAACTACACCCGCATTTTGCTTTTAGAGTATATAATAATAAGGTAAAAAATCAAAATGAACAAAAACTTCTCCGTACCAAAAGAAGTTTCACGAGTAACAGAGGCTCTGGAAAAAGCAGGGTTTGAGGCTTTTCTGGTGGGCGGGTGTGTTAGAGACCTTATTCTCAGTAGGGAACCAAAAGACTGGGATGTAACGACGAACGCCGTACCGGACGAGATTATATCCTTATTTCAGAAGACATTTTACGAAAACGACTTTGGAACAGTCGGGGTAGTAGATGAAGAGACTGAAAATGAAACGCTGAGAGTGATCGAAGTTACTCCGTATCGTATCGAATCCGATTACACGGACAATCGTCATCCAGATAAAGTTACCTTCAGTCAAAAACTGGAAGATGATCTGCAGAGGCGTGACTTTACCATAAATGCTCTGGCTTATTCTGTATCGAAAAACACAATCACCGACCTGTATGACGGACAGGCTGATATGAAAAACAAAGTTATTCGCACGGTAGGGGAGCCGGCACACCGTTTCACGGAAGATGGTTTACGAATGTTACGTGCAGTCAGACTTTCAGCCGAGCTTTCTTTTGAAATCGACCCTGAAACAGAAAAGGCTATTCTTGAGAACTCCAATCTCTTGAAAAACATTTCCGCTGAGCGTGTTCGAGATGAGTTCACCAGAATAATCATGTCTCCAGAGCCAATGAGGGCCTTGTTGACCTTGAAAAAACTCAATTTATTGAGGTTTGTAGCCTCGGAACTGGAAGAGTCTATAGGCGTAGAACAAAACAAAGCCCATGCATATGACGTTTGGGAACATTTACTACGCTCGGTTCAGTGTTCTGCAGACAAAAATTATCCCTTAGAAATCCGTTTGTCTGCTTTGTTTCACGATGTTTCCAAGCCTGAGTCACGAAGGTGGGGAAAAGAACAAAATACCTGGACTTTCTACGGCCACGAAGTTCTGGGCGCCCGGACGACAAAGAAAATTCTGACAAATCTGAAATATCCAACCAAAGTTATAGAAAAAGTTGTGAAAATGGTTCGCTGGCATATGTTCTTTTCTGACACCGAGCAGATTACGCTCTCTGCGGTCCGTAGAATGATTGTAAATGTTGGACGGGAGAATATATGGGATTTGATGAATGTGCGCATATGCGATCGTGTAGGCACTGGCAGGCCCAAAGAAGACCCGTATAGGCTCCGTAAATACCACGCAATGATAGAAGAGGCTTTGCGTGACCCGGTTTCGGTTGGAATGCTGAAAATTGACGGTAAAAAAATAATGGAGGTGACCGAAACACAGCCGGGGCCAAAAATCGGCTTTATTTTGCATGCTCTTTTGGAAGAAGTATTGGAAGACCCAGCTAAAAACACCTCGGAATACCTCGAAAACCGCTCAAAAGAGCTTATTTTGCTTGATGAAAATGCACTTCGCGCTCTTGGAGAACAAGGCAAACAGTCAAAAGAGGAAGCTGACGAAGAGGAGATTAGAAAAATTCGTTCAGAGCATCATGTAAAGTAACCCGGTAGTAGAAAATGACCTAGCAGAGTATTAACTCTGCACAAAATTCAAATGTCATTTTCACTACGGGGCACCCTGTAGCGAACTTGGTATTAGTAATCGCAAGGTAAACCTTGCTATACCAAGTTCTGCTACGGGGATAAAAAACCGCCCAATGATCAGAGTCCGTGCGTTATCTTTGCACCGACACTCATGATTGGGCGGTTGGGAAGAAGAGCCATACAGCACTCCTTTGTGAGGCCAGATGTTGTAACAAGATTCCAAAAAATAAATAGTAGATAAGATTGAGGATCTGTTTACACCTTTTCCTGAGGAGACCATTAACGGCCTTCTAAGAGGGGAGCCGGCCGGCTCCCGATACGAAACACCTTTTTACAAAGAACACAAACTTAAAAAATCCGCCTTTATGTTTTAAAGACATCCAATCCAAGTTCTGAAATAATTGTATTCTTTTCTAAAAGACATGTAAAGGACATCTAGTGGGAAACTGTGGATAACCGATAAAATGCGGCGATTGTTAGTTGCTTATAGATGAAATAAACTGATCGATTGAATCGAAGAATTTATCGAAAATAAGGTAGTGTATTTCCGGCTTATCAATCTGCCCTATGCAAACCATTTTCTTATTCCAGCCATATGCTATTCCGGCCTCGATATGAGCCGAACTTCCTGAAGGTAGCAATAGAATAAATATTTCCGCCTCACGCAATCCGTCTATATCACTTTTATACACCACTTTTATCCTACTATCATTTTGCCAATCTTTAATTGATTCAAAAGCCTGCATTTCTTCTTCCGGGGTCTTGCCATCTAAAAAATTTACCTCACTTTCAATAAAAGAAAAAACTTCATGGTCTTTTTCTCTTAGTCTAGCTACTAATTCATTTACTTGCTCTTTGTTTCTCCATTTTGAAGCAATGAAATATTTCATTTGTTTAATTATATTTGTTATTGGATAGATTATATTCTGTTTCTGCCTTTCGGCTTCATCAGTCCGGATACACATCCGGAGACAGTGCTGAGATAACGCTCTCAGCCAGCGGACTTTTATGTTGGTCAAACATCAGAAGGCGGGACAATTGATTCGCCGCAGTGAGGGCAGGTGATACCGGCGCCGGAAACCATGCCGGTCCATTTCTTGCTAGTCTTACGACAATAGCCGTAGACCATGCGCATGCCCGTGTATTGCACACTGTGATCTTTGGTGTTCACGAACCGATTAAAGATACTTGTGTCCACTGTGCTCTCCTGGGTTAATGTTAAAGAACTGGTTACTGTTTCACTCTTTCGAGCTCATCAGCAGAGATACACATCTCTGAACAGTGCTGGGATAGCGCTCCCAGCTGGCGTATAAGATTTTATTTTTTCTCCTTGATGAATTCCTTCATTCTATCGTCGGTGAAGTTGCACCAGCGGTAGCCACCTCTATCCACCGGATGCTCGACCTCCATCACCCGTGCCAACGCTTCCCGCAAATCACGGTCACTGACGCAGCCGTAGCAGTACATCCGACCGGACTTCCTGCCAACATCCACTTGGGCTCCCATCATTAGCAACTCGAGAAAGGCTTCGTAGAACTCCGGGGCCATCTTCTCAACTATCTTGACGGCCTCGTTTAAGCCACACCAGCCAGTAAAATCAAAGTGATTATTCCCTGACGGTCCGCAGTAGAAGCAACCAGCCAACCTCCCACAATTCTCTACTTCCACAGCAACTTTCTGATAGAGCTCTTGGTTTGTCATCTCTAAATTTCCCATGAACCTAGATAAGCGTTATGCCTATCTTTCTAGACAATACTTTACCCTATTTAGTCAAATTTGTGTTAGAGAGATATTTATTTAAGTTTATAAAATCCTTATTTTAAGCAATATTTTGAGATATAGTTTAAATTTGTGCGTAAATAGTGACAAATTTTAGGTAGTCTGGTAGACTAAATGCATGGCAGAATACAATGTTTCCCTAACCTCTAAACTCTCCAGAGCGGGCTTGTCTGAAAAAGAAGCTCAAATCTATGCTTATTTGATCGAGAGCGGGGGCGCTTTCCCTACCGAAATAGCCAAGCATACAGGGCTCAACCGCACTACGGTTTATAAAATTCTGGAAATACTCTCTATAAAAGGCATCGTGACTGAACTTGAGAAGCAGAAGAAATTCTTCTACCAAGCCGAAAGCCCCAAGAGCCTTGAGCGATTCGTCTCGTCGCAAATGACTATGGCCAAAAGGCAGATCGAGAGTTTGGAACAAGTTTTGCCAACGCTTGAAGGGCTCTTTAATGCATCACCCAACAAACCTATTGTCAGATTCTTTGAAGGTGAGGAGGGAGTGCTCAATGTTTATCGAGATCATGTGGAGGGAGGGAAGTCGTACGAAATGCTCTCCTTCAGCAACACGGCAGACCTGATGAAATTTATTACACCGGAGTTTCGTGACGATTATATAAGGAAGAAGGCCAAGATCGGTATTACTACTCGCGCCGTCTTGCCGGACACTGAGCTCGACGTAGATTACAACGAGACCATTTACGTTAAGTTTCCGAAAAATATTTGGCCCGAGATTAAAAATATCACAAGTAAAGATTTTCCGTTTAAAAGCGACTTAACAATTTATAGCACAAACAAAGTTTCTATCATTAACTTCAATGAACCAAAACTTGCGGGCACGATCATCGAGGATCAGATCGTCCACGACATGATGAAAATGATTTTTGAACTAGCATGGCTCGGGGCGGGGGAGAAGGATAAGAAAATTACTTAATCAACAATTTTAGTCCGAGGCCGGATGTTATTTTTTGTAAAAAAGAGAGTGTTGGATTAATGTTACCACTTTCAAAACGTGCAAGGGCTGACTGGGTTATACCAATTTTTTGAGCCAACTTTCTTTGTGAAAATCCTTTCTTAGAACGAGCTAAGGCAAGTTTACGAATAATTTGAAACTCGGGCTGCATTTCAGCATAGGCTTTTTTCGCACCAGGTCTTTTAAAAACTTCTCTTTTGAATTGTTCTAAAGTTTTCATATTCTGAATGATAGCAGATACGCTATCTTACGGCAAGTACCTTAATCTATGGACGGCTGTTTCTAATTCTTTTCTTGGTATTTTTTGGCTTTTCTTAATAAAAGCGTGCAATATGTACATCTCACTTCCAACGAAGCTACACAAAATTCTTACAGAAGTTTTACCAACAATTCTTAATTCATAAATCTCTTTAGTGATTTTCTTTAATTTAGGTGGCCCAAGGTGTACTCCTAATTCGTCAAGAATTTCTAGTAACCCAAAAACTTTAATTGCGAGGTTAAGATTAAGTGACTTTAAAAAGACATATGTATCATCTCTTAAAAATTTTACTCGATTCATACTTAAATTATAATTCAATATCCAATACCACAGGGCAATGGTCAGAGCCAAGGACTTCGGGGAGGATCTTGGCGGACCTAACTTTTTTCTCTAATTTTTTACTTACGAAAATATAATCGATTCTCCATCCAACGTTTCTTGCACGAGCATTTGCGAAATGACTCCACCATGAATAGTGCCCGTTGCCTTTTGTGAACATGCGAAATGTATCCAGAAAGTTTCTTTCTACCATTTTTTGTATTCCCTCACGTTCCTCTTTTGTAAAACCTTTTTTACCGACATTTTCTTTCGGTCGAGCAAGGTCGTCTTCTGTGTGAGCGACATTCAAGTCTCCGCAAAATACTACTGGTTTCTTTTTCTGTAATTCCTCAACATATTCAAGAAACGCTGGATCCCAACCTTTGTGACGAAGGGGGATGCGAGAGAGGTCATCTTTGGCGTTAGGTGTGTAGACTGTAACGACATAAAAATCCTCGAACTCAGCTGTTATAACACGCCCTTCTGTGTTCGGATCGCCATATTTGTCTGCCAACGTATACTTTTTTACAATATTGTCTGGAAATCCGAGAATAACAGCGAGGGGTTTTGTTTTGGTGAAAATAGCCGTACCGCTATAGCCCGGGCGAGTAGCTGAGTTCCAGTATTCTTCGTAGTCTGGCAAATCAACCTCACTCTGCGCCTGTTGAGCTTTGGTTTCCTGAAGACATAGAATGTCTGGTTTGTATTTCTCTACAAAAGGCACGAAAAGCCCCTTTTTGTGCACCGCTCGTATTCCGTTTACGTTCCAGGAGATGATTTTCATAAAGGCATTTTAACACTTTGGAAAACAAACTGCTATAATTTAAGAATGCTGAACATCTCTTCCAAAGAACTTGAACCTCTACTGGAACTAGGTCTGACCAAAATCCAGGCCACTATATATTTGTCTCTGCTTAAATCCGGAATAATGTCGGTTCTTGAAATATCAAAAGTTACAGGAATAAACAGGCAACAAGTCTATCAAAACTCGGAAATCCTCCTCAAACTGGGTTTTGTCGATATAACCAGGAAAAATAACCGAAAATATATAGCCAGTAACCCCCAAAGACTTCTGAGAATCGGCAAACAGAAAATCTTGGAAGCGGAAAACGTCCTGGAAAATATAAGAGATTCCATTCCTCTTTTGGAATCAATCACGACGGAGAAAAATAAGGGAATAATGGTGAAATATTACGAGGGGATGAAAAAAATAAAAGAAGCCTATGAAGAAGAACTGGAAAATTGCGATGGCACGGAAGTTCTATCCTTCGCCGGATCTATAGACGATATACACAAATTTTTCCCAGAGTCGTATTGGAAAAAATGGAACAAAAAATTTGTTGAGCAAAAATCTAGGAGTCGGATGTTGGTTCATAAGTCGGAAATCGCCCGTGAAAGTTCCGCTTTGGATGAGGAATACCACAGGCAAACCCGGTATCTGGAAAACTTTCCATTGAAAGTAAATGTGGATGTGTTCAACGATATAACTTTGATAATTTCTTGTTACGATAAAACCGCCGTTTGGATTGAGAGCATGACAATAGCAGAATCCTACAGAATAATGTTCGAGACTTTGTGGTCAAACAGTAAGAAATTTTGATAAATGTTGTAACTAATCATACAACAAATAATAACTAAAAGGCCTTTATTCGCAAGGTAAAATTGGATAATCGAGTAAAACTGAATGATTTGTTAATCATATTTAAAAGTTATGTAAAACTGTCAGCAGAAGTTCACAAAAGGAGACGTTATGCCACCATGCGGATTCAATCAGCGAGCAGTGAGAGGGGCGTTGGAGTTCATCAAGGGGTGCTACGAAGACCTACGGCAAGAAGTGGCCGAAGGCAAGCATCCCGACATCGAGACGGCGATCGAAGCCGAGCTCGGGAATCTCGAGACGGCGCTCTCGAAGCTCCACCTCGACGAAAACGGCAACCTAGTGGAAAGATAGAGAAAGTGGGCCACATCACGTGGCCCACTTTTTTGTATAAAAGGAAACTCCGCCGGAGACAAAGGCCCCCGACGGAGATGAGCAGTAAACGAAGCGAGGTGCCGAGTTAGACCGTGACGCCGAGTTCAGCGAGACGGGCCTGGCATTTTTCGACTCTCTCGACGAACACGTTGTTCATGTCCACCGCATGCATGAATCGCGCCAACGCCCACGCCCCATCCCCGAACGGCATGACTGCAATCGCTCTCGTCGTGCGTTCGAGATTCCGGGTATTCCAGGCCAGGGCCCTCACCCAATACCACCGCCGCAGAACCAAAAGTGTGTTTCGCATCGGACACTCCTATTCCTACCAAAAACTTTACACCAAAGAACCGACCTGTCAAACGGTAACAGATACCGGCAAATAACCTCGCTCGGAGGATTTTTGCTCAATATCAAGGCGGAATGATAAAAGGCGAGAAGCCATACTCCCTCGTATGGTGACGAGAATTTTTGAAATTCCAACGAAGAGAGTGAGTAAAAAGACCAGAGCTGTGACTACTTATTATGAAATTTCTTGTGGATGTCGCGGAGGTGTTTATCGGTCACGTGTGTGTAAATCTGGGTCGTGATAATGCTTGAATGACCGAGGAGTGCCTGGACCGAGCGGAGGTCGGCACCGTTGGAGAGGAGATCCGTGGCAAAGAGATGACGCATGGTGTGCGGAGTAACTTTTTTCGAAAGACCGGCTTTGATAGCGTGTTGTTTCACTATCCTCTCCACCGATCGCCGGTCCAAGAAACCGAAATTTCTGGCAGTGTTCTCTCTGAAATTTTTTGCATCAACCGGCACAAACAGCGCATCGCTTATATCTTTGCGGGCTTTAAGATATTCCCGAATACATTTCTTGGCCTGGTCCGATAGGAACACTACCCTGACCTTACCTCCTTTTCCTCGAACAGAGAGTTCATCAGAATTCAGATTGATATCCGATTTAAGAGCGCAGAGTTCTGAAACACGAAGTCCAGTCGAGAAAAGTAGTTCCAAAATAGCTTTATCGCGCAAATCTTTTAAATCACTGCTTTTGGGAGAATCGAGAAGTTTCTGGAGTTCCTCCCGAGTGATAAGATCTAGTGAGTGTCCGGAGATTTTGGCTAATTCTATTCTCTCGGCCGGTAATGTTTTAATCTCTTGTCTGGCCAAGTATTTGAGAAATGCCCGTAGGGCGATAAGGTAATAGTTCTGGGTTTTACGCGACAAAGTCTCGTTGTTTTTTTTGTCGTGTCCCGTAGGTTGCCGATTAAGCCAGAGCCGAAACTCACGCACAGACGAGTCGGTGATAACCGAAGGGTTGTCATTTTTTGAGAAATCCAAAAAGCGGGTGAGGTAGTGATCATAATTCTCGACGGTTTTGAGAGAACGACCTTTTTCTATCTCGATATACTCGAGGAATTGACGCTTTAACTGTTTGAGGGAAGCCATCTCTCTATTGTATCAAATATTGTGCGACATGCCTTGCCCCAATAGTAGAGCAAAGCTCACTACAGGGCTAACCCGGTAGCGAAGTTGGCATTTTTCATACACTTTGGTGCTATGCCAACTTTTACTACGGGGTTGCAATAGGACAAATTTTATGATATCCTGGTGTTAATGCTTACGAAAACAAAGAAAGCTAAGATAATGAGGGATGTCCAGGTACACGACAAAGATACCGGTTCTCCGGAAGTACAAATTGCTATTTTGAGCCGTCGAATCGACGAGTTAGCTCAACACTTGAAGAAAAACGCCAAGGATAACCACTCCAGACGAGGACTTTTGCAGATGGTTGCTACTCGAAAGTCTCACATGAAGTATTTGGAAAAGAAAAGTCCGAGACGATTTAATGCTCTTACGAAGAAGATAGGTCTGAAAAACAAGTAAAACAACCTCATCTGCGTTGTTACATTTCAATTTTACTCGCTCACCGTACTACTGTACGCCTCGCTCATAAAATTTCATGTGCCTAGCATCTAAGGCTGTTTTACTTGTTTTTACCAGAGATTTCTAAACGATGTTATAATGTAAGTAGGTCGAATTTTTACATATTGAATTTTACTTTACGAACTTTATAACTTTTAACTAATTTATGTCTGTAATTAAACACAAAAATCAACGGGTTGGTATTTTTATCGATACACATAACTTATATCACTCGGCAAAAAATATTTATGGCGCAAGGGTCAACTTTGACCAGGTCTTGAAAGACGGTTTGGCCGGAAGGTCTTTGACACGAGCAACTGCGTATGTTACCACGACGGAAGGAGGAGAAGAAAAAAACTTTTTTGATGCTCTGGAAAAGATGGGCATTGAAACAAAAACAAAAAATCTTCAGATATTTGCCGGTGGCTCGAAAAAAGCCAACTGGGATGTCGACCTTGCGGTAGACGCCATAAGACTTGCCCCAAAACTGGATGCGATAATCCTGGTCACCGGTGACGGAGACTTCGTTTCTCTGGTTGAGTATTTACAAAATGTAGGCTGTCAGGTAGAGGTAATGTCATTTGGTAAATCTGCTTCAGCAAAACTTATAGAATCGGCAGATGATTTCATCGATCTTGATGAAAATCCTCGCAAATACCTTCTTGGTTCTGGAGGAATGGTTCAGCGCAATCGAAGACCTCGACCCCCACGAACACCAACAGTCTAAAGATATCTCGTCATAAGATTTTTGAGACGCGCATAAAACTCTCACTCACCAAAACCTTAATAATTTTGGTATAATGTTAGAGATGCCTCCAGAAGAAAAACCAAAAGCCTTGCCCACGCAAGCAGAAAATACCTCTACAACCCAGACGGTTGGAGAAGAACATAAGATTAAATCCCTCCGCTCGTACCAGGGCGATGTCGAGGAAATCGTCTCTAAAAATAATTACTCAGCCAGTTCTATCATGCTGGCCGAACAAAGAAAGAGAGATGGAGTTTTGATCGATTTTTCGGAACCAAAAAATGTTGAGGCTCGAAATAAATTTTACATAATCATCGGAAGTCTTCTTTTGGCTCTTGGGGCAATAACTATAATTGCGGTTTATTATAATAGATCAAAACAGGAGGTTGTGGTCAGACAACAGAACTATGCTCTGGTCGCTTTCTCAAAGGAGACGAGCCTCAACCTGGCAAGTTCCACAAGAGAAGAACTGATTAGAAATATTTCGTTGGAAAAATTA
>DATDWZ010000012.1:0-16331 GCA_036517295.1 Minisyncoccota bacterium | reverse complement strand
CATTTCCTGTGCTTCATCAAACAGTTTCTTTGAAATAATTGGCTCGTACTTTCCTTCGTGAAGCTCGCCACCATAGCGAAATAGTCCAGTATAAAATGGAATGGATAAAATAACAGACGCTCGGGTTCTGGAGATTATCTTTCCGGTTCGAGAAGTAATACCGGACTTTGCCAAAAAGTTTGCCACATCTTCCAGTCGCTCACCACCTTTGACATATCGTTCAAAAGCCGAGCGAATGATACGAGATTTTTTCTTATCAACAATAATACTTTTATTACGACTATCGTTTATGTAACCAATCGGTGCGAGGCTTGGATAATCACCGTTACGGACTTTTTGGCGAAGTCCGCGTTTCGTATTTTCGGAAAGAGAATCTACATAGTATTTGCTTTGGACAAACGCCATAGACAAACTAAATTTCCCTTGCGGAGTATTTTCAAACCAGTGCGAGGGGAATTTTAGGCTCGCAAGTTTTCCGATGTCGAGAAAGTATACAATCTGACCGCCGTCCACCGAATTGCGGGCTAAACGATCGGGATGCCACGATACGATACCGCTAACCTCTCCACGCTCGATACGTTTCAACATTTGCCCGAAGATAGGTCGTCCGGGAATTTTAGCAGACTGCTTTTCGATAAATTCCTCAACGACCTCTAAATTTTGCTCTCGGGCAAATGCCCGCAATTCGGTAAGTTGAGCGTCAATACTCAAAACCTGCTTATCCTCGACATCGGTACTCTTGCGAGCATACAAAAAGAATTTTTGTTCCATATATTTACAAAAGCAGAAATGGTTGTACTAGGCGCACAATTTCAACGTAAATCAAAATTGTTCTAGCACAACCATTTCTGCTGATTTACTTAATAATAATTGTGCGCAAAGGTAGTATACCACTTTTGAAAAAACAACAAAAATTCTTTTTGTATCCAAAGCAAATACTATGTCAAAATTGCTTCTGATTTCGAACCTGCTTCTTGGCGAAAAAACAGTGCGCGCAAGCGCGCCAAAAATTCTGAATTCGTTTGGGAAATTCGGCGGGAATCCTTGGGACGCGCTTCGCGCGTCCCGCATTTTGGCTTCCAAAAAACCGATGAGTTCCATTCTGGTGCCCGAGGTCGGACTCGAACCGACACAGGTTTAATCCTACAGCATTTTGAGTGCTGCGCGGCTACCAATTACGCCACTCGGGCTTATGTGTTATAGTAGCCCAAAATGGCATATAAATCAAAAAGAAACGGGCTTAAAATCCTCGTTATACTCGGACCAACTGCCACGGGAAAAAGCAACTTAGCTGTAAAACTTGCCAAAAAATACAAAGGCGAGGTTGTCTCCGCAGACTCGCGACAAGTCTACACAGGTCTCGATATCGGTACGGGAAAGATTACAAAAAAAGAGATGCGTGGTGTTCCCCACCAAATGTTAGATGTGGTTTCTCCTGAAACGATTTTTTCTGTGGTAGATTGGAAAAAACAAGCGGAAAAGATAATCGTCGATGTTTTATCTAGAGGAAAACTACCAATCATATGTGGTGGTACTGGATTTTATATTCAATCAATAGTTGACGGAATAGTATTGCCGGAAGTGGGACTAAACAAAACCTTGAGAAAAAGGTTGGAAAAGAAGTCGACTAAAGAATTGTTTGAAATACTAAAAAAACTTGACCATCGAAGAGCACGGATTATAGACCGACATAACCCCGCAAGATTGATACGGGCGATAGAAATAGCCACGGCTATAGGGTCGGTACCAGATATGAGGAAACAGAAGAGTCGATACGATATCCTGCAAATAGGGCTGACATTACCACCTAAAAAATTAAAGGAAAGAATCCGTATTCGCCTATTCGCGCGAATTAGAGAAGGTATGATCCTGGAAACCAAAAAGTTGAGAAAGGGGGGGCTTTCCTGGAAGCGCATGAGAACCCTAGGGTTAGAGTATAAATACCTTGCGGACTATTTAGAACAAAAGTTAACCAGAGATGAGTTCATACAAAAGTTAGAGATTGAAACATGGCACTATGTAAAACGCCAAATGACTTGGTTCAAAAGAGACAAGAGAATAAAATGGTTCAATCCAAACCAAATCAGCAAAATCCGAGCCGAAGTTGATAAATTTCTTGCATAATATCTAAGTTTGTAGTAGAAATAAATTAGAATAGGAGGCGCGCCGTGAAAGAACCACTTATCCGTTTTGGCGATAGGGTGATCATGTCCACCGACAAGGAGGTCGACAGAATCTTCTGGTGGACTCTTGCCAGCGTGGCGACCACCCTGGCCGCCATCGTCCTTGCTCTTTTCGTGTAACGACTCCCCAGAGCCGCGACACGAACACATCTACCGCGCGGTGCCCAGAGAGGGCTGCGCGGATTCGTTTTGCTTAAAAGAGAAAAATTGTGTAGCATAAACTTCACACGGGGGGTTAGTTAAGTGGTATAACTACAGTCTCCAAAACTGTTGTCGGGGGTCCGATTCCTCCACCCCCCGCAAAAAGTCGTGCTAGAAAAAAGCGCCAATCGGCGCTTTTTTCTATTTCTTTACTTCTTTGAAAACTACTCGTTTTCTGAGCTTTTTGCTGTATTTCTTGAGCTCTATTTTGCGCTCAACTTTTCTTTTATTCTTTGAAGACCAGCGAACTTCGCCAGTCTCCTTATTTTTTAGCATTATAAGTCGATCCTGTGACATAGTGATTACTAAGTTACTATAAAAGGCGGAAAAATGCAAATTAGACCAGTATTCTCCTTATTAGAGGGTTGAGACGTGTGACTATTTCATATCCCGTTGTCTCGTCCAGGTATGCCGTATCGTTAACAGATATTTCAGAGCCCCCACTCTTTCCTATCAAGACAACCTCATCTCCCACCTTAACAGCGTTAATACCCGTCACATCGACACAAACCATATCCATAGAAACTCGTCCAAGAACTTTAGTTTTTTTGCCTCTAACCAGAACATTACCAACACTGGAAAGAGAGCAAGGAAATCCATGCCAGTAACCGATAGGCAGTATGGCTACGATTGAGTCCTTTTTTAATTTTTCGGTCAAGTCGTACCCAATTCCGCTTCCCTTCGGTAATTTTTTTATTTGACTGACGATGGTCCTCCATGACAAAACCGGCTCAAGACCTATTTTATTTTTAAAAGCATTTTTTATTTCCAAGGATGGCCACAATCCGTAAAGTCCGATGCCGATACGGACCATGTCAAAATGATTCCCCTTTAAAATAATGGAGCCTCCGCTTGCAGAAATATGTTTTATAAAACCTCCGAAACCCTTTTCTTCAAAAAGGCCTGCCACTTTTTTAAATTCTTCACTTTGTCGTATAGTCTCCTTCATCTGTGAAGGGTCCTTGGCTGATGAGAAGTGGGTATAAACCCCCTCGAGCTCCACGCCTCTAATTGATTTCAGGATTTTTATTACGCTGGGAATTTCGGAAAAAAGAAAACCCTGTCTGTGCATACCTGTATCAATCTTGATATGAATTTTCGGTTTATTTTTGAGGCCATGTATTTTCTTTAACTCCCTAAGTGATGATAAATCCGCTATGGTTATAGAAATATTGTTCTTTATGGCGTCCCCCAACCTGCTTCGCAGGGTATATCCCAATACTAATATAGGCTTCTTTATACCAAAATTACGCAAAGTAACAGCCTCGACGATAGAATCCACTCCAAACCAGTCTACCCCGAGTTTTTGGGCTTCTTTAGAAAAATCAACCAACCCATGACCGTAAGCATTCGATTTCACTACGGACATAAGTAAAGTGCTTTTACTAATCAGTTTTCTGAATATGTTGTAATTATTTTTTAATGCTTTCTTGTCTATCTCTATCCAAGTCCGCAAGCCTTTTCTATTTGAAAGATTCATAATTACATAATAACAGAAATTCAGGTAGGATTCTTTCATTACATGAACGGTACACCTGTTCTGTTTTTCTTTAAAAAACCATCACAGGTTTTCGAATCCTAACGTAATAGTCCCCCGGACTATTACTCCCGTACCATAAATTAAAAATACCCTCTTAGGGTATTTTTAATTTGTGCGTCGGGTAGGATTCGAACCTACGAAGCCCGAAGGCGCCAGATTTACAGTCTAGTGCGATTGACCACTCCGCCACCGACGCATGTAAAAACACGAACTCTAGTACTTTAGCACAAGAAAAGAGGATAATCTACAAATTATTTCGTCACAATACTGTCACTAACAAACCCCTCAGTAACAAATGAACCATTCTTTCCTTTTTTAACATTAAACACAAACTCCGTACCCTTAATATCGACGGATATGGAACCACCTTTTGAGATACCCTTGCTTACCATAAGAGAGGCAATGGGAGTCAATATCTTAGTCTGTATCAATCGCTTAAGAGGTCTAGCCCCATACTGTGGACTATAACCTTCTTTGGCTAGGTGCTTCAAGACGGTATCGGAAAGTGTAAGTTTAATTTCTTTCTGTAAAAGTCTCTCGCGGACGATGTTAACTTGAATTCTGACGATTTCGGCAACCGCTTCGTGGCTCAATGTATCGAACACGATAATATCGTCAAGTCGATTCAAAAACTCCGGACGGAAATGGTCTTTCAACGCATCTAGAACTTTCGCCTTTGCTTCATCATATCTAGATTTTTCGTTACCGGAGGCAAAGCCGATTTTTTCCATCTTGTCTATATATCGAGCTCCTATGTTCGAAGTCAATATAATAACCGTATTTCGGAAATTGACTACCCTACCCTTGGCATCTGTCAGTTTTCCGTTATCCAAAACCTGAAGCAGTATGTTAAACACTTCCGGATGAGCTTTCTCGATTTCATCAAACAATACGACGGAGTATGGTCTATGACGAATCATTTCTGTTATGTTCCCCCCTTCTTCGTGACCAACATAGCCCGGTGGCGCGCCTAGAATTTTAGAGACGCTGTGTTTTTCCATGAACTCCGACATGTCGATACGTATAAGCGACTTGTCATCATCAAACATGAACTGTGCAAGAGCCTTGGTCAGTTCCGTTTTACCCACACCGGTAGGACCAAGAAACAGGAAGGAGCCGATGGGGCGGTTTGGATCGGAAATTCCAGCACGAGAGCGTTTTATGGTATCGGAAATTTTCTGAACAGCCTCGTTCTGACCGACGATTCTTTTCTTCAAAACATCTTCCATGCGGTTCAGTTTGTTTGCTTCCTCTTCCAGCATTCGAGATACGGGAATGCCAGTCCATTTTGAAACAATGGTTGCAATATCATTTTCGGTAATTTCTTCCTTCAAAATCCTACGAGAACTCTGAAGTTTTTTCAGTCGTTTCGTTCTACCATCAAGCTCCTTCTCCAGACTCGGAATCTTACTGTAACGAATTTCGGCAGCACGAGCTAAATCTGCTTTGGCTTCTGCCGTTTCCGCTTCACGTCTGAACTCCTCCAGCTGTTTCTTTATATTTTTTATATCGGTAACCGTCTCTTTCTCGTTATTCCATTTCAATTCTATCTCGCCCGTCTCTTCCTTCAAATCGGCAATAGCTTTATCGATTTCTTTTGAACGACTCTTTGATTTCGGATCAGTTTCTTTTTTCAAAGCTTCATGTTCAATCTGAAGTTTTACAATCTTTGAATGAGCATTTTGCAGAATCGGTGGCTTGTTCTCCAAAGCAATCTTGAGATACGAAGCGGCCTCGTCTATAAGATCAACGGCCTTGTCTGGCAAGAATCTGTCGGTGATATATCGGCTTGAAAGGTTAACCGCCGAGATGATAGCCTCATCAGTTATGCGAACTCCATGATACAACTCATATTTTTCCTTCAATCCTCGCAGTATGGTTATAGCGTCTTCTATGCTTGGTTCGTTAACATACACAGGCTGAAACCTTCTCGATAATGCAGGATCTTTTTCTATGTGTTTCTGATATTCTTTCAATGTCGTCGCTCCTATGGCGCGTAATTCTCCACGGGCCAAAGCCGGTTTCAACATGTTTGAAGCATCGAGAGAGCCTTCGGCAGAACCCGCACCAACTATGGCATGTATCTCGTCAACAAAAAGAATTATCTTACCGTCGGACTTTTCTATCTCTTTCAAAATATTTTTCAATCTCTCCTCAAACTCTCCACGGTACTTTGTACCGGCAATAAGAAGTCCCAGGTCAAGCGAAACTAACTCTTTTTCACGAAGAGACTCTGGAACTTCACCCATGGACATGCGGATAGCCAAACCCTCAACTATCGCCGTCTTCCCCACTCCGGCTTCACCTATCAAAATCGGATTATTTTTTGTGCGCCGAGAAAGAATCTGAATTATGCGGGAAATCTCGTCATCACGACCAATAACTGGATCAAGTTTGTTCAGTTGAGCAAGCTTAGTCAGACTTCTGGTGTATTTTGAAAGCGCCTTGAATTTTTTCGGTGTTTCGGTTTCGACCGTCTTTGTACTTCGTAGTTCTTCAATAACCCGAATAACCGATTCCTTGTCTATTTTAAACTTTGAAAGTAAATCTTTCGCCTGGCTCGGTACTTCAATTAAAGCCAGAAGTAGATGCTCTGTTGAAACAAATTCGTCATTCAGGAGAGGCAACTCCTTTCCCGAAGATTCTATGGCCGAAGCCAGATCGGGAGTGAGGTATACCTGGTATGAAGCGGAAAGCGTCTGTCCACTGTCTGTCCCCTCTATGCCTTCCAAAATAGAGTCGGTTAAAAGTATAGTATCAACCTGAAGTTTGTCTAGAATGGATGTAACCATGCTTTCCTCCTGCAATATAAGAGCGGCTAGAAGATGTAGGGTATTTACATGGTTTTGCCCCTTCTCGATGGCTAATTCATGCGCCCGTCTTATGGCTTCTTTGGCTTTTGTTGTGAAGTGGTTGAATGGAGTCATATTTAAGCCTATTATATGGTCAAAATAGGCCTTAGTCAAACCTCACCAACCGGAGGTTATTGAGATTTTGTAGAAGGAGTAAGAATGATCAATTCTTTATTCAAAACAGAGACGGGAGTAAAGGATTGATAGTCATCAAGTGATAATCTGACACCCACTATGTCACCGGAAAGATTGAAAACTGGACTGCCGTTTGCCAGATCTTTTGTTGCAACATCCGTGTTGATTTTTGCAAGATATTTTACGGTACTTGTACCGATACCGGTTTCATTCATATCGAGAGATGTTACTCTGCCGATAGAAATAGTGTTGATTTTTTCTCCGCTAAGAGCAATCAGTGTTTGCCCAAGTTTCGGGTCTTGTTCTCCAAAAGTTGCCGGAGAAAAAGTGTATGTAGGACTTTTTTCCGGTATAACGACTTTGAACAGAATAAAATTTGTTTCTTTGTCTACAACCTGAGGAACTAGTTTAAGTTCAACCCCATCATTCATCACCGCGGTATAGATGTTGATTGGAGTAATACTTTTCCTGTCGGTCGCAATTAAACCATCTTTGTTCACAACCATTCCGATGCCGTAGAAACTATTTAGCTGAGTCACGCCGTCCTGCTCGTGTACACGGACGATACTTTTTATATTTTTATTTATCGAGTTCACGATTAAATCTTCTTCATTAACAACAACAGTCGTCACTTCTTTTTGTTTGGCGGGCGATGATGGTGTAGCCGGAATCGTTACCGTCTCAATCGTCTTTTCAACTATGCGATTTATATTTCTAGTAATCTCGAGTGGCGCCTCCTGGAGGAGAGAAGTTGTCATAATACCCGTAGCGATAGATGTCACAAAACTTATTAGAAGCGCCAGGAGTATAATTTGATTTTTATTCAGGTCGTGTATATTCATTCCGTTAGAAATAGGAAATCACACATACTTCGTTGTGATTTCTATTTAGATTATATCGTAATATTTCGACTTTCATATTTTTCGATTTCCGTTATTTCTAACGGGATTCATTTAGCTTATTGTAACACAATCTTCTGTAAGGCGTTAAGCAAATCATCTATATCCTTTTTTGTACTTTCGCGCCCTAATGTGAAGCGTAGACTTGAGGTGGAGCAATCCCCCATATCAAGCGCAGACACGACATAAGATGAGGGGTCTTCTTTGAGCGTCCGGCATGAGGAAGAGTATGAAACGGAGATGCCGGCCATGTCGAGAGAAATAACGGCAAACTCGGCATCAAGACCTCGAAAACAGACATTTATATTGTTTGGTAGACGCGATTCCTTTGATCCATTAAGCACAGCTTTTGGAAAATTCTTTATAATAGAATCGGTGGCGTAATCCCGCAAAGCAGTCAATCGTTCGGATTCTTTTTCACGAAGAGAGTCAGCGATCTCAAGCGCTTTGGCAAATCCGACAATACCGGGAACATTTTCCGTACCACTTCGCAGTCCTTTCTCCTGACCTCCGCCAAAAATAACAGGAGTGACATTTACGCCATGGCGTAAATACAAAATGCCCATTCCTCGCGGACCGTATATTTTTATTCCATCCAAAGTCATGATATCAACACCTAATTTTAAAACATCGAGCGAAAGATACGGACCAGCCTGACATGCGTCCGTGTGAAAGTATGGCCAAGCACCATTCTGGTGCTCGGTTTTTTTCTGTCGCCAATCTTTTATCGCTCGGCCAATATCTTTTATTGGCTGAATCGTGCCTATCTCGTTGTTGGCATAGGCGACAGTAACAAGAACTGTGTTTTCTTTCAGAGCTCCGTGAATATCTTTCGGAGAGACGAGGCCTTCCGGAGAAACTTTGAGATACGTCACTTCCCCACCCCGTCGTTCGATTTCTTTACATACTTCCAAAATAGCAGAATGTTCGATTACTGTTGTTATAAAATGTGGAACAAATCCATCTTTTTTGTGAGCTTCAAAAACACCAAGAAGGGCGAGGTTGTTCCCTTCCGTCCCGCCACTCGTAAAGACGACTTCACTTTTTTGCGCATTCAAAATACCGGCCACTTTTTTACGGGCATCCTCCACTAACTCTTTTGCAATGAACGCCTCGTCATACAAAGCCGAGGGGTTAGCAAAAGTCGTTCGACCTACTTTATCCATCTCTTTTTCCACCTCCAGATCAACCGGCGTTATGGACGCATAATCCAAAAATATTCGTTTTTTATTGGTTTTCTTCCTGAAAATCATGATCTTTATCATACCTTTATAATTGCAAAATACAACATTTTATGTAATAATCTAGCCATGATTTTTGACCCATTATTTATTACATACGGTTTGGGACTATGTATCGTAATACTTATTGGTTGGCTTGTACGCTTTGAAATAAAAATGCATAAAATGCTCAAGGGCAAGAACGGAGCATCTTTGGAAGATTCCATCATCACGGCCCATGAGAATCTGGGAAAACTGAATGAGTTTCAGAAAGAATCTATAGACCACTTTGTAAATATGGAAAATCGACTCCAGAGGAGCATTCAGGCGGTAGAAACAATACGCTTCAATCCTTTCAAGGGCACCGGTGAGGGCGGAAACCAAAGTTTCGCCACTTCATTTCTAAGCGAGAACGGCGATGGGGTAGTTATTTCAAGTATGTATTCAAGAGACAGAGTGAGTGTATTCTCAAAACCTCTGGCTAAATTCGTCAGCTCATTTGAACTAATGGAGGAAGAGAAGGAGGTTATCGCCAATTCCAAAAATCAACTGAAATAAAAGACTTACAGAATCCCGTTAGAGATTACTCGGTTGATTAGTCGCTCTTGAGTGACATAAGAATTCAGTTTGCATTAATCATTATATAAACATAAACTACGGAAATGCCTTGTATTCTCGAGGGATTTCCTATCTCTAACGGGATGAACTTAATTACCAACTGCCATGAAAACAGTAAATCAAAAACAGGAAAGAGGTCCGATCGTGGCTATAATGGGTCATATTGACCATGGTAAATCCACTCTCCTTCACTATATAAGAAAACAAACCCCACTATCTAATTTGAAAGGTCAGGCCTTGCCTGACCTTAGGGAAGCCGGTGGCATCACTCAACATATCTCCGCCTATGAAGTCGAACATCTCGCTAAGGACGGAAAGAAACACACTGTTACATTTCTCGACACTCCGGGACACGAAGCTTTCGGCGGTATACGCAGACGCGGAGCTTCCGTAGCCGATGTCGTAGTGCTAGTTGTTTCGGCCGAAGATGGAGTAAAACCACAAACCCTTGAGGCCCTCCACTCGATCGTCGAAAGTAAAACTCCGTATATCGTCGCAATAAATAAAATAGATAAGCCCGGAGCAAATGTTGAACGCACAAAACAAAATCTGGTTGAAAATCAGATATACATAGAAGGGTTTGGCGGGGATATTCCATTCGTCCCCATTTCTGCCAAAACTGGTGAAGGCATACCGGAACTTTTTGACATGATTATTCTGGTGGCGGAACTGGAAAATTTGTTCGGCGATCCGACAGTACCAGCTGAAGGCGTGGTTATAGAAAGCAACCTTGATGTGAAAAAGGGCATATCGGCCACATGTATCATAAAAAACGGTACTCTGGAAAAAGGTATGTATGTTACTTCCGGCACAGCAACAGCTCCGGTCAGAATGATGGAAAACTATCTTGGAAAACCGATTGAAACGGCCACGTTTTCCAGTCCGATAAAAATCATAGGCTGGGATGTTTTACCAACGGTTGGAAGTTTCTTTAAAGCACACTTGGTTCGCGAAGAAGCTCGGAGTGAAATAGAAAAAGAACTATCGGTTATCGAAAAAAATAGGGGTTCAGCAGTTCCTATGGATAATAGCGAAGGTCCGTTGAACAGTATTCCGGTAGTGGTAAAAGCGGATACTGGAAGTAGTCTGGAAGCTCTGGTATCCGAAATAAAAAAACTTTCCACAGAACGGATGGAAGCAAAAATAATATCCTGTGGTATCGGCACAATATCGGAAAACGATGTGCGACTGGCAGACGGAAAAGAAAAAGTCGTTATAATAGGATTTCATGTTAAAACCGACTCCCCCGCCAAAAACCTGGCCGAAAGAAACGAGATTGAAATTCAAAACTTCGACATAATATATAAAATGAGCGAATGGCTGAAAGAGGTTTTGGCAACCAGAACACCGAAAATGCAGGTTGAGGAATCGCTCGGCACGGCAAAAATCCTAAAAATATTCAGCAAAGTAAAAGATAAGCAAATAGTCGGAGGAAGAGTGGAAAAGGGTGTCGTGACTGTTGGCTCAGAAGTCAAAATAATACGCCGTGATGTACAAATTGGTGAAGGAAAAATCCGCGAACTCCAGCAACAAAAAGTGGCCAGCCAGGAGGCGAAAACTGGTACGGAGTTTGGCGCATTAGTCATATCGAACACAGAAATAGCAGTGGGTGATTACTTGGAAGGATTTATAACTGTAGAAAAGTAATATGAGCACGCGCAATAACAGAATCTCAGAGATACTGCACGATTTGGGAGCAAAATTCTTGTTACTAAACGGGAACGGCTCGTCACTTCTTACCGTAACACGAGCAGAGTTAACAGAAGACGGAAAACATGCTACTATTTTCTTTACGGTTTTTCCCGACACATTCGAAAAAACCGCCTTGGAATTCGCCAAGCGAAAACGAAGTGAATTCAAGGAATTCGTCAAAGAAAACTCCCAGTTAGGACGAATTCCCCTCTTGGACTTTGAGATAGATTCCGGAGAAAAGAACAGGCAGAAAATTGATTCTCTTTTGAACCAAAATTAATTTGCAGTAGTAATCATTACCACTTATAATATAAGTGTGGGAATAAAATATAAAGTTAATGAGTCTTTCTTTGAAAGATGGTCCCCTACTATGGCGTACGTTGTTGGATATATTTATGCCGATGGCCATCTCATTGACTCTCCTTACATGCGCGGTAAATATCTAAATATATCTAGTGTGGACAAAGACTCTATAGACAGAATTAGAAAGTGGCTAGATTCGGAACATAGAATAAAAGAAGCAGTATCACATTTTAAAGGAAGTAGAATTTGTTATATTCTTAGAATAGGGAGTCACAAAATATATAATGATCTTTTTAAGCTTGGTTTATATCCGAAAAAATCCCTTACAATACGTTTCCCTAAGATTCCGAAAAAATACCTAGGTCATTTTATAAGAGGATATTTTGATGGAGATGGTTGTATTTATTTTGAAAAAAGAAAAGGAAAATATGGGCAAACAATCATAACAAGAATCCGTACGGTATTTACAAGTGGTAGTAAGGTATTTCTCAAAGAGATAAATGATGCTTTAATCAAAGCTGCTATTACAGACGGTAAAATTTACTCAAGTAAAAGATCGTATCAGTCTGTCTACAACAACAAAGACTCCATAAAGATTTTTAGATTGATATACAAAAACACTGGTATTAATTCATTTTTTATGAGAAAATTCAGGATATTCAAAGATTACTTTGAATTACGGCCGCAAATGGTTGATGAAGCCATTAAAAATATACTGGCCTACCATAACAATGGCCACGTGGTGAAGTAGTTAACACAGCGGTCTGCAAAACTGCGATGCGTGGGTGCAAATCCCACCGTGGCCTCAATAATAAAGTGGACCCTATCATTGACAAATAATTGCTCGGGTGGCGTAATTGGTAGCCGCAGGAGACTTAAAATTTCCCGCCCTTAACCGGCGTGTGGGTTCGATTCCCACCCCGAGCACCAAGTAGGAAAAGTCAAAGAGTTTTGGTTCGCCTCGCTTCGCTCGGCGACTAATTCGTATTCAATTTTGGGGGTAAAAACGAATTCACGATTTCGCAAAATATGGTTCGAGCCGATGTTTTTCAGAAATGTTGGCAATTCGGAAAGATTATCTGTCCCAATGAGATTTGCGGCTTGATTTAAGGATTTTACGAACTCACGAGCCGGTTCGAGCCAAGACAAACCTTTTTGCTCAAAGTCGGTGATTTTCTCGTTTAGTGCGACCTTTTGGGAAATGAGCAAGTCCTTTTTGGCGGCGTACTCTTTTTGAGTAAGAGCGTCATCGAGATAAACATCAAGCAACTTTTGTAATTTCATCTCAACTCGTGATAATTGCTCTTTGAGATTTACCACCTCACCCCTCGCTTGTTTTTTCGCTTGGTTTTCTTCAGTATCTAACGCCGCCAAAACTTTCTCGGTGTCTTGGCTCGATAAAGAAACTTTTTGAAGGAAGTTATCGATTTGCTCAATAAGCTGATTTTCTCCAAGATACTTTTCTTGGCATGAGCCTCGTTTCTTGGTGCAACGATAATATGTGTAAGTCCCGCCATTCCCTTTCGCATATTGAGCAGTAATGGAGCAACCGCACGAGGCACATTTCATCAGGCCAAGAAAAGCAAAATTGTGTTTTCTGTCTGGGCGAACTTTACCACGCTTCGCCATAACTTCCTGACATTTATCAAAAAGTTTCTTTGAGATTAACGGCTCGTGTTTTCCCTCAAAAATTTCCCTTTTGTACCTCATGAGGCCAATATAAAAAGGGTTTTGCAGAATATGCTGAACATTGCTCAATGATATTTTGTTGTTAGCGTTTGTAAGTAGTTTCTTTTTCTCACACCAATTTGCGAGAGAATTAAGTGGGTATTCTCCGGTGGCATACATCTCAAAAAGTTTTTTCACTTTAGGGGATTTGTCACTATCCACATCAATACCTCGTGTCTTGGGATTATTCGCATATCCCACCGGAGCCCAACTTGGCCATACACCATTTCGTATCTTCTGTCGTAGTCCTCTTTTCACATTCTCTCGCAAATTGTCCACGAAATATTTTGATTGTCCAAAAGCAATGTTCAACATAAATAATCCCTGTGGTGTCGGTTCAAACCAGAATGTTGGAAATTTTAGGGAACGAATCAAGCCGCGATCTACAAAATGAATAATCTTTCCTCCGTCTACGCTATTTCTCGCCAATCTATCTGGGTGCCACGAAATAATCCCGTCTGCTTTTCCGGATTCAAGAATTGCCAACATTTCTGCGAATTTAATTCGCCCGGGTTCTTTTGCGGTTTTGGCCTCGCAGAACGAGGCGACAATTTCAAGTTTTTCTTTGGCGGCATACTCTTGCAACTCTACGAGTTGCGCTTCAATACTTAAAACCTGTCTATCGTCTTCTTCGGTGCTCTTGCGAGCATAAAGTATGTATTTCATAAGTTTTAGAAATTAAGGATTAAAAAATTTTCTTCCCCCAAAATGCGAGACCGCCAATTCGTTTTTACCCCCAAAATTGAATACAAATTAGCCGCCGAGCGAAGCGAGGCGAACCAAAACTCTTTGACTTTTCCTACTTGGTGCAGTATTCTTGAATTAGTCCGAACGCATTTTGCCGAAAAAATCCCCCCGCGAAAATTCGGAAAGGCGGCGGAGCCGCACCGCTGAAAACCGCAAAAGAACCCGGAGAAAAACATCGGCTCGAACCATATTTTAATTTTGGGGGAAGAAAATTTTTTAATCCAAGAAGTTAAGAAATTAGAAACCGCAACATTGCGGATTTTTTGTCGCTCTTGACGTCCGAGGTAATTTATGATAACTTGATATGAAATCTGGACACCCCGTCCAGATGAAATCAAACCGAAAGCCCTTTGAAAGGAGGACAACAGATGAGCAAGAAAGTTTTGGTTGTCGAAGACGAGGAGTACCTGCATCGCAAATGGCATCGCGAGCTCGATGGCAAGGTGGTGATTGTCAGCGCGCTTTCCATCGAGGAAGCCGAAGAGAAGTTTACCGCCAACCCCGACATCGATGCCATCGTCATGGACGCGTGTGTGCCTGGAGACGAGCCGACCACTCCACCTCTCGTGCGGAAGTTCAGAAGCACTTTCGCAGGCCCGATGGTCGCAATATCGAGCCTGCGGGAATATCGTGCTGAACTCGTCAGCGCGGGATGCAACCACGAATCCAGGAAGGACTCCATGCCCCAGAAACTCCTCGAAGTTCTTGGCCTGTAACTGTCGGGGTTTATGTGCGGGCCACCCATTCAGGCCAGCTTGCGATAATATCAATGGCTGGCCTTTTTCTTTTTTAATTTTTTCTAAAGTCATTGCAATTTTCATAAAAATTCTCTATTCTTTAAGTATTCGCTCTGCGAATTTTTGGATTGAATGCCGCCAAAGAAAAACTTGAAATTGTCAGCGGTGCGGCTCCGCCGCCTTTCCGAATTTTCGCGGGGGGATTTTTTCGGCAAAATGCGTTCGGACTAATTCAAGAATACTGCACCAGTA
Organism: Minisyncoccota bacterium; assembly: GCA_036517295.1. GTDB lineage: Bacteria > Patescibacteriota > Minisyncoccia > Phycocordibacterales > DATDWN01 > C7867-006. The sequence goes on along the minus strand of DATDWZ010000012.1, from coordinate 1,224 downwards.
GTAACTTGTTCGGAATTGACTGCTCCGCGCGGCGAGTACGCCGCGCTCCGCAGGGTAAAATCCGCTTTTGTTTTCGCCGTAAAATCCCAGAGTTCGCCCCAATAACAATATGAAAGAGCTCAAACCAAAATCTCAATGCGTTCTTTACGCTCGGAAATCTACCGAGGAAGATGACCAACAAATAATGTCTATCGAGGCACAGCTTTTTGAATTGCGCGAATTTGCCGACCGAGAACGCATTGAGATTGTAAAGGAATTTACCGAAGCGAAAAGCGCAAAGAAGCCCAGGCGAGACGGTTTTGCCAAAATGCTTTCTATGATTGAAACAAGCAAAAAGACCATGTTCGATATGACCAACTCCGACCCTTATCTTATTCTGTTTTGGATTAAGTGGCTCAATAGGATTTTTAAAATACCCACAATAGAATTGAAAGCATGGCTAAATATCTACCCACAACAGAACGAAAAACATATAAAGAAATTCTGGTCAGAATTGACCGGAATCCCAGTCAAAAACTTTGGAAAAAGTTATGTAAAACCGTTAAGCAAAAATTATAAAAAAAATAATCTATATTATGGAACAATGAGAGTCGGCGTGCCGAAAAGCACTGATTATCGATATCGTGTTTTTGGTTAGACACAAACTGTTTTAAAAGATATTGCTCCAGAAATAACTCTGTTGCAAAAGAAATGGGCAAAGTTAAAAACTGTTGCCAGACCTGTCAATGTGAAGTAAACTAAGGTTTGATTTTAAATGCGCCCGTAGCTCAGTTGGTAGTAGCAGCTCGCTCTTAACGAGACGGTCGGAGGTTCGATTCCTCCCGGGCGCACTCGGTCATATTAAATATTGGGCAAGTGGCGGAATTGGTATACGCGCTAGTCTTAGGAACTAGTTCCTTACGGATTGAGGGTTCGAGTCCCTCCTTGCCCACCAAATGACCTAAAAATGGCCCTGTACAGGGCCATTTTTGGTACATGAAAAAAAACCGTATTCTAGTCAATAGCTTGGACGCGTTTTGTTAATAATTGTATTGGCGAACGAAGTGAGATTCCCATGTGTAGTCTTTCGTGATTGTAGTAGCGAGTGTATTTTTCTAAAGCTTCGTTTAAACTCTTCACATCTCTTGGTACTCTGTCCAAACACTCTTCTTGCACTGTTCGATTGAACCTCTCGATGTGAGCATTGTCATTTGGTTTACCAATTCTAGTATATCTATGTTTCTT
>DATDWZ010000011.1:0-14595 GCA_036517295.1 Minisyncoccota bacterium | reverse complement strand
AGAACATAGTGAACCGACGGTCCGTTTTAGAGGCGGCCGGAGATTATCGGATAAAAGCTACCCTGGGGATAACAGGCTGGTTGTGCCTAAGCGTCCATAGCGACGGCACAGTTCGGCACCTCGATGTCGGCTCATCTTAGCCTGGGGGTGAAGAAGCTCCCAAGGGTATGGCTGTTCGCCATTTAAAAAGATACGCGAGCTGGGTAAGGATTCATGAGCCCAGCGAATTCACATCGAGAAGAAAAATAAAAAGAATTAGTAAACTGACTCATAACGGTGAAGTCCGGTTGCACATATTTCCTCCTTATGGTGGTAAAATATAGGTAATGGATAATATCGTGGGAAGATTACAATCTGCATTTCCATCACATCAGTTAGATGTGATTATAGGATCATTGCTTGGCGACGCACGGCTTGAATGCCGATCGAAAGGAATACGAGCTAGTTACACCGCTCGCTTTCGAGTGCATCATGGAGATAAACAAAAAGAGTATGTCTGGTGGAAGTACGAGATATTAAAAGATTTAGTTTCTAAAGAACCAAAAGAAATTACTTTGTTAAACAAGAAGCGAAATCTGAAAGAAGTATCTTGTTATTTTCACACAAAAAGTCTAAAAAACTTTGGAATCATTCACGAAATTTTTTATAAAAATGGAGTGAAGAAATTCCCAGTAGAAATACTCCCGGTTTTCTCTCCACAAATGTTGGCGGTATGGTACATGGATGATGGCTCAAATAATCACGGAAACGTGACGTTGAGTACACATTCTTTTTCTTTGGAGGATCAGCATGTAATTGCAGATTTTCTCAAAGAAAAATATCATATAAACCCGACAATTGTAAAAGACAGAAATCAATGGAAAATTTCAATTGGAAGTTACGATTATAATCGTTTTCTCTCAATTGTTGCTCCATTTGTTCCAAAAGCAATGAACTATAAGATTGATAATCCCCGTATCGACTTGTCTAAGAAATTAGGCAGAGCGTTCGCCGAAGAGGCGAGTGCTAACACGTCAGTTCCAGAAGTGGAAAATCTGGAAAAGGTATAGTCAGTACCATCAGACAATGATGGAAGCAACGTCAGACCGTTGAGGGTTCATATCATGTAGCAATACATATCATGAGCTCTCTACAATCTGAATCCTTAGAGGAATTTTCGTTTATGCAAAATGAAGTAGAGAGATCAATCAAATCACGGCGGTCCTAAAACTATGTTTACATAGTTCGGATTAAAGTTGATTTATATCGGTGGAATCCACATGAGTGGACGATACCGAGGGAAAATATATTTTCGATTAAGGGTTCGCTTGTCCTTAAGCAAGACATGCGTGCCTTAGGCGAGAGGAGATGGAGGGGAACCAGCAATGGGGCCTTGATCCAGTAGTAGACATGAACTGTAGCTGTGCGATTTACTTGCTTAGTAAATCGGCCACAGGTTTGCGGTGTGAGAACGGACATGGCCAGGATCTGGCACAGTACCTTCGGGTATTTGTTGGCTCTAAAGTGCCAGGTCGTCCGTGCGAGCCAGATTCACACTAGTGGGCTACGCCCTTTCATTCTTCTCTTGCCGAAATTGTTCTTTAAGAGTTACCCGTCAGTTTTTATGACGGGACCCTTAATCGGAAATATATTGCCCGTAGAGACTAAACATCAACATCTGCCTCATCGGCAGAGAAGTTATAGTCCAATGCACAGAGTAATCTGTGGAAAGCCACCTACGCTCAAGAGAGCTACGGCGAGCCTAACATGCGTGAGACAGGTTGGTCTCCTATCTACTGTAGGCGTTGATTCTTGAGAAGATTTGCCCCTAGTAATTGAATTGCTACTTTCGTGAGTAATCACGATTGAAAATGCTGCTCATAACGGTGAAGCCTTCATATGATTTTGATTTAGAATTACAAAAATCACGGTCCGATTATGTAATTTGTTTGAAAATTAAAATCCAATTTAAGGTAATACCGTGGGAAGTCGTCCTGAAAAGGATTGACCCCGTAACGACTTTGTTCATTAGAACAGGACTTAAATATCTCCGGAAAGTTCAGCGGTTGAACCGCTGTACAGGAATATTTAGGTAAGATGCAGCTTTCCCAAAGGTCTTTCCTTTGGGAAAAAGGTATAGTCTATGCTCCTAGAAATAGGGGGTTGAAACTTCGTATTTGTCCGCGTTGGTCGGCGTGAAGTCGGCGATAGTCCGCGGTTTACGAAGTAAACATGACGAGAGGACCGGGGTGAACTGACCTCTGGTGTGTCTGCTGTCCTGCCAAGGGCAACGCAGAGTAGCTAAGTCGGGAATGGATAAACTCTGAAAGCATCTAAGAGTGAAACCAACTTCAAGATTAGGAATCGTTTGAGGCCCGTGAGAGATTATCACGTGATAGGCACTAGGTGTAAGCACAGCAATGTGTTCAGCCGAGGTGTACTAATTAGCCGATTTCTATTAGGAAATTTGAAAGCCATAAAAACTTTATAGAAACAAGTGAGGAGCGCGTGGGAGAGTAATCTCTCACACAGCGTCCGAGCGCCGTTTCTATATCAGGGTTAACCTGATATCCTGTTACATGGAATGAATTTATTCTGTCGAAGAGGCAGATCCATGGACATTACTTTTACCCGCACACTAATTTTGCCATCGCGCGTTAGCGCATGATAAAATCAATGGCAAATTTAGTGTTCGGGTTTACTTTGAAAATTGAATAGAAAGAAAAAATAAAACCATTAAGTTTTATGTTTTGGTGCTTTATCGCGGAGGTCACATCCGTTCTCATTCCGAACACGGCAATTAAGCTCCGTTGAGGCGATGGTACTTGAAAAGGGAGAGTAGCTAAGCGCCAGAACATAGTATTGAATGGTTTTTTTCGTAAGTTAAAAGGCGCGACCGGAATTTTGGTCACGCCTTTTACTTTTTTGGCCTCACGACGGCGATAGGGGGAACACCGTTCAGTATTGAAACGATGTCCTTGCGGGTTGCCCGCAGTATCTTGAATTTTCCTCCTTTTATGCTGATCTTCTTTCTTTTGGTTAAAGGTGAAGACGCGACGAATTCGAAGAGAAACTTGCCACCGTTTAAGTATACACTGTATTTGATCAATCGGAACCCCCTTTAGCAGTATATATAGTTAATCTGTAAAATCAATATTAGGCCACATCTACGTCTTTATAAATTCGGCTTTTCCGTTTATACTTAACCTATGGCATCTTGGGCTACTAAAAGAAGGTTTATGTATGGCGGGGGAGTTATCTTGGTTCTGACACTTGTTGTCGGCATAGTATTTTGGAGCATTGTTTATAGTGCTCCAACATGCTCGGACGGTGTGCGGAACGGTGAAGAGAAGGGGGTGGATTGTGGCGGGGCTTGTCAGCGAATCTGTACAAGCGACGCTTTGAACCCGATAGTCTTGTGGTCAAAGGTTTTTAATATTTCCGGTGATGTGTATAGTTTGGTCGCTTATGTCGAGAACCCGAACATAAACTCCAAGAACCGAAGAGCAAAGTATCAGTTCCAAGTTTACGATACTGACAATAAATTGATTACAGTTCGAGATGGTGAAACAAGCATCCCTAAGAATAGAAAGTTCGCAATATTCGAAACAGGAGTTATTTTGAAAAATAGCAAACCGAAACTGGTCAACTTTCAGTTTACCGCCTTCTCTCCATGGGAAAAAGACACCCAATCCGAACCGGATGTATCCGTAACTTACGGGGCTATTTCTTCCAGCACCTCTCCGAGTCTCTCCGGTACCGTGACGAACAATTCCTTGCAGGATATTCCACAACTAGAGTTGACCGTTTTTGCGCTCGACAGTAAAGAAAATGTCTTAGGAGCCTCACGGACATTTATAGATAATCTTTACAAGCGTACTTCCCAAGATTTTGTCTTTACATGGCAGAAGGCATTTGAAGGGAATATCAGCGTGATCAATGTATTCTATCGTTCCCCATAACAGCCCTCCCTCATGCTTTTTATCGTAAAAAACTCTTTCAAATCAATCTTTAAAAATGTCGATTGGATTCTGATTCTAGCAGTTTTACTGATTAGTCTGGCCGGTCTGATTACCATGAATTCTTTTACGGGAACCAGTAGGTTTTTTGAAAGACAGATAATATGGCTCTCTGTCTCGCTCGTTGTTTTTCTCGTCACCTCGACCGTTGATTGGACTTTTCTGAAAAATACCAGGATTATCATGTACCTTTTTGCTATTTCAGTCGCACTCCTGTCACTCCTTTTTATTTTGGGTAGCGTATTCAAAGGTGCACAGAGTTGGTTTAATCTTGGAGCCTTTTCCTTTCAGCCAGCCGACCCAGTTAAGCTGGTTGTTATTTTACTTTTGGCTAAATATTTTTCTCGTCGACACATAGAAATTGCAAATATACGACATATTCTGGTTTCCGGTTTTTATGTTTTCGTCATATTTATATTGGTTTTTCTCCAGCCTGATTTTGGTTCGGCCATAATCATTTCTCTTTTATGGTTCGGTATGGTTCTGGTCTCAGGTATTTCCAAAAAGCATCTTCTAACCGTTTTTCTGGTGAGCCTCATAGCTTTCGGGGCGCTGTGGTTTTTTGTCTTCCAACCATATCAGAAAGCTCGTATAAAGACTTTTATTCATCCCCTGACCGATATTAGGGGAAGCGGATATAATGCTTATCAATCTACTATTGCCATAGGTTCCGGACAGATTTTTGGTAAGGGAATAGGTTACGGCACCCAATCCAAACTCCAGTTTCTTCCGGAATATCAGACCGATTTCATGTTCGCCGCTTTTGCCGAGGAATGGGGCTTTGTTGGCGCGATGCTGTTGTTTCTCCTTTACGGCATAGTATTTTTTAGGATATTAAAAATAGCTTTCAAGGCTAGTGGTAATTTTGAGATTTTGTTTGGAGTTGGGTTGTGCATTTTATTTCTGGTTCATGCCGTAATACACATAGGTATGAACATGGGGCTTCTGCCGGTGACAGGAAATACCTTGCCGTTCATGAGTTATGGCGGGAGTCATTTGGTGACCGAATTTCTTGGCCTCGGTATTTTAATGGGGATGCGATCTTCATCACGAGGCATTCACAAGGATACCGCAACTAATGAGATGATAGGAGTTTAGATTGAACATGATATTTTTAAGACCACATAAACTCTGGTGAGTTTTGCTTGTCTCGGCGCTCTAAGAAAACAATAGACTCGGCTCGTAGCCTTCCCGCAAACTCGCGAGATGAGTACATCTGCTCAAACAGTGCTCCAGGCTTACTTTACCTTCGTCATTGTTTTCTAAATCGCCTGCGAAGTCTCAAAAATCTCACATTCAATCTTTGATGTTTATACACGCGACATTGCCTCAAATCTGAACGTCCTAAAAATTTCCAACAGATACCAATTACCGTGTCTTTACAAAGTCGTATGTTTGGGTATAATGACCTTAGGGGGTGTTTATGCCATTTGGCTTCCTTAATCCTGGGCAGTTGGAGGGTGTGGTCGGCGATCTCAAGGAGCAGGTCGCAAGGATGACCGAAGAGAGAAGGCTCCGCGAAGCTCCTCGTCGGAAGAGATTTCTGAGAAATCTCAAGGTGATCGAGAGGGCTCGTGAGGAGTTCTGGCTCTACCAGGACGGACGGATGCTCACACTTCTAGAGCTCCAAGTTTGCGCTGTCGCCAAAGGGTTTCGGCCCAGTTCAAAGAAAAAGAAGTCGTGACCCGTTGGAGCAGAGCCCATTGTTCCACGGGTTTTCTGCTAATTGAATCTCGTCGAGATCATATCTTTTTGGAGGCTCAGTAGCGCGACGGCGCAAGGATTCGAGCGTCTTTTTTAGCAAAAAAAGCGCGTACTCCCAAAAGATATGGCGAGAAAGAGATTTAATTCCTGTATAGTTTCTCAGTCTTTTTGATCATATCCTCAACAGAGAATTCTTTTTCCACTTTTTCTTTCAACTTTTTACCGAACTCTTTTTGTTTGTCAGGATTGGATATGAAGTATTCCACAGCTTTTGTTATTTGGGAAACGTCGCCTTTTCGGGTTAGGATTCCGTTTACACCGTCATCTATTATGTCGGGGATACCGCCAACATGGCTGGCTATAACAGGGAGCCCGGCGAAACCGGCTTCGATGATTGTGTAGGGGAGGCCCTCTTTGACTGATGTGAGCATGAAAATATCAAAGGCTTTTAGGTAAAGGTTGGCGTTTTCTATAAAGCCCAGCAAAAATACTTTATCCTGCAGTCCAAGTTTTTGTATCAAAGCTTCAAGTTTTTCTCTTTCTTCACCACCACCTATTATGAAGAACACGATCGGAGTTTTTATTTTCGATACGGCTTCGATAGCGTACTCAAGGCCTTTATTTTTGTGCAGTTCGGCAATAATTCCGAGCCACAGTTTCTTATCTAGTTTTTCCTTCCCGATTCTTCCAAGCAAAGCTTCACGAACTATTGTCCGATTTATATAATCTATTTTATCCACTCCGTTTTTAATGAGCACAACCTTTTTTGTGCTTATTCCAGGCATTTTCAAAGCCTGCTCCTTTTCTTTTTTTGCGATAACGATGACCTTAGTGCAAAGCAACGCCGTTATCCAAGAGAAAAACCAAATGAGCCCTTTGGCCAGGGGATTTCGGTTTTCGTTGAATGTCCAACCGTGAACGGTCAGTATGATGTTTGGGACAAGAGCCAGTCGTCCAGCAACAGAGCCGAGTCCTCCGGCCTTCGGGCTGTTGAGATGAAGCACATCGGGTCGTTCTTTTATAATTATCCTCAGTATTTTATAGAAATTTTTCATTTCAGCCATAGCCGAAATGTCTCTCTTGAGGTTGGACAATTCATATACCCGTACCCCTTTCTCTTCCAGTTTATTTTTTAATACATTTCCCTCACCGCAAATAACGGCAACATCATACTTATTTTTCGGTAGGTTCGTTGCCAGTGCATAGACATATTTTCCTGCCCCTCCCCATACACCTTTAGTGATAAAGTACAGAACTTTTGTACATTTTTGGTCCTTCCTGGCCCGTTGCATATTTGCTCATTTTAGCATAATATACTCCCTATCGCACATGATCCCGTTAGAGATAAACGGAAATTAAAATGGTATGCAAACTAGCCTTTTACTACTTAATTTATATAGAAATCACGACGGAGTATGTGTGATTTCCTATCTCTAACGGGATGAGTGACCTCGCTAAAAAAGAAGCCCTCATACTCTTTATTGGAGACTTATTTTTCTTTGTTTTTTCCCTATGGCTCTCGCTTTATTTACGTTTCGCCACTATCCCTGATTTTCAAACTTTCGTAAAACATTTCGTGCCATTTTCTATCCTTTTTGTCCTTTGGGTTCTGGTTTATTTCATCGCCGGGCTGTATGAAAAGCATACACTGATACTGAAGAGTAAATTACCAAGCATTGTCTTTAATGCACAGGTAGTCAACAGTATTTTGGCCATCATATTTTTCTATGCCATTCCGGTTTTCGGCATCACTCCCAAGACCATACTGTTTATATACCTCTTCATATCGTTTATCTGCATTTTGTTTTGGAGGTTGTACAACAACAGTCTATTCGGCAGTATCCAAAAAGAGCCGGCCCTTCTTATCGGCTCCGGGGATGAAATGAAAGAGCTTCTTCATGAGGTAAATAATAACAGTAGGTACAGTTTCTCATTCGTTTCATCCATAGATGTTTCGGCCGTTTCGGCTGTCGATGTTCAGGAAGACATCATCAAAGTTGTTTATTCGAACGAGATAAAGACAATTGCCATCGATTTTTCACACGAGAATGTTGGACCGCTTTTGCCACATCTCTACAATCTCATATTCTCGAAGGTTCGGTTCATAGACTCCCATCGTATTTATGAGGAAATATTCGACAGAGTTCCTTTATCACTCGTAACATATTCGTGGTTTTTGGAAAACATTTCGATTTCCCCTAATTTTACTTATGATTTTCTAAAGAGAGCCATGGATTTTTCTTTGGCACTCGTCATCGGTACGGTTTCGTTAGTAATATATCCGTTCGTGTATTTTGCTATTAAACTCGATGACGGCGGACCAATTTTCATATCCCAAGAACGAGTAGGGAAGGACGGAAAAAATATCAGATTGTATAAATTTCGTTCGATGGGCCGAAACGAAGTAGATTTATCTTCCGGAAAAGAAAACAAAGTGACCCGGGTCGGCAACTTCTTACGAAAATCTCGCCTTGATGAGTTTCCTCAGCTTTGGAATGTTCTGGTAGGCGATATTTCTCTTATAGGTCCAAGGCCGGAGCTACCATCAGGAGTGGCCATATATGATAAGGAAATACCATACTATAATGTGCGACACTTAATAAAACCAGGTCTGTCTGGTTGGGCTCAGATACATCAGGAGAATCATCCCCATCATGGACCCGAAGTAAATTTGACTCGCGAGAAACTAACCTATGACATTTTTTACATCAAAAACCGCTCTTTTTGGCTTGATGTCAAAATCGCCCTAAAAACCATCAAATCCCTACTTTCCCGTGAAGGTCTGTAATTTTATTATAACCCTAAGCATATTTGCTTAGATACGCTTTTGCAATATTCAGGTTATAATTATAAGGTCGGCCCTACCGAGCTTTATCATGTTTACAACATTTTGCCCTGGGGCCGGAAAAATCAATATCTTAACCAAATAAAAAAATGAATAAAAAATTAATTTTTATAATCGTAATCGCTTTGATTGTCGGCGCAAGTGTCTTGTTTTACACCAAATCCAACCCCGGTCCATCGACATTGAATCTGCAATATAACGAACCTGTACCTGGTTTTTCGGACGCTAAATCTCTCACATCGAGCGATACGGTGGTCAAAATCACAAACTCCGGTTTTGAGCCGAGTAGTATAAACATAAGGAAAGGTCAAAGAATCACTTGGGTTAACGACTTGTCCGGTCCCGCATGGCCGGCTTCGAATCCACATCCTTCGCATACGGACTATCCGGGTTTTGATGTTAAATTACCGATGAATCAGGGGCAAGCCTGGTCGTTCGTTTTTGATAAGGTAGGGGATTGGGAATATCACAACCACTTTGACCCGACTAGGAGAGGAGTTGTCCGTGTCACCGAATAGCCTCCTTTCTTTTTTGTCATAAAGATAATACAATATATTCAACAGAACATGAAAAAATTTCCAATCAGTTCTATTTTCTCAATTCTGATATTGGTATTAGCGATTGAAATATTTTTTGGGCCAAGTATCGCAAACGCCGCCACTAACTACTCTTGTTCCGCCTCTGCCGACTGTATATCAGCAAACAGCAGTCCGGGCGGTAATGTTTCTGTTAACTGGACGATTTCCGATTATTGTGCGAGCGGAATGGGAATTACTCAGGATGTTGTTCGATACAGAAAGGCGTCGGATGACTGGAATATGAATAATTACTTTTCCGTTCCATGGAACACCTCCTATAACTTTAGTGGTCTTTCAGATGGGACTTATGACTTTTCCATTAAACTCAACCAAAACAGCACAAAAGATGTCTATCTGACGTTTCCCTGTGATGCTTCCCCACAAGGTTGGCTTGACTACGCCAATTGCAGTGCTCTTGGTGGTTGGGCATACGACCCTGATACTCCAAACGATGGGATTGCTATACATGTGTATATCGATGGTCCCGGAGGCTTTCAGTTTCTAGGTTCGATTGGGACAAGTGAATACCGCGGAGATGTAAACAGTATTCTCGGTATTTCCGGAAATCACGGATACAGTCTCACTATTCCGGACTGGGTTAAAAACAACTCAAACTATTCCGTATATGCCTATGGAATAAATTCTAATTCAAGTGGTGCTAACGCGATGCTTTCCGGTAGTCCCAAGACTATAAATTGTGCGCCGGTAATTAACGGCGGTTGGACCGACTGGAGTGCAAAAAATAATTCTTGCGGATATTCCGGAACCCAAACCCGCACTTGTACAAATCCTGCTCCGTCTGGTGGAGGAGCAACTTGTTCAGGTTCATCGACACAGTCATACACGAATCCACCTTGTTCGACAGTATCCTGTTCCATATCACCAACTTCTGCAATACTTTACAGTCGTCCTAGTGTTGCTTTTAGTGTTTCCAATGGATCCTGGTGTGATGCATATCACGACTGGACCCTTTTCTATAGCGGATTTTCTAATTCTGGGACAGTGAACATAGATGCTTCATCACTAGGAAATCATGAAGTTGAAGTTGGCTGTTACAACTCAGCTGGGGTACATAGTGGTTGGAATTATTGTAGTTATAATGTGGTTAATGCTCCGATAAACGGAGGTTGGAGCGCTTGGAGTACACCAAACAGTCAGTGTGGATATTCCGGAACCCAAACTCGTACCTGTACCAATCCGTCTCCGGCATATGGAGGAACAGATTGTTCAGGCCCATCAACTCAGTCGTACACAAATCCGCAATGTTTGCCGACCGCGTCATGTTCGGTTTCTCCAAATCCGATTTCATATGCCGGCAATCCAGGTATTACTTTGACTTCCACCTACGGGTATTATTGCCATGTATATAACGACGGAGCCAATGTCAGTAGTGGTTACTTCAACTCGGGAACATATTATCCCGGACCACAGACATCATCCGGCAGTCATCAGGGCTCGGTCTATTGCTACAACTCGGATTGGGTCGGTAGTGGATGGAATTATTGTGGCTATACGGTTAATGCTCAGACACCCATAAGTGTCAGTATTTCCGCTAACCCGACCTCCATGACTTTACCTACGAATTCTACTCGTCTAACTTGGACTACTACCGGTAACCCGGACAGTTGCACAGCTTCAAATTATTGGAGTGGATCGAAAGCCACAGGTGGTGGTTATGAAGACAGAACGGGCATGACGGCTGGAGTTTATAATTTTGTCATTACCTGTTCAAAAGCTGGCACCTCCGACACCTCGGCTTCGGTAAATGTTGTTGTCTCGGCCACTGCACCGATTGTGGTTTTTGCCGCTAACCCAACTACTGTTGCATATGGTGGCCTATCGACTCTTTCTTGGACCTCTTATAACACAAGTTCTTGTACTGCTTCTGGCAACTGGTCTGGCTCCAAATCTTTATCGGGAAGTGAGGGTACCGGATCCCTAACTTCCAATAAGTCGTACACCATAACTTGTTCTGGCGATGGGGGATCACAGCCAGCAAGTGCCACCGTTTCGGTAAGTGCTAACCAATCTCCGGTGGCACCGACAATTTCTGGTCCAGCTTCAGGTATAGTAAACTCAAACTATAATTATTCGTTCGTCTCAACTGATCCAGAGAGCCAGCAGATTCGCTATGGGATAGATTGGAATATGGATGGTTCGGCTGACGAATGGTTACCTGCTGGAGTAACATATGTTAACTCTGGTACTTCTCAAAATGTAAATCATAGTTGGACAAGTAGTGGCACGAAAACTTTTCAGGCATTAGCCCAAGATACTCCCGGACAAAATTCTTCTTGGCGAAGTTACAGCGTTACAATATCCAACGCTCCGGTAACCGGTGTCTGCGGTACGGCAAACAGAACATATCCGGTTGGTGCATCAGGATACGGGGGAGACACGTACTGCTCGGCGGGAACTCCATCATCCCAACCGGCATTCCCGGCTCCCGGAGCGAGTGTCAACTGGACATGTCTTGGTTCAAACGGGGGTTCCAATAGTCCGCAGTGTACGGCAACGCTAACCCAAACTCTTTACTCGGTAACCGTGACACCAACTGCTGGCGGGTCGGTAGAGAGTGTTGATAATGCTATAAATTGTGGAAACACATGCGCATACAACTATCCTTCAGGCAGTACGGTAACACTGAAACCTTATCCTGCATCGCAATACTGGGGATTTACAGGTTGGTCTGGAGCTTGTTCCGGAACAGGGGATTGTGTTTTGAATGTTAATGGCAATAAAGTGATTACTCCTTCTTTTACACTTCGATTCTTCAACTATAGGGAGTTCTAGTTTTGTGTCCGGACATTCCACATTACTATACCCAAGGATATTACTATACTCAGGGCTTTATACTAAACGTAGATAACGTACATTATACGATTAATCGTATAGTATTCCATACAAATTCTTCTTCAGGATAACTTTTCCCTGACGATTTTTTCATAACTATTCTATACACTATACGATTAATCGTATAGTGTAGTATAATAGGTAATATGACCCATGTCTCAAAAAGAAAATTAGGAGAAGAAGACTACAAGAAAATATACAATCAGCTTGTTTCTATGTTTGATACAGCTGGAGACAGTAGGAAAAGTGATATTTTGCTTAAAGAGTTTATGACTCCGGCAGAAAAAACGATGTTTGCAAAACGTTTCGCCGTTCTCTGTATGTTGGAAGAAGGAGTGTCCAAGCATTTTATCTCTGATGTGCTTAAAGTCAGTCCTTCTACGGTTGCCAGGGTGTCTTTGAAGTACGAAAACGGGAATTTTATCTATATAGAGGATATTTTACGAAAGAACAAAAAGACTATTTGGGATGTGTTGGAAACTATCATCACGGCTGGCTTGCCACCTAGGGTAGGCAGGGGAAGATGGCAATGGCTCAACGAAATAGAGAGAAAACAGAATAGAAAAATTTTCAAAAGGTAGATTAAAAGGTGGGTCGGTGTATAGCAGAACATATTATAGAAAAACCACCATCTTCTACACTATACGATTAATCGTATAGTGTAGAAGATGGGGTCTATTTTTCAAATAACTTGTACCCCTTAGGAATGCCCCCACAGGAAGATCCATAGGAATTTCCTATGGGGTAATAATGTACACTATATGATTAATCGTATAGTGTAGAGCCTAAAAAGTCTTAAAATTAAGGAGTGACTTATTAAAGTGTGATTTTTTAGATGTAAAAAATTGGTTGTGGATAACCTTGTCTTGCTTTTATTTTGATGGTATGATTGTTACAGAGTGTACAAGCGTGTTTCAGTTTTTGGAGGGCATCATGACGAAGAGGATCAGTCTCTCGTTCGCGATGGCCATCCTGGCCATCATCTCTACAGCCTGTAAGGGAGGTCAACCGGCGGAGCCTACAAACCCGCCGGTACCACCAACAACGCCCGGACCCTCGACGACCTTGGTGACCATCAGCGCAAAGGATGTCATCTCGGACGCCGGCGTTCCTGGGGTTGCAGTCCAAGGGCCAACTAGTGGTCAGACGGACGCTGAAGGTCGGTTCGTTGTCGAGGTACCGTCCTCGATGAACAGCACCTTCAACCTCACGCTGGACAAAAGTGGTTACGTCGGTCCATGCGAAACGTTTTCGCGGGTCGGTCGCACCAACTTCTCTCTGTGGCCGTTGCGTAACGACAACTCCTTGGTTGTCGTCAAGCAGGCGGTCTATGGAGACCAGTCGGCGCCCAATAACCCCGGGTTCCGGGAGATGAGGCGGGTCAACGGACCCATCTCGTTCCTCGTGGATTCTGCGCTCGCGGAGAATGCCGTAGCCATGGATGTTCTCAACACCAAGGCTCGAGCACTCCAGGACGTGATCGGTTGGTCTGTCACGGTGGACAGGATGCCGATTGCCGGTTCGGCGGTCTTCGTGGTCGACTTCGACAATACGATCGCGGCCGCCGCGCAGGTTACGAGGAACTTCTCGTCGACGACAATCGTCGGAGGACGCCTGACATTCTACTCGATGGCGATGATTACTCCCAGCACGACTGGACACGAGATGGCGCACACCTTCGGCCTGAACCATCACACCGCTTTGGGTTCTGTCGGTGTTAGCCACAACTCCAACATTACCGACTACTCCCAAACAGAAGTCGACATCATGCGGGCTATGCGCTCGGCGCCGAACGGCCTCGTCTTTCCATGCAACGACCGCGGTCTTGCTTCTACCCTACAGTCGGGGCGGGGGCAGTCAGAGGTCATTCGCTAGGACACACCCGTCCCAGCTCTAATTGAAGAATTAGGGCTGGGCGGTTTCGTTTATTATCCACACTATACTTTTTTTCACTCTGGGATATAATTACTTTATGAACAGTCATTCTAAATTAAAGTACCTTTTCATTGTTTTAGTAGTTCTGGTGTTGATAGGGGTCGTATATGTTTTGCAAATGACCAAAAAGCCTGAAGCACCGTATGAGGTTTCTACTCCTAGCGTTTATCCTCTCGGCACAACTGTTTCTCTGTATAGGAATGTTCCGCCGGGTTTTCCCGAAGAAGTTTTGTTGGAAGATGAAAGACTCAGTTACTCTGGTTCTATTGACTTTGAGCAAGGTAAAAGTCGGTCAATGTCCGTGTCGTATATTTCCAATAAAAGCATGAAGGATGTTTTCGACCTGTACACTTCTTCTCTTCCCAAACTCGGATGGAATGTAAATGTTGAAGTTGGCTCCGAGAAAGTGGTCGTCATACGAGCAGTAAAGGGCATACAGAGTGTTCTCATAAGCATTTCTCCGCTAGACAACAACCTAATGGTTACATTTCAGTATGAGAAATAAATCCGCTAAAAATTAAAAATATGAAACTAAAACTCTTAACCCCGTCGGTTTTATTGGTCAGTATCCTAATGCTTGGTTTATCATCTCTACCACAGAGTGTTTCGGCGATAATGTGCGATATGAGTATAAATGCCGGCGTTAGCGTCAGTCCCACACAGGTAGCAAAAGGTGATTCGG
>DATDWZ010000010.1:0-12203 GCA_036517295.1 Minisyncoccota bacterium | reverse complement strand
TATCTTGAGGACACCCACACGCGCGACATCCCACACGGGCACGGTCGTTCGTGTGGGTTTTCGCTTTATTTGGCAATGGTTACCGCTTCGTCAAAAGCGACGGACAATAGTTTACTCCCCCCGCCCATGCCCATAGTGACGCCGTATAGAATCCCGGCACGAGACATGGTTTCACGGTTATGGGTTATGACAATGAGTTGTGAGCGATTCGACAAATTTTCGACCATATCAGCATATTTTTTAGAATTGGCTTCATCCAACGCGGCGTCGGTTTCGTCCAAAATAATAAAAGGTGGAGGGTTTACTTGTGATATAGCGAACAAAAGCGCAATAGATGTGAGAGCCCTCTCTCCTCCCGAGAGCATCATCAGACCTTTTACTTTTTTCTTCGGCAGGTTGACATTAATATCGATTCCATCTTCAACCTCCTCTTTTTCAATTTCAGCCATGGCTGAAATTGAATCGTCGTCCGAAAGGAGTTCGTCAACCGATTTTCTTTTTTTTCTCTCCGGAGTAACCACTTTCAATTCCGCTTCCCCGCCTCCGAACATAAGAGCAAAGTATTCCTTGAACTGATGGTTTATTTTTTCCAAACCTGTTTTAAATTCAACATCAAGCCGTGTATCCAAATCTTTTATAAGTTCCGTGAGTGATGTGGCCGATTTTTCCAAGTCTGCCAATTCTTTTTCCAAAAAAGCATCCCGATCCGTGGCTTCTGTATATTCCTTCATCACATCGGCACCACCGGCTCCACCCGAATCCTCGAGGCGGATTTTTATTTTTTCTATTTTCCGTCGGCGTTCTTCTTGAGCACTTCTCGGCTCGGAAAAGTCAAAGGTCAATGTCTGAAACTGTAAGACGTGCGTTCCGAGCATGTGACCCAACTCCGTCAGCTCTCGCCTAAAATCCTCATTCACTATTTTTAGGATTTCTTCTTGACCTTGCAGTTCTCGCAGCTTCGACCTAACCTCTTGCGATTCGGCCATAATCCTGAAAACCGCTTTCTCGGCATCACGGTTGGAATCTTTTTCCTTCTCGATCTTTGCTTGAAGTGTGTTGTACTCGGTCGACAACTTTTCCTCGGTCTTTTTTATTTCGTCTAGAGTTTTGTCTATTTGTTTCTTTGAGAGTTTCAGGTTTTCTATATCTTTTTTAGTGTCCTCGAGAAGCGACATTTCCACCTTGTCTTTATTTTTGTCTATAAAATCGGAAAGTAAATCAGCCACCTCGTCCAAAGTTCGGAGTAATTTATCCAAATCTTTTCCGGCCTTTGCCTCCATGACTTTCTTCTCTATCTGTATGGACAGTTCTTCAACTGACAATAAACTGACTGTTTTATGCTCCAGAGAGTGTGCCGTCTCTTCCTGCTTTTTAACCATCCTGACGAGAGAATTTATCTCGCCGTCCAATCTACCAACATCGCGGAATAGGTTGTCTTTTTCATCACGAACTTTATGGAGATTTTGTTCAAGAGCAATCAGAGCATCAGATGTAGCGTCTTTGTGTTTTGCTCTTTCGAGCACGGACTTGGCCTCGGATAGTTCTTTGTCCAGTTGTTTCTCCTTGTGTAATAGTGGCGTTTTTTCTTCGGAGATTTTTGTCGTCGTTCTGTTTATGTATTCCTCCTCCCTTCTACAATACTCCAAAGCCTCCTTTTGCAGTTCGTCTTTCAGTTCGATAGACTTCTGTACTTTCTCCACCTGCTTTTTCAGAAATTTTATGTGTGGCATTATCTCTCGACGCAGAGATTCCACCTGTTTTATATTTTCCCGGGTTTTTTCCAGTTTCCTCTCGCTCTCCTGTTTTTTGTACTGATACAGTTTGAGACCGAGCGCATCCTCAATCATCGTTTTACGCTCTTTTATACTGGCGTTCAGTATTCTGTCAGCCTCACCCTGGGAAATTATGTGATGCCCGGATGCCCCGATATGGGCGGCAGCCAAAAGTTCAATGACATCGCGTAGGCGGACTTGAGAACCGTTTATCAAATACTCGTTCACGGAATCACGATGAACGACGCGCTCAATGGTAACCGTTTCATAATCAATCGGTAAAAACTTCGTACTGTTATCAAAAACAACTTTGACACTGGCACGATTTGCTCGAGGCGAATCCCCTGCTCCATTCCAAATCAAATCTTCACCTTTTTTCCCGCGCAGACTCTTGATTGATTGCTCACCGAGTACAAACCGAAACGCCTCCGCGATGTTCGACTTGCCTGAGCCGTTGGGCCCGACAATAGCCGATACTTTGGAATTAAAACTAAGTTCGCACTTTTTTGCGAAACTTTTGAAACCGGAGAGTTCAATGGACTTTAGGTACATAAATAGAAAGTTCCATTTATTATATCAAAAATTTGTATTTAATGAAAAATAGAATTAATTCCAACCTCTTTTTTCTAGAGCAGAACGTGCAGCACTTTGTTCAGCATCTTGCTTAGACTCGCCCTCACCCGTTGCTACCAACTCCTTTCCAACATACACACCAACAGTGAATTTTTTCTCGTGATCCGGGCCTGATTCTTTTACAGTTTTATATGAAGGAGTAACGCCATCAAACTCTTGGGCTTTTTCTTGAAACAGACTCTTCGCGTCAACATGACTTCCGGCTGAGATAATATTTTCAATAAGAGGGGTGAAGTTTTTTTCGATAAAACCTTTTGCCGTGTCGTAACCTTGGTCGATATAAACCGCGCCGATAAGAGCCTCGAGAGCATTTGCTAGAATATACTGTCGCGCGCGACCAACGTCTTTACTCTCGCCTTTTGAAAGAAGAAGATATGGTCCCATTCCGAGTCCTGTGGCGATCCCTGCGCATGTATCGGCGTTTACAAGCGCAGAACGATAAGCGGTCAGGTCGCCCTCCGGCTTTTCCGGATATTTTTTGTATAGGAAATCGGTTATGACAAGCTCCAACACCGCGTCACCCAAAAACTCCAGTCGCTCGTTATGACTCAAACCCGACTGCTTGTTCTCGTTTATATACGAACGATGAACAAAGGCTTGCTGTAAAAGCGCCCTGTTTCCAAAATCGATGCCTATTGTTTTTTCGAATTGTGTGAAATCCATATGGATAATTTTATAAATAAATCTTAATTTTTAAACATTAATTCATTATAAATTATTTAAAAATTACAAAATTAAAAATTCGATACCCTACTTCTTCAGTAGTATATTGATTGCTTTGGTGACAAGGGGCAATATATCATTATAAAAGTTTAGGTCAAGTATGTCGGCAAGTTTGAACCATCGCGCATCGTCCAATCCCCCTTTCTTCTCGGGTGTCAGCTCAACAAAATCCGCCTCGGCCAAAAAGTACGTAACGTGCTTTCTTATCTTGCCTTTCTCCGGATGGTAAGTCGGATATTCGTTTTCGCCCAATTTTTCTTTTATCTTTATATCCAATCCCAATTCTTCTTTTATTTCACGTATGGTTCCCGTCTCCACACTTTCGTTGGCCGTTTCCGGACTGTCGCCAATCTTGCCTTTTGACAGAGTCCAGCGTCCAAAAACGTCGTGGACCAGGGCCAGGTAAACATCGTCGCCGTCTTTTGCGTAAACTACCGCACCGCCGAGCTGTTCCGTAGGCACGTGACCGGAAAACCCCGGCTTTTTCTTGTCTCTGCTTGTCTCTTCCTTACCCGGTTCACCCAACTCTTTGTAGACCGCGCCCAAAACTCCGTTTACGAATTTACTCGAAGTTTCTCCTCCAAAAGATTTGGACAATTCGATTGCTTCGTTTATGGCCACTTTCGGCGGAACCTGAGAGCGGTCCGAAAAAAGAAGTTCATACAGGCCGATTCGTAAAATATTTCTGTCTATAATACTGATTTTGTCTATCGGCCAATCCGGAGCGGCTTTCTCTATGATGAGGTCGATGTCTTTTTGCTTATCCAAAACTCCGTTCAGTAAGTTTTCCATGAACGAAAAGTCTCCGTGACCCGGAGCAAATTCTTCGACATTTCTCTTGAAAATACTTTTTACCTCATCAAAATCCTTGGAACCAAAATCCCACTCAAATAGTGTCTGTAAAACTATAGATCTAGAAAGGTGCCTGTTTGCCATACCTGTATATAGTATAGAACAATTTCAAAAAGAAACAAAACCTAAACCCGGACTATCTTCCTTCCTTTTTTGCTTGCTTATCCTTCTTTGCTTTCTTGGTTAATTTCGCCTGCATATCTATAACTACTCGGCCCTTGTATTTACCTGTGACGAGAGAAGCTCGGTGACGCAAATGAGGCACATTCGATGCTTTGTCGAGTGTAACCGCAGGTTTAGCCAAACGATGATGAGATCGCGTTCTGTTTCGTTGGCTTTTTGTATGACGCATTCTTACAACCATAGTGCGTATAGACTACATGAAACACTAAGAAAAATCAATACTTTCCCGAAAATGATCTTCTGTGGACCGGCGAGAGGCCGTATTTACGCATGGCTTTTATATGTTTCTCCGTTCCGTAGCCTTTGTGTATTTCAAAGCCATATTTTGGATATTTTTTGGCCAATTTACGCATCAGTCCGTCACGCGAGACTTTTGCCAGTATGGATGCCCAGGCGATTATTTTCTCTTTCTCGTCACCTTTTATTATTGTTTTTTGTTTTTTAAATTCTTTTGGTAATCGCAGGCCACCGTCCAGTAAAACTCGGCAATCTTTCGGTCTAAGTTTGAGTTTTGTAATTCCCCGATCTATTGCCAGTCTTATTGCAAAAGAGATGCCTTTTGAATCAATAATTTTATTGGAAACATGGTGTATTGAATACGAGAATCCCTGCCCTAGGGGTACCCTAGGGCTAGTGTCAAAGAGACTCTTTGACACAAGGGACTTTAGAACTTTTGCATATTTTTCGCGATCAAACTCTTTTAATTTCTTACTGTCTTTACCGAGAGGAGGAAAATTTTTATTCCGCAGAAGTTTCGTGTACACTCCAACTTCACAAGCAACCACGCAAACCGTAACTGGCCCAGCCAGAGGGCCTCTTCCGACTTCGTCGATCCCGACAATATATTTCATTCCTTGATTTTATCATAAGAAAAACTGCCGGCGTGTCACTCGCCGACAGTCTTACGCATCTCACGCGCCCAACTAGTCCGTGTGGGCTGGTATATCTCTGTCATCAAACGGCCGGTCGGCGGCAGGAGAACTTGAAAACTGTGGAGGATCGCTTGGATCTTCCTTGCCCGACACCACCGTCGGTTCGGCCCGTTCTTCCGCATCAGCCCAAGCGAGCAGCTTTGCCGCGTGAACGATCTCGAGTTCTCCCGAAAGAACCTTCCCGCCCACCATGTGGCGGTTGACGGACCAAATCAGCCTCGCCACCGCTTCTTCTTTTCTCGTAGCCATATGTCAGTCCCCCTCCTTTTCCAACACTAACACCAAATCACAAATTAGCAAGTCTAATCGTTTATAGACCACATGCTATAATGCAAAATATGTCATCGAAATTTATACACCCTGGTACCAGAGCATAGCTCGGTACGGGGCATGCCTCCACACAAAATGTCAAAATTCATTCACTTACACACACATAGCCATTACAGCCTTCTTAATGCCTTACCGAAAATTGATGTCTTGGTTGATACGGCCAAAAAAGACGGCATGACCGCTCTGGCCCTGACCGACAATTCGAACCTCTACGGCGCGATCGAGTTCTATAAAACCTGCAAGAAAAAAGATATTAAACCGATTATAGGAATCGATGCGTATGTCGCCTATCGTTCTCGAAAAGATAAAGAAACAAGAGTTGATAAAGAGAGATATCGTTTAGTTCTGCTGGCAAAAAACGAAGTTGGTTATAAAAATCTTATAAAACTTGTGACTTTTGCCCACATCGAAGGTTTTTATTATAAACCCAGAATCGACAAAGAACTTTTAGAAAAATACGGTGAAGGACTTATCGCTATCATGCCTTCTTTTTCCGGAGATATAGCAAAGTCACTCCAAATGGTGCGCGAAGATCAGGCTATGGAGAGACTGGAATGGTACAAAAAGAATTTCCCGACCTCACCCTCAGGCGTGCCCGACACTGGACAACCGAATTTTTATCTCGAAGTAACGCATCACCCGGAAATAAAGGGTCACGAAGAAAACATGAAACGGCTGGTAGAGTTCGCACAAAAGACAAACACACCCCTCGTCGCCGCCCAAGATGTCTACTACATGACCCTCGAAGACCGCCAAGCTAGAGAAACTCTCCTCGCTGTACAATCCCAACACGATGATAAAATCGAGAAAGGTGACGACGACTTCTCTTTTATTTCCGCCAAAACAGCAGAGAAATACTTCAAAGACCTGCCGGACTCCCTAGAAAATACGATTAAAATTGCCAATAGATGTAACTTGGAAATCTCCATAGATAAATGGTTCCTGCCAAACTATATCGTCGAATCCGGCCTATCTCACGACGAAGAATTCCGACGAATCGTGAAAGAGGGCCTGAAAGAGAAAGGTCTTACAAAAACTCCCGAGATAAACGAGCGCATGGAGTACGAGCTAAAAGTTATAAAAGACAAAGGCTACGCGCCATATTTCCTTGTCGTATCGGACCTCCTACACCACGCGCACAAAAACGGCATATTGACGACCATTAGAGGTTCGGTTGCTGGTTCTCTTTGCACATATCTCGCCGGAATTACAAACGTGGACCCACTACTCTACAAACTACCCTTTGAACGATTTCTTAATCCGGAAAGGCCGTCGGCGCCAGATATAGATATGGACTTTGCCGATGATAGACGCGATGAAATGATTGACTATGCTAGGGCAAAATACGGAGTAGATAAAGTGGCACAGATTGGTACATTCGGTACCATGGCTGCCCGCGGATCGGTGCGTGATGTGACGCGTGCTCTCGGGTTTCCCTATTCACTTGGTGATTCGATTGCAAAATTGATTCCTATGGGAGCGCAGGGATTCCCGATGACCATCAACAAGGCTCTGAAAGACACACCGGAACTAAAAACTCTTTACCAAAACGAACCGGACGTGAAAAAAATAATCGACATGGCAAAGAAAATCGAAGGTTGTGCAAGACATATCTCTGTCCATGCCGCCGGAGTAGTTATCGCTCCAACCCCACTTACTGACTATGTGCCTCTTCAGTACGATACTAAAGGTGATAACAAAGTCATCACCCAGTACGATATGAACGACGTCGGCGAAGACGGAGTAGGACTTTTAAAATTTGATTTTCTGGGAATCAGAAACCTTTCTATACTAGCCGATGCGGTAAAACTTACCGAAAAAATAGAAGGAGTAAAAATCGATATTGAAAACGTCCCAGTGGATGACAAAAAAACTTTTGAAATGCTGGCTCGTGGAGAAACTACGGGACTTTTTCAGCTGAACGGAGATGGGATGACAAGGTTCTTGAAAGAGCTTCGTCCAACAGCCATACACGACATAAACGCCATGGTGGCCTTATACCGTCCGGGTCCGATGGAGTCCATCCCGCAATATATCGAAAGAAAGCACAATCAAAAACTAATCAAATATCTCGACCCGCGCATGAAAGAATACCTGGGAATGTCGTATGGACTTCTAGTTTATCAGGATGACGTCATGCTCACCGCTATAAATCTTGCCGGGTACTCGTGGCTCGAGGCCGACAAGCTCCGAAAAGCCATGGGAAAGAAAATTCCCGAAGTCATGGCCGCCGAAAAAGAAAAACTATTCAGCGGGTTAGTTAAAAATGGTATGTCGGAAGAAAAAGCAGAGGAAATGTGGAAACTTATCGAACCGTTCGCAGCATATGGATTCAACAAAGCCCATGCAGCAAGCTACGGAAAAGTAGCCTACCAAACCGCCTATATGAAAGCCAACTTCCCCGCTATATATATGTCGGCGGTACTGACCGCCGAATCTGGTGATATCGAAAAAATTGCAGAAATAATCGGCGAATGTAAAAGAATGCAGATTCCCGTACTACCGCCAGATATAAACGAATCG
Organism: Minisyncoccota bacterium; assembly: GCA_036517295.1. Taxonomy (GTDB): domain Bacteria; phylum Patescibacteriota; class Minisyncoccia; order Phycocordibacterales; family DATDWN01; genus C7867-006. The sequence goes on along the minus strand of DATDWZ010000010.1, from coordinate 4,255 downwards.
TTTGAGGGCTTCACTGTTATTAAGGGTGTGAACAGCAGTACAGACTCAATCCGTTTCGGATTGACCACGATAAAAAACTTTGGTGCCGGTATCTCAGCTTCGATTATTGCCGAGAGAAAAGTGGGGGGGAAATTCAAAAGCATTTCTGATTTTCTCCAAAGAATAAAAGACAAAAACCTGAATAAAAAATCTCTGGAATCACTCATAAAAGCTGGCGCAATGGATTCGTTCGGAAAGGAGCGTGCCGAACTCCTACACAATCTCGACAGACTACTGACTTTTAACAAAGAGGAGCGGAGCAAAGAGTCTGACCAAAATTCTCTGTTTGGCAGATTATCAAAAACTGAAGAAGCGACGGAAGTGGAACTAGAAAAAACTCCGCCAACAAATCCAGCAGATAAACTGATGTGGGAAAAAGAATTGCTTGGTCTCTACATCTCCGGACATCCGTTGGATAGTTTCAAACATAAACTGGAGAACAAAGAAACAAATATTAAAAAACTGAAAGAAACGGCAAAAGAAAGAGATGTGGTAGTGTTCGGAGCGATTGTAGAAGAGATTCGTCCCATCATGACGAAAAATAACGAGAAGATGGTTTTCTTAAAACTTTCGGACTTAACTGATTCCATCGAGGCAGTAGCTTTTCCGAAAATCCTTACGGAATTTCAAGATATTATAGTTCCGGAAAGTTGTCTCGTTGTTAAGGGCACGTTTTCCACACGAAACGGTGAGAAAAGTGTGCTGATTGATAAAGTGAGATTAATGTAGGTTTGATATTTTGTAACGAGAGGTAGAAATAAAAAAGCACCGGGTTTATTCCCGACGCGGAGTGGACCAACGCCCACTCCGCGTCAGACGGCATCGATTCCTTATGCGACTTTCGGTCCATCAGGGTTGATGGGTGTCCCTTGCCTGGCGGCGAGAGCTTCCGCCAGACGCCTCTCCTTCTCGGCCAGACGAGCCAGATATCTCTGCTCGTGCGCCAAGAGAAACGCTCCAATGTAACCGGCGCCTGACACGATGGCCCTGAGAATAGTGCCTGTACCGGGACGCTTGACGGCGCTGTAGACAAGCACCGCATAACTGAGCAGGAGGATGAACCCGACTAGAAACCAGATCCGTGACCACACGATCTTCGTCTCAACTGACATGGAAACCTCCAGTCTTTATATACACTAAATCATAATTGAGGGTAGCAGTCAAACTATTACAAAAATAATAAAAAATGATATGCTATAGGAATGACTGACGAAATGGATCCCGTTAGAGTCAGGTCGCGGTCTTTCGTCCCGGTTAAATTTCGAAATAATTAATAAATATAAAATTTTTACTAAATAGCTATGAATCATCAAGCGACCGCGGACTCTAACGGGATGGACAAACGAGACCACCGCGTTATAGGCAAAGAACTGGACCTGTTCACTTTTTCCGATGTGGTCGGAAAAGGTCTCCCCCTCTATACGGAAAAAGGTACGGCTATAAGGCGCGAACTCGAAAGGTTTGTGGTTGAAGAAGAAATAAAGCGCGGATATAAACATGTCTTGACTCCAGACATTGCCAAACTTGGGCTTTATGAAAAATCCGGCCATTATCCGTACTACAAAGAGACGATGTACGCACCGATAGATATAGATGGAGAAGAGTTCATGCTCCGACCCATGACATGTCCACATCATTTTGAACTATATCTGTCAAAACCACGAAGCTACCGTGAACTGCCCATGAAAATCGCCGAATTGGGCAAACTATACCGCTATGAAAGTTCTGGGAACTTGGCCGGGTTGGTTCGAGTGAGGTCGTTCTGCCTTGCCGACGGCCACATTGTTTGTGCCGACAAAAATCAAGCGAGAGAAGAAACGAAGAAAGCTCTGGAACTCATAGAAGATGTGGCCGAGGTGTTCGGACTCCGGAAAGATGAAGATTTTTGGTATAGACTTTCTTTGGGCGACAGAAAAAATGACAAAAAATACTACAAAGACGACATTGTTTGGGACGAAGCGGAGGAGGTATTACGACAAGTCCTAAAGGAGCAGAAAAGTAAATTCGTAGAGGCAGAGAATGAAGCAGCATTCTACGGACCAAAGATAGATATCCAAATGAAAGATATTCGGGGCCAAGAAAACACCGCTTTCACTGTTCAATACGATTTCGTTATGCCAAAAAGATTTAACTTGGTGTATACCGCTTCAGACGGAACAGAAAAACTCTCAACTGTTGTTCACCGTTCATCTATTGGCGCCATCGAGCGCATCATGGCTTTTATTATCGAGAAATACGAAGGCGCCTTCCCTCTCTGGCTTTCCCCTGTTCAAGTCAAAGTAATTCCGGTCAGGACAAATCACAACGAATACGCTGAATCGGTTCATAAACTGCTTATGGAAAATGGAATTCGTTCAGAACTGGATAACGCGGACGCAAATCTCGGAACAAAAGTTCGTGATGCCAAGACAAACAAAATCCCATATTGGATTGTTGTCGGCGATAAAGAAGTCGAGGCTGAAAAAGTTACTCTCGAGTCCCGCGATACTGGACAGTTGGGGCAAATATCAAAAGAAGAACTCCTAGAGAAACTCCAAAAAGAAATCAAAAACAAGAAATAGATCTGGCCCTAGATTAATAACGGGTAGTAAATATGGTCAATATTAAGCAATTTTTAGTAGTTATAGTATAATGTACGATATATCGTACATTATACTAATTTCACTATTATGCCACATGTATCGAATAAAAAAATAAGCGAAAAAGATTTCGTAAATATCTACAATCAGTTACTGTCCGTATTTGATGTTGCCGGACAAAAGAGAGCGAGTCAAAAAATCTTCCAGGAGTTCCTGACAGACACTGAAAAAGTAATGTTCGCCAAACGATTGGCTATTATATGTATGATTATCGAGGGAATCTCCATACATTACATTTCAGAAACACTCTTTGTCAGCCGGTCAACCGTAGTTCGTGTTTCTCTCGGATACGAGATTGGTAAATATCGTTTTATACAAAGTATAATAAAGAAAAATAAAACAACCGTCTGGCAGGTAATAGGGAATATAATCAGCCATGGTGCAGAAAGTTATGTTGGAAAAAGGCGCTGGAAGAGACTTAATGAAATTATGGACGGAAACAAGAGTTAATTTTAAATTTAGATAATTAAATCCAGTATTAAATTTATACCTAACACAATAATTCTATAATGTACGATATATCGTACATTATAGAATTATTTTAGAGAATGTAGTATATTGTATAATAATAAAAGTGAAAGCGATAAGATAAATAAATACTATGAAAAAACTATATAAAAGTGAGGATGATAAGGTGATTGCGGGGGTGATTGGTGGTATTGGTGAATATTTTGATATTGACCCAACCCTACTTCGCCTCGCCTATATCCTCCTCGCGGTTATGACTGCGCTTGTCCCAGCTATCATCGGCTACATAATCGCCACTCTCGTCGTACCTCGCCGACCTCATCACAAAGCTCATCACATGGATGCTGAAGCGAAGTAGTCAACCCAATCTCCAGACTCGTTCCTGTGATTAGTACAGTTTTCATTTACTAAATATCCAGCGTAGCCTTTGTTGCATTGGATTGTATGAAACTCTTTCGAGCTGGGACATCCGTTCCCATGAGCACATCGAAGACTTTATCGGCGGCCACGGCGGATTCAACGGCCACTTGTTTTAGGATGCGTCGATGAGGGTCCATGGTTGTTTCCCACAATTCTTCCGAGTTCATTTCTCCGAGACCTTTGTAGCGCTGAATGCTAATCTTGGCAGATTTCGGCTTGTCCTCCTTCCCGCCTCCTCGGCGGGTCGCCGATGAGGCGACTTCCTCATCACTTTGTTCTTCGTCCTCAGCAACTTCTTCGTTTCCAGCAGTTGCAGAAGTGTCTACTTCCTCCACAACTTCTTTTCCTACAATCTTTGCTTTGTCTTCATCAGAATACGCGTAGAAAATCTCTTTTCCTTTTTTTATTTTATATAGAGGTGGCTGAGCTATGTATATAAATCCTCCATCAATAAGCGGTTTGAAATACCTGTAAAGCAGAGTCAAAATAAGTGTTCGTATGTGTGCGCCGTCGACGTCCGCATCTGTTGCAATAATAACTTTGTGGTATCGGAGTTTAGAAATATCGAATGTGTCGCCTATTGCAGTACCCAAAGCAATAACCAAGTTTTTGATTTGTTCGGACTCGAGAAGTCTGTCCAAACGTGCGCGTTCTATATTCAATATTTTTCCGCGCAAAGGAAGTATCGC
>DATDWZ010000009.1:0-8120 GCA_036517295.1 Minisyncoccota bacterium | reverse complement strand
AATTACTACCCGCCATCCGGCGGGCAGGGTATCTCGCTAGGGCTCGTCCGGCAGTATCGGTGCGCCTACGGCGCTCCATCGAGTGGGGTGGGCACACCCACCCCCCGCTCCATCGCGCTAGTGCTCCAAAAACCCTCGTTTATACTTGAGTTGCTCGCGGTGCGTCCGTTCGCTTCGTCTTTTATCGCTCATCAGTTTGCTATCTTGCAGCGGGTCTCATATTGCTGCCGCTCCGTTCGGGTTCGTGCCTCGGCTTTTGGAGCCTCCTAGCGTGATGCAGCTCCCCCCACCCGCGATATGCATTTCACTTCAGATTTTTTGGTACATAGTTGCAAATCCGCTTGCGCGGGCCGGCCTCGGTCCAGCGTTCCCTAGCGAGATACCCTGCCCGCCAGATGGCATCCATTTTATGCATGCGCCTGTCTGGGTCAGGCGCATGGGATTCGCCTCGCTTCGCGCGGCTGCGCGTCGTTTGTATATCGCATTTCACTCCCGATTTTTTGCCTCCTTGCATTCAAAGTGTCTCAAAGTTTTGTGTAGGTTACCGCCTTTCCTGTTTTTCCCATTTGTTTTATTTTTCCTTTTTTCTCAAGTTCAGAGAGATACCGAGTAGCCGTTGCATCCGAAACATGCAAAAGTTTCTCAACTTCGTCGTTTGTGATTTTGCCTTTCGTGTTCAGGGCTTCCATGATTTTCTCTAGCTTCTTTCGTTTCCGGTCCTGAATCGTCGCCCGGGCTTTCACCAAGAGATCGCGCGAGTTGTGCGTGGGTGCGGGTGTTGCAGACGCGCTCGTCGTCGCCTGCGGCGGCTCCGGCGCGGGAGTCGATGCAATCGGCTCAGGTTCGGGAGGCAACGGCTCATTGGCTGGTATTTGAGCCGTTTGGGTTTCAGTAGGCAAGACTTCAACAGGCGCGGGCTCGGGCGCTGTAGCGGGTTCTGCCGGTGCAATTGGCTCTGCGGGAGCTTGTGATGTCTCTTCGTCTGCCATGGCTTAATTCTAACGCGCCAGAGGGGTTGTTGGGAGCAAGAGCGAACGGCTCATATAGTTGGGGCTAAATGCTTGCTTTTTGGGTAGAAAGTGGTATAATTAAACTCGCGAAACACCCCTTCTAATCACACCACTGGTACCTGACCTTACTTTTTTTAAAACATCCTTGTTTACCTCTTGAATATTTTTATTTGCTTCCTTTACATAGCCAGGCTGAACCTCTGTTCCTAAATAATTTCGCTTATGTAATAAAGCAGCGACAGCTGTAGAACCCGAACCCATAAATGGGTCTAAAATAGTATCTCCCTCTTTACTGAAAAGCCGCATGAACCACGACGGTAATTCAATTGGAAAAACAGCACTATGATTTGTACTTGAAGAAGATTCTACAGCCGACTCAAATACATTACTTAAATACAGCCTGTGTTCTTCTTCAAAAACCACAACATTGTGAGGGAAAACTTTTCTCCGATTTAGCCAATTGGAAACATTACGGGCTAAATGCGAATTGTTTTTAGAAATATACCTAACAAAATCTTTTTCACGCATTGATTTAAACCGCTTCTCTGCCCAGCTACCAATCGGAACTTTAACTGCATCTTGATACATCTTGAAGTTTTTTTTCTTCGTGAAGTGTAAACAGCGTTCCCACGAATCACGAAACCGATTGGGCCATTTTCCGGGGAATGAATTTTTCTTGTACCAACAATATTCTTCAATCCAAAACCATCCTTGTTTTTTCAATTCTAAAATTAACTCTAAAACATAAGTTTCTCGTTCGCCGTTTTTCGGATGCTCTTTTATATTGAGAATAAATGAACCATCGTCTTTCAACACTCTAAAAAGTTCTTTCGAGATCGGCAAGAACCACTGAACGTATTTATCAGGATGGGTGCCGCCGTAGGATTTCTTTCTTTTTTCTGCATATGGAGGCGATGTGATTATCAAATCAATGCTTTTGTTTGGAAATAGATTTTTATCTAACAATAAAGTCTTACAATCTCCTACATAAATCTTATTTAGTTCTCTTGGTTTCATGAAAAACACTTATACTAGCTGATACCACAGTATCTCATCAATACTATGTTTGCTCAATTCGACTTCAGCGATTTCTCTAACCAAGAATTTGTGCGCCTCCATCGCAAGATATGTATGTTTGGGGAGATTGTACTCTGGATTCTGAATTAATATTGGGATTGTATCGTCGGGTTTGTTTTCCTTAAAACTAGTCATCAAGTAGATCCAGTACGATTTTTTCTTCTTTTTCGCAACATTCACTTCATTGATGGTCCAATAAAAACGTAAAGCGTCTCCAGTTGTTGCTTTAACCTCAATGAATCTATTAGGAAATATCTCATCCGTCGTCCCATCAAACGATTCAATGTCGTATCCCGCAGCAGTATTAATTGTGCTTATTCGTTTCACCAATTCGGCCTGAGCTGGCTTACCAAGTTTTCTCAATCTCCTTTTTTCAAATTCTACAACTACATTTTCTGCCTTTGCTCCCAGTCTGCGATTTTCCATCAAAATCTTCTCAAGTTGTTGTTCTGATATAGCTTTACCATCCGCAGTTAATTGATAGACGAGTTCAGAATATCGTTTTTCAATCTTAATAACGGATTTCTCTTCGTGTAAGATTCCTAAGTGCTTGAAGAAGTGTATGGACGTTATTTGATTTTTCGACAATGATGTATCAACGGGGGAAAGTTCATATGTCTCAGTTAGTTGATTGAGTGAAAAAGAATTAAACAATTCTCTCGCATGATGGCTCCAAGCACCCAAAAAAATTACCCTCTCTGTGATTAATTGTTTTTGTGCTTCGTTAATTTCAAAATACCGCTCTCTGTTGGCATTAAGAAACTTTTCTCCAAGCGTTGATATGACAACTTCTTTATTATTTATTTTGACCAATCCAATATATTTACAATGATCTAAAACGGATTCATATTCTCCTCTCTGACCTCCGAATACGACGGACCTGCACTGCTTTATTAACGAATCAACTGAGCACGAGTCTCCAACTGGAGTTAGCTCCAAAAGCGAGATTAAAACCTTATTGAAGAAGTTGAGAATGCCCGTTTCTGGTAAGTCCATGTTCTTTAATCATCAAATCTTTAATTTTCCTTTTTTCAAAAACCGTTTGACATCAGCTACTGTTGCATCAAAGTCAGCTTTTTCTTCGCTTTCCGTTTGCTCCATTTCATAGCCCTCAACATCAAAAGTCCCAACGGGTATTTCCTCCTCCAAAACCTTTTTCATAGTCTCAAATTTTTCATTTAATTTATCATTTATAGTTTGGTCAATGGTATTTTCTGCAATAAGAATGTGGTAGTTTGCGATTTGAGGTGCTGAACTTATTCTGTCAATTCTGTCCATTGACTGAATGTATTGGCCACAATTGAACGTCCGATCTAGGTATATGGCATCATGACAAGCTTCGTGCAATGAGATTGACTCAGCACATGCTGCTGGGTTAGCAATCAAGACGGACGGTTTCTCCGTTGTTTTGAATTCATGTATTCTTCTTTCACGATTATCTAGATCTTCCGTATCGTCTTTAGGTATAGCACCATGGATAGAATAGTAGTTTGTTCCTTTAAAAGAATTTTCAAGCATCTTTATATTATGGACAAAAGAAGTCCACAATAATACTTTCTTGCCCTCGGATAGGAGTTTTTTCGTCAAACTGATCGCTGCTTCAAATTTCGCCGGAACTTCAAATTGCGAGTATTTTTCAATTAACTCGACTAAGGATGTGCCGTCGGCCGTCAAAGGAGGAACTTCAAACTCTTGTGAGTGTTGGCTAAGCAGAGTCGGATTCGATGCGGCCTGTAACAATCGAATCATTTTTGCTTTTCTCCATTGTTTTATTTTTTGCCTGTCCTCTGTCTGTAACTTTAATTCGCTGAGTAGTCTGACAGAAAGGGCATGATAGATTTGAGCTTGGATTGGCTTTAATGAATATTCCGTCTTGATTATTTTCGGCTTCGGCAATCTCAAATCGGATTTTTTTACTCTGTAAAAGAAAGGCCTGATTTCTTTTTTGATACTCTCCTGTTCGTTTGTGTTATCACACCGATTTTTGTATGTGTTTCTTTCGCCGAGTAGTTGTTTTCCCGGCCACAAGAACGTCATTTGAGACCATAGATCAAGGTATCCATTTGGCATTGGTGTACCAGAAAGTATTACTCTCCTTGCAGCAAAAGGCGCCAACGTAAGTATGGCGCTTGACCTAACTCCATCTGTAAACTTTTTGATGTAATGTGATTCGTCAACGACTAATAATATCCTGTTTTGTTTACATAATTTGATGATCTCTAAAAGGTCGTTTGCAGCCGTCTGATAATGACATAAAAATAACTCATACTGCGCTGACTGTAAGTAGTAGGACTGTCTTTTTGTTCCAACCAATCGTGCCACTTTTAATCTCTTTCCGAAACATTTCTCTGCTTCCTCCTCCCAAGGAGAAAAGCTGCTGAACGGCCCAATCACAAATATTTTATCTATTAATCCTTCCCGCCTCAATTTATCGAAGTAAGCATAAACCATCGTCGTTTTGCCGCTTCCGGGTACAGAAAAGTTAGCACCATGCTTTACTTGAATAAAATGTTCAAGTCCCTTTATTTGGTATGGTTTTAATTCCCGTTTTAGGGAAAATGGCTGTGAGGCAGTTATTTTTGTTTTCGAGACTTTTTTTACTTGTAGGAACTCTACATCTTGATTTTGAATATTTAAAATTAAGTCTGACACCTGTTGATCAGTAGTAAACTCGATCTTCTCTTCTTTCAAATAGCCGATGACTTCTTTTATTACATCCTGAAACTCGTTGGGGTTTATATAGAAATAGCGATTATTTTCTTCATCAACTTCAAATCCCAGTGAAATATTGAAGAAGGCGCGATGATTCCAATTGAAGATACTCTTTGTGTCATCTTTAATAATCAAATCACTGTTTTTAATTTGCAATTTTATCATCATTTAATTCCTCGTAGAGTTTTCACTATAAGACTAAGTATTTCTAGTTTCTTTTTAACCTCCTCGTCTTTAAACGGATTACCTTTTCTATCAATTCCATTAAGTGCTGAAATTGCTTTCTCAATAAGTTTTACAGGTTTTTGTTGATATTCTCTATTTTTTTTATCATCACTTGCCATATCAAGATTATCTATTAATTTTTCAAGTGGAATTTTCTTGACATCATCTTTATATTTATCAAACGAATTCGTTAGCGCATCCGTCGCTTTTTTATCTTGTAAAATCTTACAAATGTTTCTGACATCATAATGAGTTATATTTACCAATTCTGGTTTAATGATGTTTGCCCGTAAAAAGAGAAAAGCTATCTCAAGTTTTCTTGTTATCTCTTTCTTCGGCTCTCCGGCATCTTTTAGTTTTTGAACTAACCCTTTCTGTAAATCTATAAAATGTTCGTGTAGCCTAAATGTTTTTATCAAACCATAATTATTTGGTTGTCCAAAAAATTGCAAGAAAATATCTATTAGGTTCAAACGTTCGAGATCAGAAGCAACTTGTTTTTCAGTCCAACCATACATTGAAGCCGCAATTTCAGCTTCTGAAAGTCCTGCTCTCTTTCCCTCCTTTATCATTAGCAGATTATTTACAGGGCCATAATCAGCCACTTTTTCTTTAGACAACTGGAGACCAGCCTCAATTTTCCACAAGTCCTTTTCAGAAATATCTTCCGGCAACCTTATTACCCATAACTCATTCCATTTTGAAGGATATTTTATATGCAACCCCTCTAGTGTTGCCATTCTTCGATTTCCATTTACAACGATTCCATCATGAGTAACAGCCGCCACTTCTCTCTGTTCACCTAATTGTTCTAGGTCATTCTTTAGTTTTTCAGCTTCGCTTTGATCTTGGAGTAAAAGACCTTTTAACATCTTTACATCTTCTTTATCACTAGGATTAAGTTTTCTTCCTAAATTATTTTCATATTCCTGAATTTCTAAATTAAATCTCCCATTCGCATGATTGTACTGAAGCAAATCTATCGGGAGCATATAAGAGTCCCTTAAAACCATCTCTCCATTAATTTCGACTTTTTGCTTACCTTTAACGCACGATGGATGTGAATCAATATAAACATCAATCTCTTTAGCTTTTTTACTTTGTATTGCCATGATATTTATTTTAAATAAAACTCATATAAATAATATAATTCACGAACCCCTGACTTATTGCAACATTACACTATATAGAGCCAAAAATATAGCCGTTTTTATGGAACAAATACAGGCTATGTCCTACGCAATCCAAAAGAGATATGCGCCTCTAGCGCCGTACAACGCGAACACTGCCACCAAAAGGCAGAAGTAGAGCATCCCCACTCTTCCTTGCCAATACCGTTTGCAGAGGAAGAATGTTGCAAAAGCACAAACAAAGAAAGCCAGGATCGTAGAATAGTTGTAGAGCATCGCTAGGAGAAATAGTGCCACCATAGGGCTGTCGAGTTGTTGTCGTAGTGTAGTGATCATAGTCCAAGCCACTGCATAAACCCTGTCCACCAACTCTTACCACTCGTAGCAGTGCCGGCGTTGTTTTTAATCTGAGACGTTTCGTTTTTTATCTCGGACACGCAACTCTTACCATCCGAGGAAAGCTTGTACCATTTAGCACATCCGCATATTGCATCTCCTGTTTTGTTTGTCTTACCAGTCCACACAGCTTGAGAACCCAAATCCAGGAAGCAAGCACGCTGATACGAGATGCAGGAACCGTCTTTAACGCGCTGTTGGCCCTTATCACAGCCTGTCGCATTCTTTTGTTGAACCGCTGGGGCTATTATTGAGCCACCTCCACCACCCCCACTTCCACCCACGGTCTTTACTGCCGCAACGTTGCAAAAATTACGCGCCGAGTTCCATTCAAAACCGCTGGCACAGTCACAAACCAGTCCACCCTGCGCGTTTTTCTGTCCATTCCAACCACTGCCGGCGCCGTAAGACTCTTGGCAGATTTGTTGGTTGCTTTTTTGAGGGCTTACTATGGGAGCGGCAATGATTGTTTTTTGTGGTATTGGAACACAGGATTTATTATCGGGTGCCCATTGATAGCCGGCTGAGCAGTAGCAGCCAGTTCCACTACCATATGAATTCGTGCCAAAGCTGTTCTTGCACTGCTGGTCGAGCGTTGTGGATGGTTGTGCTTGTTGCGTCGTTTGTTGCGATGGAGCACGTTTGTAGTGTAGACAAGACTCTGTACTTATCAAAATCCTTGCTTCAATTTGAGCATCGCCACCACTACCACCTTTAGAGTTTTGACCGTAGCATTCGTAATAAGCTGTCGTACCGTATTGTGACTGGAGGCGTTGTGCAGTCTGGCTATTCTTCTGCTGTTGCGTGTTATTCGACTTCAACATCGACTGCCAAGGATCCTCCACAACTTCTACATAGATTGGATTCACAGCGCTGCCACCATGGTCGAGCATTGTGAGAGCTGATGCGGACCCGGGCAAAGCGGAGAGTAGAAGTACAAACCCGGCGAGAAATAAGTGGTGTATGGTTGTCATACTTTTTTTAGACGCGCTTTAATCTCGCGCATTTTAGTTTCGACCCCGAGTTTGACTAATTCTTGCCATAGACCGAGACGTTCAGTGTCGGTTACGCGCTTGCCGACGAGACGATAGGTTGTTTTATCCGGATCCATCAATAAAAACTTCCAGTAATTTTGTTCAAGTGGTAAGCCAACAAGCCAAAGTCCAGTGGTTGGTATTGTGTGTATCAACACACTCTTTGGTCCGTTGTCCGCGATGAACTTTGCTATATGTTGGGCATTGGTCATAAAAAATTGCCAACAATCTATTAATTGCTGGCGTAGATAGCACTGAGCCCCGCGCCAGCCGAGTCTTGCGACTCCACATCAGTTTCCCGATGTGACCCAATCACGAGCTGCTGGACGCGGGGTCCAGTATCGTGATTGGGGTTCCTCACCCATGTCGCCGTCGCTGACGATTTAGAGTGCTGCCTTTCGGCTATTCAGTTGTACTTTCCAACTCTACCATAAATTATTTTTACGCCCCAGCACCAGCCATTACTGTATAAATCGCCTGAAAACAGTAGTCCAGGTGTATGAGAAAATACACAAAACCACAGGGGATGAGTTAGT
>DATDWZ010000008.1:0-64476 GCA_036517295.1 Minisyncoccota bacterium | reverse complement strand
TGGGAGGTTGGCTTCTCCCGGCGCTTCGGCGGGAAGTGAGCTTCATGTTCTCTGGTGGGACCCAGTTGACCTGGGTTTCCACCGGAAGCATGAAGTTTTTTGATATATTAAATTGTTATGGTAAGGTATGTGACGGAGGCGCTATGCGCAAAAGGCTTGTCGTGACGGCAGTGGTCGTCTTTGCGGGTCTGGTAATGTTCCTGTCCCGCCATGATTCGGCGGAGGTTCTAGCCAATCGGGTTCTGCGGCTGGTCGCTCCGGAGTCCATGGCTGGCGGGAAGTGAGCTTCGTGTTCCGGGTGTACCCGATTTTTGGGTCACACCCGGGCCATGAGGCTTTTTCTAAAAAATGCTATTCTATATTCATGTCGATTACTGATAATTTTGAAGAGAGATATAAAAACTTAAACGCCGAGCAGAAAAAAGCCGTCAATACCATAGACGGTCCGGTTTTGGTTGTGGCCGGTCCGGGAACGGGCAAGACGGAGATACTTACGCTTCGTATTGCCAATATTTTAAAAAAGACAGATACTCGACCGGAAAATATTTTAGCCCTTACTTTTACCGACGCCGGGGCAGGGAATATGCGCCGAAGACTTTCTCAACTTATAGGTGCTTTGGCGTACAGGACGGTTATAGAGACATTTCATTCGTTTTGTAACAACATAATAAAAGATTATCCGGAATATTTTCCGACTATTATAGGTTCGGCTCACATAACCCAAGTTGAATCACTTTCTATTTTGGAAGGATTGGTCGAGAAACTGACTTTGGACATTTTACGGCCATGGGGAGAGCCTTTGCATTATCTGCGTGACATAAATAAAAAAATAGAGGAATTAAAGCGGGAAGATATAACTCCGGAAGAGTTCAAAAAAATCGTAGCGACCGAAGAAAAAAAGTTCAGAAAAAAAGATGATTTATATCATGAAAAAGGAGCCCATAAGGGTAAAATGAAGGGGGATTATAAGAAGCTCGAAAGAACTATCGCGAAGAATATGGAATTACAGTTGCTATACGCCGAGTATCAAAAGGTGTTGAGAGAGAAACGACTGTATGATTGGAGCGACATGATAATGGAGGTTCGGCGTGCGCTGGAGTCAAACGACGATTTGAAACTACAACTTCAGGAAAACCATCAATATATTTTGGTTGATGAACATCAAGATACCAATAATGCCCAAAACAAAATCATGGAGCTTTTGTGTGATTTTCATAAAAACCCGAACATTTTTATTGTCGGCGATGAGAAGCAGGCAATATTTCGTTTTCAAGGAGCCTCTATTCAGAATTTTTTCTATATAAAGAAGTTATATCCGAAGGTGAAAATAATAGAACTAGTCACAAATTATCGTTCTGGACAGAACATACTGGATGGAGCTCATTCTGTTTTGCCCGGAAAAAATGCACTAAAAGCCGGAGGTGGAATAAAAAATAATCCCGGGATAAGCATCGCCGAATTCAAAAATAAAAATCACGAGATTCATTTTGTGGCCGATAAAATAAAGGGTCTTATCGAAACGGGAGGCGTGTCGCCGAGAGAGATTGCGGTATTATATCGGTCCAACAGGGAGGCTTTTGTCGTGGCCGAGGCTTTGGAAAGAGCCAAGGTTTCATATACCATAGAATCCGATGAGGACCTGCTCTCGGAGAGGTTTGTCCGGAAACTCCTGGCTGTTTTTGATGCCGTCTACCACTATGGCGATGGAGAGTTTTTGACTCCGGTTCTACATATAGACGAGTTCGATATCGACCCGTTGGATTCATATCGACTTATCGCCGAATCGTCAAAAAGTAAAGTTTCTCTTTACGACCTGGTTTCTGATTCTGAAAATAAAGCAATAAAAGAGTTGGGAGGAAAAATCAAATCATGGGCCAAGTCGGCCAATACATCGAGCCTGTCGGAATTTTTGGAAAAGATATTGCGGGAGTCCGGCATTTTGGATTCAATGATTTCTTCGCGTGACGCCGGAGCCTTTCTCGGTATCGAAAAATTGTTTACCGAAGGTAAAAGGATTGCCACTAATAAGGCCGGCGCGGAGTTTAAAGATTTTATGCACTACATCGATGTTTTACGGGAGCATAAATTGTTTATAAAGCGCCCAAGACACAATGTTGCCGAAAATGCCGTTCGTCTTATGACAGCCCACGGCTCGAAAGGTTTGGAGTTTGAGCATGTTTTTATCGTGAATGCCACCGAGACATCTTTTGGTGAAAAAAGTGACAGGGACCATCTGCCCCTCCTTCCGGCGGTGTATATTAAAGGCGATAGCGATGTCAGTATGGAGAAAAATTCAATAGAAGACGAAAGGAGGTTGTTTTATGTGGCCCTGACCCGAGCCAAGAAGTCAGTTTGTATAACTTACTCTTCGTATGACGAAAACGGTAGGGATGTTCTGCCGTCGCCTTTTATTCTGGAAATAAGGGATGATAAAAAGGAAATAGTGGATACGACCAAGTTCGAAAAAAGTCTCTTGGAGAATCCGCAGAAATTATTTACCGAAAGAAAGGCTCCGGGAGTATTGAAGATAGATAAGGATTTTGTTGGGGAATTATTTCACTCACACCCCTTATCGGTTAGTGCTCTGAATAACTACTTATCTTGTCCGTGGAAGTATTTTTATAGAAACCTACTGCGTATTCCCAGTTCTCCCGAAAAACATCAGATTTATGGTATTGCTATACACTCGGCGGTTGAGGATTTGTGGCGAGTGGCAAAAGATAGGGAACCGAGTTTAAAATTCCTTCTTGATTCTTATGAGAGGCATTTAGGACTTTTAGGCATATTGTCGCCTAGGGAGGCAGAGGAGGCTCTGGCCCGCGGTAAAAAGTCTCTTTCCGGCTGGTTTGACTGGTCCAGGCCCATACTAACCAATCCGGTAATTACAGAGTTTAAAATAAACGGCGTCGAGCTATCCGACGGTGTCATCCTATCCGGAAACTTGGACAAGGTTGAAGTTTTGAAAAAAGGCAAAGTGATAGTTACGGATTATAAGACAGGTAAGCAAAGATCCCGTAACGACATAGAAGGTAAGACTCGAAATTCCAACGGAGATTTGATTCGTCAATTGCAATTCTACAAACTGCTTTTGAAACTATATGACGGGACGGAGATGGTATCCGGAATTATCGAGTTTTTGGAGCCAAACGACTCGGGGGGTTACAACCGAGAAGAATTTGAAATAGAAGATAAAGATCTGGAGGCGCTATCAGGAACTATAAAAACCGTAGTTCAAGAAATAACCACTCTGGCTTTTTGGAGTGAGACTTGTGAAGATAAAAATTGTCAGTATTGTGCTTATAGAAAACTACTTAAGTAGGGCGTCGATTATTGCTTTCAAGTTTGCATATGGCTGTGCTCCCTGGACCGTTGTTTTTGTACCGTCTTTCGAGACCAGAATCGAGTTTGGGGTGCCTTTTCCTCCAGCTTTGACCGCGTCTTGGTAGTCAGCTTCGACTTTGGCAGAGTATCTTCCGCTGGAGAGACACTCGTTGAAAGCCTTAACATCTAGACCTACGTTTTTAGCGATGATTGGGAGTTGGGCCAAATCGAGAGAGTCGTTCGAGTTTGTAGTATCGTAAAGCATATTTATATATTGCCAGAATTTTTCGTTACCACCTAGTTCGTTGGCACATTCGGTAGCCTCGGCTTCTTTTCTAGCTTTGGAATGCAGTTGATCAATAGGGAAGTGTCTGTATACCCAAGCTACTTTACCATTTGAACCATAGTCCGCCATGACCTGTTTCAGTGTTGAGTGGAAGGCCTTACAATACGGACACTCAAGGTCAGAATATTCGACGATAATTATATCCGCATTAGGATTTCCTAGAATATGGTCTTCCGACGTAATAGCCCGCATTTCTATGTCGCCGGATGTGCCAGTCGGCGCGGTGTTCACGACTTGTTTCGGAGGGTTTATATTCGAATAATAAAGCGCTACGGCGATGAGGATTCCGGCGATGACGATTGCTATTGGAACCGATAATTTTTCCATATTCATGAGATTCTAGTATTAATTTATAAAGTTATTATGATATCATTCTACTATATGATGCAATTCTTTACCAACCTTGATGTCTTCATATTTCTTATGCTTAATACTGTGGTTGGGAATTATGGAGTGGTAGACCAGGCGATAGTTTTTTTCGCTGTTTACTTAGCTTTTGTTTTACCGATAGCATTTCTTGTGTTACTTTATCGAGAATCATCTTCTTTTAGAGAAAAAATATGGCTGGCGGGGGTTGTCTTCTTTTCCGCTCTGTTTACAAAATACGCAGTCGAGGAGTTTATCCGACTTTTCTATCATCGTCCGAGACCTTTTCTGACTTATGACATACAGTCGTTGTTTACGGAAAATTCTTACTCGTTTCCGTCGGGACACGCCAGTTTCTTTTTTGCTTTTTCTTTCGCTATTTATCTCTATAACAAAAAGTGGGGGATTTGGTTTCTCATAGCTTCACTTCTCATGACCATTGCACGGGTTATGGCTGGAGTTCATTATCCATCGGATATTTTAGGTGGAATGATTCTCGGTGTGGTAGTTGCTTATTTAACATTTGTATATCTAGGTCCAAGTCTTAAAAAATTGATTGGTGATTCTGAGTGAATATGCTACAATTTTTTTACCCCCACCCGGCGTTTAGGCAATGGGGAGGCAAGGACAGTAAACGGTAGGTCATACGCACACACGCCTCAAGGGCAGTGCAAAGGTTGACCGAACAGTACATGACGAGATAGACATCCGTGGGAGTAACGCCCTCCTGCGGATTTTCGTTATTTTAAGCCATATTTTTGCGATTCTCATATTTAACAATATAAAATACTTGACGGCAAGAGAGGGGTATGGTAAAGTTTAGTCTTCTGTTACTGATTGTTGTTTCGACCCAAGAGCCAACGAGGTGACCATGCGACGAATGCGGAGCGATCACGGCGCGAGCGCCGGACTGGATAACTTCGACATCAACGCGACGCCCAAGGGCGCCGGCACGATGATTCCGACCAACCACACGACGCGCGCGGCGACGGCGGCCAACAGCCACGGCACGCACTCCGACGCGACGGCGGGCGGCTGATCGGCGGGCGCCGGCCCTGCGTACGAAGTATGGTGGGCCAAAAGAGGTAAGACGGCGCGGAGCGTCACTGGTGAGGAAGCGGGCCGGAGAGCCCAACCCAGATGGCGTCGGCGACGGGCAAAGGCGGAGGGACTGCAAACCTCCGCCTTTTTTAATACCACAAGGGCACTTCTTATTTTCTAATTCGCGTTACTCATAAGAAAATAAAGTCGTACAAAAAATTTAAAATAACCACTAAGCTAAATTTTGTCGAATAATATTTTGAAGAGAGACTAGTGAGGCTCGACGGAGCGAACTCAAGGAAAATTTTAGCAAAAATTTATCCGCGTCTCTCTGAAAAATATTATGAGAAAGAAATTTAGCGGACGTGAGTGGTCTCTAAAACAAACTTTGCGTTTTTACTTCCGCGATTGGCTCCCAGTGTTTCGTTTCAAGTTTTATTTCCTTAACGAAAGGTCCTTCTTTATACATTATCTTTTTATTTTTAAGAGCGAATTCATAGACATCCTTCGTGATTTTTACGTCCTCCGTGCAGTATTTCTTTATTTTATCTATCTCGCCGGTCCGCCACCATTTTACCGCTTCCAGGCCGTCGCCGACTTTATTTATACCAAAAGTCCCTTCGGCTATTTTATCCAATTTCAACCATCTGCCGGAGGTCTGTTTCACTTCTTTGAAAATATCAAGAGAGCGAATATTCTTTAGGTCGCCGTGGCCTGCTTTTTTGTAGTATTTGTTCAGAAGGGGGATATCGAAGTACTCGCCGTTGAATGTGATTATAACATCGGCTTTTTTGAAAAACGACCACATCTTGTCGAATTCTTCCTGCAAAAAGGTCAGGTATTTATCCGTTTCGTAATCGTATACTCCTACGACCGATATATCCAAATCCTCCGGGTTGTTTGACCCGACATCTTGAAAAATATTCTTTGTTTCGATATCAAAAACTACTTTTCGCATGTTGGTAAGCCGTGCGTTTCGAGAAAGTCTCGTATAGTAATATCTCCCATACCGAAGCCGATAGTCGGTATTGGTTCTACGCCAAAAATCTCCAAGAGGTTATCATACCGTCCGCCACCAAAGAGTGAGCGGTTGTTTGCTGGGTCCGTATCAAAAACTTCAAAGACTACGCCGTTGTAGTAGTCAAAACCACGAGTTATGGTTGTATCGAAGATGACATTTGCTATCCCTTTTTTATTCAGACCATCGATAAGTTTTTTAATAGTCTCGTTCGGTTCGATATTCGGGTCAAAAGGTTCCGATGATACTTCACTCCATTTTTGATCGAACTCTTCAGCAGACATTTTATCTTTTCTGTCGAGAAGTTTTATGGCTTTTTCGTTCCCAAATTTTTCGTTCAGGAGTTTTCTGTCGTTTATTCGTATCACGAAGTCCTTGTCTTTCGCCCCGAAGGCTTTCATAATGGCGTGAGCTAGAGAAATAGTCTCTACTTCTGCCGAGAGGTCAGCTATGCCCATAATATCGCAATTCAACTGCCAGTGTTCACGTTTTCGCCCTCGTTGAGGTCTCTCGTACCGGAAAAGATTCGGGATAGAGAACCATCGGAGGGGGAATTTGAGAGATTTTCGTTTTCCTGCAATCATTCGGGCCAAGGTTGGGGTCATTTCTGGACGCAGAGCAATCTCCCGCTCACCCTTATCCGTGAAAGTGAACATTTGCTCGTTTACTATTTCCTCGCCAGTTTTTGCTCTGTACAGTTCGGCAGGTTCAAGGATGGATGCGGAGTATTCTACAAAGCCGGCTTCTTTGGCCACTTTTTTCCATGTGTCAAAAATATAATTTTGAACAGCCATGTCTTCCGGATAGAAATCTCGAACACCTTTATACGGTTCAGTGCTGATTTTGTTTTCTGGTTTTGATTTATCTGACATATGGGTTATTGTAACAGAATATATGAAAAAAAATAGTGGTGTCCATCTGCTGTATAAAAATATTGGAGAGACACCAAACGAGGTAATTTTAAGGTTCAAAAAGGAGAATCCGGAGTATTCGGATGTGGTAATGACATATGCCGGGCGACTGGATCCTATGGCAGAAGGGCTACTTTTAGTTTTGTCAGGTGAGGAGATAAAGAAAAAGGATGAGTATTTAGGGTTACCAAAAATATATGAGTTTGAGATTTTATGGGGATTTGAGACGGATACACTCGACCTTTTAGGTCGAGTAGGGGTTAGTAGTCAGCATTTAGTGTCTAGGAAAGATTTAAAAAAAGAGTTAAAAAAGTTTGTTGGTAAGTTTGAACAAAAGTATCCGGCATATTCGTCGAAGCCTGTGGACAGTAAGCCACTTTTTCAATGGGCTAGGGAAGGGAAATTGAATGAGATTGAAATACCGAGTCATGAGGTTGAGGTTCATTCCGTGGATTTTGTATCACGACGAGAGATTGTAAAAGATGATCTCTTACGATATATCGTAAGAAATATAAATTCCGTTTCCGGTGATTTCAGGCAAGAGGAAATAATAAAACAATGGCAGGAACTTATGTCAAAGAGTCTCTTTGACATCTTTCTAATTGATAAAATTTCCATAACTGTTTCGAGCGGGTTTTATGTTAGGCAGTTCGTTTCTGATTTGGCCGAGAGTTTAGGCGTAAAAGCTACAACTTTTCATATAAAAAGGGTAAAAGTGGGGGAGTATAGCACCGAAGACTGTGCATAAGTCTATGTTTGCATATTGCTTTATATAGTATTAGATTATAGACAGAGTGAATGGTCACTCCAAGTTCCCCAGGAGCGCTATGAAAGTAGGGGCGGTAGTGAAAGGCGGAAGAAGGCGCGCATGTTTCATTTTCGGAAAGGAGATGAGGAGTTGGAGGGGTCACATAAGCCGTGATCACCTTGCGCAGATAGCGGGGGTTCCTATGTTTGCGATCTGCCTCGTCGAGCACAGCAAGGCTCACCAAGTCAGAATTGGTGATCTTGTGAAGCTCGTCGATGCTCTTCGTGAACTGCACAAGGCCGAAGAGGAGAGGCGAGTGAGAGAGGCCCATCGGCTTCTCAAAATCATCTCACCCCCACGGCAAGAGTGCAGGCGGTGTCACTACCGCCGACTTGGTGGCCGGAAGAGGTAGCTCTTTTTGAAAAAGGTATTGGTCGCGTGCAGTTCCACGCGTGGCCAATGCCTTTTCTCAAATCTAATATTCTTACTTAACCTTCAGTACCTTCTTTCTCAATCTCACCGACTTTGGAGTGATTTCTATATATTCATCTTCGGACATGACCTCCATGGCTTTCTCGATGTCGAGTTTCATTGTTGCGGTGAGATAGACTTTGTCGTCGGAACCGGAGGCTCTCATGTTTGTCAGCTGTTTGCCTTTGGTCGGGTTTACGAAGAGGTCTTCACCTTTTGAAGTGTTTCCGATAACCATTCCTTCGTATACCTCTACTCCCGGGTCGACATACAATGTCCCTCTCTGTTGCAGGTTGTCTAAGGCAAAAGCCAGGACCTTGCCTGCCGTCATGGAAACCATAGAGCCATAGCTGGTCTTTTTTATATCACCCACATATTCTCGAAATTCTATAAACCGTGAAGACAAAATCCCGTTGCCTTTCGTATCTACCACAAACTGACCACGATACCCTAAAAGACCCCTTGTTGGTATTTCAAAAATGATTCTCTGCTGACCATGCCTTTGTTTTATATTCATCAAAAGTCCGCGCCTTTCTGTAAGTCTTGCGATAACCGAACTGGCCAATTCATCCGAAACATCTACGGTCACTTCTTCAAAGGGCTCGGTTTTGATTCCATTTTCTTCTTTTATAATAACTTGTGGTTGTGAGACTTGAAGTTCATAACCTTCGCGTCGCATATTTTCGCAGAGAATGGCGATGTGCAATTCACCTCTTCCATAAACAGTAAAGTACTCGTTGTTATTCCAATCAATCTTAAGCCCCACGTTTATTTCCAGTTCTTTTTCCAGTCTGTCACGTATTTGTCGTCCCGTTACAAATTTTCCTTCACGGCCAGCAAAAGGTGAGTCGTTCACAAGGAAATTCAACGAAATAGTCGGCTCATCTATATTGATAGAAGGCAACATTTCCGCATTCTCGTCCTTACAAATAGTGTCTCCAATATAAACCGTAGGAAGTCCGGCTATCATAACAATATCTCCGGCAGAAGCTTCCTGTATTTCTACTCGTTTGGTACCCTCAAAGGAGAACATCTTTGTTAATTTTCCGGAAACTGTTTGAGCTGCTTTTTCGTCGTGATGTTGTTTGACGAAAACCGCATC
This sequence comes from Minisyncoccota bacterium, assembly GCA_036517295.1. Classification (GTDB taxonomy): domain Bacteria; phylum Patescibacteriota; class Minisyncoccia; order Phycocordibacterales; family DATDWN01; genus C7867-006. The sequence goes on along the minus strand of DATDWZ010000008.1, from coordinate 55,152 downwards.
ACCGACTTTTATTGTGCCTTCATACATTCGACAGACTGCGAGGCGACCGAGGAAGTTATCATAAGCTAGATTAAACGATTGCATTCTTGCCGGCAGATTTTTATCCCCTGTCGCCGGTGGCACTTCACGAAGTATTGTTTCTAAAAGGGGAGTTAGGTCTTTCGATTCGTCCGTGAGTTTCATTTTTGCTATACCGTCGCGACCTATGGCATATACTGTCGTAAAATCCAACTGCGAATCGCTGGCCCCAAGTTCCATAAAAAGTTCCAAAACCATCTCGTGCACTTCGTCCGGTCGAGCGGCCGGTTTATCTATTTTGTTTATTATGACGATAGGCTTAAGTCCGAGTTCAAGAGATTTTTTCAAAACGAATCGTGTTTGGGGCATTGGTCCTTCTTGAGCATCAACCAAAAGGAGCACCGTGTCGATGGAGCGCAAAACTCGCTCTACCTCCGAACCGAAGTCGGAGTGGCCCGGCGTATCGACGATGTTGATTTTTGTCACTTCTCGCCCGGAGTTTTTTCCGGGATAATACACGGATGTATTTTTGGCGTATATAGTAATGCCCCGCTCTTGCTCAAGAGCGTTAGAATCCATGGTCACACCCTCGGCCGTAACCATGCCCGTCTGTCTCATAAGGGCGTCCGTAAGGGTCGTTTTTCCATGGTCGACATGGGCTATTATTGCAATATTTCTAATTTCCATAATTTTGATGATTTGAAAAACCGGCCCGTGCCGGCGACCGCTCAATTAAAGCAAACTTCGGACAATAAGTCAAACCACTTATTGATAATTTGGCTCAGCTTTTGCTAAAAACGAATAGTTATTGTTATAATATAGATATGCAGTCACCATTATTTTCATTGCCAGCCTTACCCGATATAGACCTATCACTCTTTATAAATAAACCTGTTTTTGTGGCCATACTGGTTTTTTTCTTTGTTATTTATACGATCATCTCGTCGGTTTTGATGTATCATTGGTCGTCATACGGAATGCGCAGTGCCGGTGTTGTTATAGGGGAGACAATTTTCGTGCTAGTCTCGCTAGCCTTGTTTACTGTTGCCGGCTTGGCCATAAATTATTTTTAAACTATGTCATACGAAGTATTACATTTAAATCACGACGAGCATGTCATAATGGTGGTGCGCAAGCATTGGATTGTTTTTGTAGGTTACGGGGCGGCCCTCTTGGTGGTAGCTCTTCTGCCGATAATTTTATTCGCTGTAATAAGGGTGTTCATACCGTCCATACTTGCTATTGATTTTCCAGGAAATCATTCGGCCGCGTTTTTATTTTTTTATTCACTTTGGCTTCTGTCTATATGGGCCTCTTTCTTTGTCGATTGGACGAAATTTTATCTTGATGTTTGGTATATAACCGAGAAGCGTATTATTGCCATAGATCAACGCCGGATTTTCGATCGAGAGGTTTCAAATCTACATTTTGACAAGATACAGGACATAACTTTGGATGTTCACGGTTTTATTCCGACTCTCTTAGGTTTCGGTAATGTGCAGGTTCAGACGGCCAGTGAAGACAGCCGAGAGTTCTATATCAGTGCCGTCCGTCACCCTGATGAAATTAGGCGGGTTATATTCAGTCAGCAGAATAAAATAGCTGATAATAATAACTAGTTTTAGATCTAAAGTAATACACAGGCTGCTGGTGACTAAATCACTATATATTGTATAATAAAAGGGGTAGTTATTAGTTATCTTAATTAATTTATCGTATGAAATCATTACACATGGTTGCGTTCGTGCTCTTGATAGTTGGTGGTTTGGCATGGGGTCTTCATGCTCTGGGATATGATGTCGTAGAGGCGCTGGGTCCAGGTTTGGCTAAGCTTGTCTATTTGTTGGTAGGTTTGGCAGCTTTGTATGAGATTTTCACTCACAAGGGTAACTGCAAGGCTTGCTCAGTGGGAAAGATGTAGTATCGGTTCCCGGTCTTTTTGCTTAATTTCATCGTCTAAAATAAAAACTGGTCCCTCAATGTACTAACTGTATGTCTCGGGTTCCAGTTTTTATTTTATACGCGACTTTTGGCCAAAAATCCTCCGAAACTACATTCGTGAATTAATAAGATTTTCTATATCTATTTGGTTGTGATGGGCTTCATATAAGACTTTTCCGGATTTTAAAACTATTATTTGCGGGCTTTCATGTTTTATATCAAATATTTCGGATATGTTTTTTGATAATGTTGGGTATACTTGAACCGTTACTAGATAAACCGGAGTTTTCCAATCGCCCTTCTCCATTAGTTCCTCCAGTTTTTTATATAATTTAACACTTCCGGTGCAGGTGGAGGAGTGTTTAAAAATCATAACCGTTTCACTGTGAGATTTTTCTGTTATTTCCGACAGATATGGGGTTTCATAAAAATAGTTCATCTCGTTAGAGTTTATCATTATATATTTTAGTACATTAAAGCCTATTTAACCTCATTAGTATGATTACAACATCTCCGAGCCCAGTTAAACTCTAACGGGATTCATTACTCCATTATAACAAAATTATAATTATACACCTGTAATACAGCGGTTTCCGTCTCGTCTTAGTGTGTAGGATTATACATAATTAAAAAATAACATAAATATTATGGAAAAAACAATAATGATTGTTGGAGGCATCGTGGTGGTGGCAATAGTTGGGTGGGCTATCTGGAGCTTTAGTGGAGGTGTTGGTCCGTCTCCTAATGCCACAACTACATCTACTACCGTAAATAACGATACTAATACTACCGGTACGAACACGGTCGTGACATCTCAAGCCGGGTTGCCAATTGTCGTCACTAACTCATCATTTTCTCCAACGGATACAACAGCAGTTGTTAATGGTACGGTCAACCCACGGGGGGCGTTTACAAGTTATTGGTATGAATATGGTAATACCAATAACCTTGGAAGTAAGACTTTAAATCAGACGCTTGGTTCCGGTTTCGTCTCAATCCAAGCCCCGGCATATATTACAGGACTTGTTAAAAACACAACATATTACTTTCGACTTGTCGCGGAAAACCGCTATGGAAGAGTGGTTGGTGGGCAATATACATTAGAGACCACGGAAGGTGTATCAACTCCGGTGGGGAGTGCTCCAAGGACAAAAACCCTGCCAGCCAGCGCCATATCCAGAACAACGGCTATTATAAATGGTGAAGTTACGCCAAATAATGCATCAACACAATATTGGTTTGAATATGGTAAGACCGTGGAATTGGGGGATACCTCAGCTTTCTCTTCTATTGGTGACGGTAATACGAAATCATCAGCTTCCGTATCCCTTTCTTCCCTTGAACCCCTGACGACATATTATTTTCGGATCAATGCTCAAAACCAATTCGGGACGATTAACGGTTCAATATTAAATTTCAAGACATTGGGGCCGGTATCGGCAAAAGTTCCGAGTGTCACTACGGGTAACGCTTCGGCGGTAACCTCTTCGGGAGCAACCTTGCACGGTACGGTTAATCCGAATCTTGCTGATACGAAGTATTGGTTTGAGTACAGCACGAATTCATTACTAGGGCAGGTACTATTGCAATCATCCGATCCTGTTAATGTGGGTGCCGGGGGAGCGGTTGTGCCTATTGATAAATTTGTTACGGGGCTTAATTCGGGCACTAACTACTATTTCCGACTTGTTGCCGAAAACAGTATGGGTACGGTACGAGGGGAAAGGCAGGCGTTTAAGACAAAAAACTAAATATTAATTCTAACAACAAAAATTTATGGAATCATCATATAATTCTTCATCAACAAAACCTCTATACCGTGGCACGCAAATAGTTTGGTATGTGTTGGGGTTACTGGAAATACTCTTAGCCTTTCGATTCGTCTTGAAACTTCTCGGTGCCAATGCTGGCGCCGGATTTACAAGCTTTATTTATGGCGCCACATCCGTTTTTACCTCTCCATTTAACGCGGTGTTTAGCAGAACCCAAATAGAAGGGAGTGTGTTTGAGTGGACTACACTTTTGGCCATGCTCGTTTACTGGATTGTGGCGGTTGGTATAATCAGACTCTTTCTTATGGGTAGAACTGTTTCAACTCCTGAAGCGGCGGTTAAACTGGAATCTCAGGATAAGTAAGGGTTCTTATAATTCAAGAGGATTTTCCGTTTTTACATTCAATACGCCTCCCGATTCTCTGATTTGCTCCCTGTTTTTTGACGAGTCCTTATTCGATGAATTTTCCCCATCTTCTTTCGTGCTAGAGGCAGATTTTTGTTTTTCATTCCACCCTTCTTCAAGTTTTAGTATTATTCCTCGGCGTACCTCCAGAGATTTTTTAAATCTGGTATTTATCTCCTCGACATCTTTTGTCTTGCCGTCATCCTGCAATTTTGTGACCTTTTTTGATATCTCCTGGAGTCCTAATGAGACATTATCGGTAATTTCTATCTGTTTTTTCTCGTCGAGTCTGTTCTGATTTGATAGATTTTCAGCTTCATCCAGCCTTTTTAAGGTATGCTGAATTTCAACTTCGGTCTGGGCCCTTGTTCCCACAGACAAGAATGATTCCATTTTTTCGTTCAATATTTTCACGGGGTAAAGAATTTCTCCGGGTAACGAAGAGTTTGAGCCGATAGCCGTTCCTCCAGCAACGAGTAGAAGCATACAAGCCCCGGCCAAAACGAAAGTTCTCTGCCCAAAAAAGAAGCCATTAAAGAAAGGAGATTTTATGGGTGCGCCTTTTTTCTCTGCCACGGTCATTTCCGGAGTAAATCGTATTGGATTTTCTTTTATAAACTCTCGGAGTTTCAAAAACCCATCCGCTTTTTCTTTCGGACTTAGTTGTTCTTTCTTTATTTTTTTAAATAGATTTCGGTACATAGGAGCAATTATATATTTTTTTTACTTATTATTTCTTTCAGTTTCTTTATACCTCGATTTATTCTGACAGAGACGACATTTGTTGATTTATCGAGAGCGGAAGCTATTTCAGAAATATCCAATTCTTCCACATACCTCATAAATAAAATATCCGAATATGCTTGGGGCAGTTGTTTTATGAATTTTAAGGCCTCTCTGCCGTCTATCTTATCCATCAAAGATTCGGATTCCTCCGTTTTTGGATCGTAGCCATCTTCCACAAGTTCATCCAAAGACCTTATGTTTACTCTACCTTTTCTCCTATATTCGTCGACGACCAGATTCCTCGCTACCTTATAGAGAAAAGCCCTTACATTTTCCAGGTTGCCATTTTTGGAAATATGGATCCAGGTCTTCATGAAAGTTTCTTGCGTCAGATCTTTGGCTTTTTCTCTGTCGCTTAACTTAAAGAGGACAAACCGAAAGATTTGGTCCGAATAGGTGTTATATGTATCCAGAAACATTTCTTCGGGGCCTTTCATAGTTTTAGACGCTTTAAGTAACTATTTCTTACCAATATTACATCTTTGATTAAGGCTTACTATACCACAAACTCTCGTTAATAATAGTGTAAGAACGAAAGAAACAGGGCGTCATAACAAAAGTAGGTGTGGGTTTCTGAATACAACCATAACCCTAACCTCAATTAAAATTAACTTAAAAATTTATGATTAAAAGAAATATGTCTTACATACTGGCTTTCTCGGTAATGAGCATGGCCTTGTCACCATTTATGGCTAATGCATCATTATTAAAAATAAATGACGATGAAAGAGCGGAAGTCTCGGTTGCACTAAGAACGGCTTTAATCGCCGAAAACAATCAAGGTGATAATAGTATAAGATCAAATAACAGTATCAGAGGAGAAGCGTCGTTAAAATCGAATGACGATGATAAGTCCGGCGGTGATAACAGGAAAAATTCAAAATCGAACAGTAAAGAAAATAAAGATAACAGAGGATCGTTGGTTAGTTGGTTTGCCCGTTTCTTCAATAAGACCGATGCAGACACAAAGGCGGGCATAAGGATTTCTGCCGTTAACGAACGAGTTGGAACGAGCACAGCACTAGTTAACTGGAAGACAAAAGAAGAAACAAAAGGTAAAGTTTACTTCTCGACAGACAGTAATTTGTCAAAAACCAGCACGACAACCGGTCTATCTTTTGTAGAAGAGACAGTTTTCTCTCTCGAACACAAAACAACATTGTCTAATTTGTCGGTGAGTACCAAGTACTACTATTTCATAGAGTATCAAGGTACGGATGGCAGATTAGTCAGATCAAAGGTTTATGAGTTCAAGACAAAAGCAATCATGGAAGTTGATGCTACCGCTCCAAAAATCCTCTTCTCCACCGCTTTCAGAATAACCGATATATCAGCCAATATAGTTTGGGTTACAGATGAATCATCGAATAGTAAATTGTGGGTAAGTACAACAACACCGATTGATACTACAAAAACTCCAACACAGGTTTCCGGTGGAATGGGATTCTGGCACAGTTTAACTTTGTCTAACTTAGCGACAAGTACGACATACTTCTATGTTGTTGGAAGCACTGATGTTAAAGGAAATACGGTTCTGGGCGCAGAGGGTTCATTCAAGACTCTGGTTCAATAAATTGCTTTATTATTTAGTTTAATAAACAAAAGACCTCCGATCGGTGGTCTTTTGTGTTTTATATAAAACAAAACCCGCCCCCGACTACCAGCACAGGGGCGGGTTCGTTGACGGGCGGGGACTTACCCCTCTTACTCAATCCTGAGGGTGGGGAAGTTGCACTGTAGCACGGTCGTATCCGTGCCGGCTTGCTTGATGCAGGCCTTCGTGCCGGCCGGGATGTGGGTGGTCATGCCCGGGTGGTACGGCTCCTCTTCGTCGCCGATGAGGACGATACCCATACCCTCAAGGACGGTGACCACGATGTCATAGTTTCGTGTCTCTGGGCCGAAACAGGAGTCTGCCGACACAGACCACAATGCCACCGTAGTTCCGTTTGACAGATGTGTCAGGTACCTGTGACGGATCTCCGGCCCGCAGGGGTGTTGCACCACCTGCGTTTGATTCAGTCTTATCATGTCTAGATACATAAGGTCTCCTTTTCTCCGTCCACTATAATACCACGATACATAGAAAGTGCAAGTTAGTTAATATTAACACGATTAAATAGGGTCTAGAGGAGTCTGTCTCCGCGAATTACCCTTAAGAGTATTACCACGACTGCTATTACCAAAAGGATATGTATGAATCCTCCAAGAGTAAACGAAGACACCACACCGAGAAGCCATAATATAACGAGGATAATAGCGATTGTTGTTAACATGTTTTTAGTGTTAGTTTTTAATATGATTGTTATAAAGATTAAGCCGTCCTAAAGTGCAAATTGTTACATATTAAAACACGATTTTTTTGTAAGAATTATCTCATACCACCGTCACAGTATGTAACCATCAAACAACTTTTATTATGAAATATCTGATAACAAAATTCCCAATTTTTCGAAGCAATCCTCGCCTAGCCGGTTTTCTTGGTGTATCCGTCAGTACCTTTATTGTTGGTCTTCTCTTTTTTACCGTTACATATTTACTGCCCGGTGCAGAAACCGTAAAAGCGGAAGAGCCCAATCCTGCCTCTCTAGTTTCTAAGGTTTCTAACAGTAAATCTATTCTTGAGGTTCATATAGCAAGTAACGGCATGGTCTTTTTACAAGGTGGGCTAGTGGAGTCTGTGTCGGGGACGACTATAGTTGTGGGTACTTCATGGGAAGCGACGAAGATGAGCTGGATAATTCATACTGACGCGTCGGATTATGGTAAACGACATTTCGGTACCATATTTCTAGACTCTAAAGGTAAAAAAGTTGCTATTACAGATATTCGTGTAGGGGATGTTATAACCGTAAGCGGTACCCTGAAGCCGAGTTCTTCTGGAATGATTTTGAAAGCGGAGGTGGTTAGGATATAAGTGATTAAATATTTTCCACAACCACTCTTTATACCTCAATTTCGTAAATCGTGGCGTTTTTTGTTTCTCCCAATATTTCATTATTATAAATATTATGAATAGCCCGCACGACGCCTCCGTGGGTGACGAGGAGAACTCTCTCGTTCACATGATCTTTCTTGATCTTCTCGATCATCTTTCTTGCTCGTCCCACCACATCCGTAATACTTTCTCCATTGTGAGAGGTGAAGTCGTATGTTTGGTCGGTGAAAGACCGACGAAACCCTTTATACTCTTCCTCGATCTCCACCCAAGTTCTGTCCGTGAACAGACCAAAATCGACTTCCATAAGTTCGGGCGCGTACTCGATCTCCAGTCCAAGGTCTTTATTCAGGATATCGGCGGTCTGCCTAGTTCTTAGTAGGGGGGATGCGTATATTTTTACGATGCCTTCCGGCATATTTTGCGATGTCTCTTCCGCTTGCGCTACTCCTTCAGGGGCCAAAGGCTCATCTACTCCTCGGCTATTTATTCTGCCTATTTTATTATAGTTAGTGAGTCCGTGTCTGATGATATATATTTTCATAAGTTTTAGGATTTTTTAGTTGGCCAAGGTAGAGACATCAAGTCGTCAAGATTTACTTCTTTTATTTCTCCAAAACTGTTCGCAAGAATAATAAGCATAGGTAATCCGGAATGAAGACTGCTTTCCCAAAGAAGCTGCTTGCACATATGACACGGTGCCGTAAATTCTCCTTTTTCTAACTTTTCGTTACTGGTAACAGCGATAGCCACTAAATTTCCTTCGCCATGGGCCGCGGCGTGAGCCAGGGCGGATTGTTCTGCGTGTAGCGTGAGAGAGTATGTGTCTGAGCCGTATTGCGACGACGAATAGATATTTCCCGTATTGGTCAATAAAGCCGCAGAATATGCAACCTTTGAACTTTTTGGGTAAACATTTTCCAAAGCCAGAGCGGCTTCTTTTATAAGTTGTTCTCTTTGGAGTTGGGTAATCATAATTTTTTCCTGTTCGCTCTAATTATATGGTATAGACTAAAAACCACTCCGGAGTTTACTACTAAAGCACCCCAAATCAGTGACCAGTCGTGATAGTAGATGCCTTTCACAAATAAGATGCATTGTATAAAAAATACTGCTATTGGGAGTAGGGCAGATACATTGTGGGCATTTCTTTTTTCATGAATGAGCCAACCTTGATGAAAATATCCAAGGGAAACAATAATCCATCCAATCGCCAAAATGGAACTCCAAATACTTTGCGCATTCCAAAAGGAATTTACGAATTCCAATTGTCCATATACAAAATATGTGCCGACGAGGACGAAAGCGATGGAGAATATTATTTCAAGGAATAACTTGGTTTGTTTATTCATAGAGTTTAATTATACATTAAACATTCCGAAAAATATCAAATGATCAACGCCTAGGCTTTCCAGTTGATACTGGTTTTATAACCCCTACGAACTTTTTATTTAGGGTATCCAAATTCTGAATTGGAGCAGGATTAAATTAGAGATGGATTTTCTCTTTTATTGTATCCAGATAATCTAAGAAAAAGTGAAGAACCAGACCAATGCCCAGAAACATTAATGGCCTGACAAACAACATAAGTATTGATAAAAGTAATACCATTTTCCATTGTTTGTAGAGGAAATGGGTTTTAAATGAATCTCTTCCTGGCTGGTAAATAGGTCGAGAGAATAAGTGGTCCAAATCAACAAGATTCGAACCAATAATAAGCGATAAATCTGTGTAGTTCGGATTTAAACTACCTATCTGCATCAATATAAGAAAAACTCCTAAGTCAACCGCTACATGTGTCGGTTCTGTCATTTGAATCTTACAAAACAGTTATTAAGCTCGCTCTGGCGGACGATTTTAGAACGATAGATTGGATTAAGGAATACCCATATCCCAACATAGCATTGGAACAAATAAAAAGTTTGCTTTTTGTGTAGTATAATACCACTATGACAAAAGAAGAAGAAAAATATAGTTCAAAAGGCAAATTACCTAACGCAGAGTTAGTAAAGTTTGATTTTAGTAGAAATCCAAATGATCTGTTGAGTGAAAAGAAAGAGATAAAAAAACTCTCAACTAACAGTGCTTTAGATCAAATTGAGAGGGCTATTTCTGGTGGCGTTTTTTCTTCAATAGGGGAAAATAAATTAGAACAAGATGGACACAGAACAAACACCGCAGAATAATACTCAACCAAATAATGAAAAACCATCTCGTTATTTAATTTTTGATACCAACACTCTTTCACGTGCATCTGCTTGCAGAGGTGGAATAAGTAAAAGTAACGATCAGGTTGCAAAGCTTATAATCGACTACTTGAAAAGTGTATTTGCTGTAAGTCCGGGTTGGGGAGTTGCAATCTCTAGTGTTACCTTGTTTGAACTTATTGATGAGTCTTCTGTAGAGGAAGAAATTAAGATTGAGAATGCATTAAATGGAGTACAGACATTTTTAATTGACGAAGTTGTTTTGAGAATTGCAGGACGACTAGGTTGTTTCTACAAAGAAATTGGTATTTCTACGGGTCAAGTATCATTAGCTGATAAAATTGTAGGGGCTACAGCTTTTATTACAAACTCGGTAATATACACAACAAATATTACTGATTATCCAGCTCCATTTTTTATGGAAATTACGGGTTTAAGAAAAACCATCGAGTATGAGAATAATAAGGGTTATCCAGTCTATTTACCTACATACTTTGTAACTCCTCAACCAGAGATATTGAACAACTACTATGAGAAAAGAATTAAACCTGTTTCTCAATTACCTGCACCAACTAATCAAATCGATAATGATCAGATTATCAGCAATCCACCAGTTTCAGATGATATAACACCGACCGTTTTTGTAAAGAAGATTTCTAAAAAAAGTAATAGTCGTAGAACCAGAAATAGTAAAAAAAAGAATTAAATAAAAAAAGGTGTATATAAAACAAAACAAAAATAGATCTACACTAAGACAAAAAAATCTCGCAAATGAGATAGTCCTTAACTCTAAAAGAGCTAAACCTCTTAATAAGAGTGAGTTGTTGGAAAAAGTAGGATATACCAAAACGCAAGCAAAGAAAAAGCCCGGAGAGACTATTGCTCAAAAAGGAGTACAAGAGGAACTAAAAGCACTAGGCTTTGACGAGTATTCTGCTAGGAAAGTGGTGGAAGAAATAATGTTAAATGATAAAGTAAAGCCAAACGATAGATTAAAAGCAACAGATCAAGTATTCAAAGTTGTCGGTGCATATTCTCCAGAGGAACATAATATCTATGCTAGTTATACCCGTGAACAGTTAATTGAGCGACTTATGTCTAAGTTTCAGAAAAAATAGACTTACTATATTCGGTATTAAAGTATAAAAGCAATAGGCACAAGAATTATAAGTAGGAAGATATTAAGTGTTGTCAGCAGTAACGCTATCCACCTACCTTTCTCTTTTGTTTTGCTTGTCTGTTTGATCGCTCTTATACCTAAAACAATTGCTGTAATTACAAGTCCAAGTATAAGAGTAGATAATATCCAAAACAGGTAATTAGGAATTGACAAAACTAGATGTAATAAGAGTTTGTTTCCATATACAAAGGTTGGTATCCACTCAAAAGGAGTTGAAACTGGGTATATTTCTGATAATGAGAGAAGTAATAGAAACACACCACTAAGTATATATAAAACAGTGAATACAATTGTTAATCTTGAAAACTTGTTAATTGTTTTGAACATATTTTAATTAGGAAATATCGCATTGACGTTCAAAATCCTTGCTAAAGACTCCAGCTCTCCAGAAATAACAAAAGTTGGGATGCCTAAATAACAGTTATTTTTAAGCGATATTGCTATACCACCAGAATTACCGTATTCAATTTTTGCTGATGTTATGTAGTGGTTTCCGTCATAGCCAGATATTATTCCGTCAGTTACAGTTATATCATTTTGGTCGCCAATTCCGGGATAACCAAGTATTAGTATTCTTTCACCCAGTTCGGCTTTACTTATACAGTTACTACCCGATATACTTTTTATAGTTTTAGTCATATAAGGAGTTGGGTTTTTTACAGTTACTTGAGCAAAATCTTCTTTATCTGAAACAGTGAAAGAACCATCTTCTTTATAAACTGTTACAAACTGAGTATCACCCGGGATTTTAATATCACAAGAAGTTGCTGTGAGGGATGTGCCGATTGGTTCACCGTCAGGGTAGTACAAATTAACTTTAATTATGTGAAGATTTGTTAGTATTATAATGTCGCCATTTTGAGAGTCGTAACCCAGTAAATACCCAGAACCAGTTTGTTCTCCCATATTATTTCCATTAAAAACAACCTTACAATCAATGTATGCAACTCTAGGCTTCCATTTTTTGATGACAGAAACACTATCATCAGCACCATTTATTTTGGGTTGGTATGACGAAAGATTATTTTCGGGGTGGTCATAGTCATAAGGTGTAATTGCCCCCTTTTTAACATCTGGCTTAGTATCTTTTGATGCCCCAGTCTCTTTCGTTAATTTTTCAACCCCTATGTCTTTTTGAGGTTTAATTTCTTCCGTTACTTTTTCTTTCCCTTTGGTAATATGATAATTTTCATATTTTTTTACTCCAAAATAACCAGCACCACCAGTAATAATTATCCCGGTAATTATAAAAAATAAAACAGGTATTTGTATGAAACCCTTGTTTGAGGAGTAGTGTTTTTTCATAATTTTACTATTTTTATATACAAAAAGCCCACCACAGGTAGAGACCGAAGTCCCTCATACCGGTTTCCCGATAAGGCGTATAAGGCGACCCTGCGATGGGTTCTTTGTGCCTTATACGACCTGCAACCATACCTATAATAAAAACTATAGGGTTAGGTCTGCTTATTCAGTTGTGGGTGAATTATATCATAGGTTATTGATCTGCCAATACTATTTTTATTATGTTGTGTTCATAAGGTTGTCCACTTCGTGAGTTTGGCTTGTAAAGAATAGTAAAGTATAATTATAACTATGCAAAAACAAAATATCGGTAACGCAGGAGAATACTACATAGCTTCTCGGCTCTCAGCGGAAAACTTCATTGCTACCCTTACGCTTGGACGAGCTGAAAAATATGATATTTTAGCATTGAGTCCAGACGGTAGAGCTATAAAACTTTCAATAAAAACTGCTTACAGAGAAACTGCAAAAAGTTTTATACTTTCGGCTAAGGATGAAAATGGAGCGTCTAATGATTTCTATTATGCTTTTGTTCGCCTCAATCAATTCAACAAAGAGCCAGACTTCTGGATTATCCCAAGCAAGGTGGTTGCTCCATTGATAAAACATTCACAAGAAATATGGATGAAAACACTCGGAAGAAAAAGTCAACAACACAAAGAAACACCGATGAGGCAATTACCAGTGAGTGTTATACCTACTTGGGAACAATTTTACCCAAATTGGTCTAAAAAAGTTGATCAGTATTATAAAAACCTTAAGCAATTACAATGAATAAAGATTTTTACACAGCAAATGATTTAGCAGAAAAACTTGGCCTGAACATTATGACCATTTATCGCTACATAGATGCAAAAAAGCTCAAGGCATATAAAATAGGCAAAGAGTATCGGATAGCGAAAGTTGAGTTTGAAGCATTCTTAAAAAAAGCAAGCACAAAATAAATATGACTGAAAAAGAATTACTACAACAAAAAGAAAATCACATTCTCAAGCTTGAAAAAGAAATTGAGAAATGGAAAAAAGCTGTAAAAACACAACACTATGGTTTAGTGTGGCTTGATGTGCCTGAAGGTTTTGAAGATGATGTAGAAAATAAACTACCAATTCTTGAAGATGTACCCACAAAAGGAATTAAAAGTAAAGATACCGAACCCACCCACCTACTTATTGAGGGTGATAATTACCACGCACTTACTTGCTTAAATTACACACATAAGAGCAAGATTGATGTTATTTATATTGACCCGCCGTACAACACAGGAGAAGACGGTTTTCGTTATAAAGATAAAAGGATTTTAGATAAATATCCTGATGGAACAGATGTGCCAAAAGACCACCCTTTTCGTCATAGCTACTGGCTTTCTTTTATGCGAAAGAGGTTAGAGTTATCCAAAGACCTTCTAACGAAAGACGGTGTTATTTTCATAAGTATTGACGATAACGAGTTTGCACAATTAAAACTTCTTACTGATAGTATTTTTGGCGAAACTTCATTGCTGGGTATCCTTAATTGGCAGAATAAAACCAAACCAGTTAATTCTGGTAAGGCAAAATATCAAATACAGCAAAACATAGAATACATTCTTTGTTATAGTAATGCGATACCAAAAGAAAAATATCTAGGTTTTGTCCTAAAAGAACAAGGTCAAAGAAAATATAATTTTCAAACTAAAAAAGGACTAGCTCGTCTTGTTGATATTGAGGACTCAGATATAGGAAGAAAGAAAAGAGATACTATGAAGTTTCCAATCTTAGGTGTTATTCCACAAACGGGTAAAAGATGGAAAATTGGACTTCAGGAAGTTAATCGCTTAATTGAAGAAGATAAAATAATTATAGTGGAAGGGAAAGTAAAAAAAATTATCTATCCTGAAGACGAAAATCAATCCATTGAAAGACCTTTTTGGTCGCTTCTGCTTAAAGAACAAGTTGATACAGCTGAAGACGGTAAAAAAGAGTTATCTTTAATTCTTGGTAAAGAACACGGTTTTGACACAGTAAAACCTACTAAACTAATAAGAGAATTACTAAACCATTTTGATAATAATATAATTGTTTTAGATTTCTTTGCTGGTTCAGGAACAACAGGACACGCTGTTATGCAATTAAATAAAGATGAAGACACAAAAGGTTCAAGGCAATTTATCTTAGTTACCGACAACGAAAATAACATAATGAGCGATATTTGTTTACCAAGAATTAAAACAGCCATTACTGGATATAATGATAAAGGTGGGTTGTTTCAATCAGTTAAGTTTTACAAAACTGCTTTTGTTGGTAAGCACAACATTCTTGATGCAGATGATAAAGACAAAATACTACTAGCTCATCACGCAGGTGAAATGCTCGCAATCGCAGAAAATACGCTAGAGCAAGTAAAGAAAAATGATTATTGGCAAGTGTTTGAAAACAAAGATAGAATGACAGCAGTATATTTCAGAGAAGAACAAAACAAACTTGATGAGTTTATAAAAGAAGTCCTATCACTTAAAAAACCAGTAACAGTTTATATGTTTAGTTGGGAAGAAAGAGTTGAAATTGCTGATTTTGAAGATAACAAAAAAATAAATCTCAAAACAATACCGCAACCAATCCTTGAGGTATACAAGCAAATATACAATATTATTTAATATGAAAACATTTAATCCATTACAATTCCAAAAAACTGCTGTAGAAAATCTTACAGATATGTTTGTAGCGATATGGAAACAACAAGGCAGACAATTACCTATTGTTTTCAAATCGCCAACTGGTAGCGGTAAAACCTTTATGACCTCACTCTTTATTCGTGGCCTTAATCATTTACCACAATGGAAAGAAGACAAGGCATTTATTTGGATTACTTTCAGTGATGATTTGGCTATGCAAAGTAAAGGTAAGTTTCTTGAGTATTTTGAAAATATGCTTGAAAACAGAGCTTTGACTGTTGCAGATATAAATCAAGGCAAACTATATCAAAATGATATTTTGTTTTTGAATTGGCAAAAAGTTACTGCTAAAAGTGCAGAAACAAGATTACTTCGCCGTCCTGAAGATGAAGAGTGGATAAAAGAAACGGGTAAATACTTTGAGGATGTAATTGAGCAAACACACGCTGATGGCAGGCAGATTATTTTAGTTATTGATGAAGCCCATAAAAACAAAGACACGAGGCTCGCAAAGGATATTATCGAGATGATTGATCCTAAGGTAATTCTTCACATTACAGCTACACCAAACCGAGATGACGAACTGGATGCTCGCCGTCTTGGTAGTTATTATGAAGTCCCAAGAAAAGAAGTGGTTGATCAAGGTTTAATAAAAGAAGCTATTGTTACTCAAACAGATGAAGATTTTAAGGGTATGTCCGGTAAAGACCTTGATAGAGTTCTTCTTGAAAATGGAATAAATAAAAGAGAAGAATTAAAAGCTGAACTTAAGGCACTCGGGAAAGAAATAAATCCTTTAATGTTAATACAAATACCGAATGACGACAGTAAGTTAATAGAAAAAGGCGAACAGACAAAGGAAAAAATTGTTACAGATTATCTTGTTAGAATGAAAGTACCTGAACATAAAATTGCAAAATGGTCTAAGGGACAAGATAAACCGAAGGGGCTAGAAGAAAATGACGATGAACACGATTTTCTGATCTTCAAACAAACTGCTGGTAATGGTTGGGACTGTCCTCGTGCATCGGTACTTGTGATGTTTAGAGAGATACAATCAAATACTTTTTATACTCAAACTGTTGGGCGTATTTTGCGAATGCCTGAACCTCAAGCAAAAGAAGATTACAAAAATAATCCTAACCTCCGATTGGGTTATCTATATACAAACTATAAGCGTAAGGAAGTAGTAATACCAGATCAAAACCCTGCGAATAAAGCTCTTACAGAAACTGCACATATAAAAAAAGGAATAAGTAATATAGAGTTGCCTTCTGATTATATTTCTCGCTTAGATTACGGAGATATTCGTGTATCTTCAGAGTTCCAAAAAGTTTTTAGAATAGAATTAAACAAGCATTTTGGTATTAGTGAGAAAGATATTTTAGGTAAATCAGAGATAAAATTAAAAAAGGCAGGGCTGGATCTTAGTAATACTTTAGTAAATGAAGTTATAGCCAATGCTCGTTTTGAGGACTACGATAACCTTGCTTTTGATTTCAAAAAGAAAGGTAGTGATGTTTCTCTTGAAATGTCAGTGAGTGATGTTGAAAAAACATTCAACTATCTTTGTTACCAAATCTTGAAAGAACAAGAAGACGACAAAGCTAGATACTCTAACATAGCTCGTTCTTGGTCAGTGTTAAAACAAGCACTTCGTGTTTGGTTTAAGACAGTTTTACTTGATGACCATATTTTTTGGTACAAGATATTTATTAAAGATATTCGTAAAGGTACTGAAAGTAAGTTTCGTCCGGCAATAACAAAGGCACTTAGAGCTTACAAACCAATTTCAGATAGTTTACTCACTGACAAGAAAAAGAAGATAGAAGAACAGCAAGCATATACTTTTACTATACAAGAAGAATATCGGTATCCTGAAGATTATAAGGTTGTCCCTCAAAAGTTATGTGTATTAGACAAGTTCTACTTATTAGAAGATTATAATGGACGCAAAAATGAAATTGCTTTTGTCGAGTACTTGGAAAAGAAAAAAGGGAAGATTGATTGGTGGTTCAAAAACGGCGATCAAGGAAAAAACTATCTAGGCATTAAATATACAAACTCATCAACAAAAGAAGAAAACCTGTTTTATCCTGACTGGATTATTCGCTTCTCTGATGGTCGTATAGGTATTTTTGATACGAAGAAAGGAGATACCGCAACAAGTACAGATACCGCTGATAAGGCAAAATCATTGCAAGCTAAGCTCAAGCAATTTGGTAAAAAGTTTGTAGGTGGTATTGCGGTACAAGAAGCAGGACTTTGGTATTACAACGATAGTCCGAAGTATTCCTTTAGGGAAAGACAGTCAGTAAATGACAGTAAGGAATGGAGACCGTTTGAGGACTTGTTCTAGGTATAGAATAAGTGGATAAGATGTGATTGCTATTCTGTTGTGAAAGGGTATAATTAAGTTATCAAGCTACTGTGAGTTTCCGATGGAAACTTCGCTCTACTAAATAATCCGATACAGTTACCCAATCAAGGGGCTCTTTTGCTGTACGTAAATTAACCACCTAAAAGGGTGGTGTTTTTGTTTATCAAAAATTGAAATGACAGTGAAATCTCAAAACTTTAATAATGAAGTTGATACAGAAAAATCTGTTAGTTCAATTTTGAGCGGAGAAGAAATAAATGGGTTGGCGTCTTTCTTTGATTTGTTATCAAGGTTTGATTACGAAGATAAGAAAAACGAATATTCGGTTATCGACACAAGCTCTTTGACCAACCCCAGAGAGCCCGTGTCGCAAACGGAAGACAATTTAGATAACAAACCTGCTATAAGGACATCAGGTAAAACTTGTTCTTTAAAACAGGACGTTTAGTCCTATAAGGGGTGTTCAGGTACTCTTGCGAAAGCAGGGAAAACGAGTGTCCGACTTCTCGCCCTGCCATCTGAAGAGTATCGGAATAGTTCAGAACGGGGTTGGATATATAAAACGTAAAATAATTTACGAAAAGGTTATCACAAAACTCGCTCATAGTTATCTGATACATAAGAGTCCACTACCTGTTGATAGTATCAGAAGGTAGAAGTCGGACTGTAGCTGATTATTAAAAAGTGATAATATAAATATATATATGAAAATAAAAGCAGTTAGTTATTGTAGAGTTTCATCAAAAGAACAAGAAGAAACAGGTTATTCTTTGCCATCACAGGTTAAACTTATGGAGGAATATGCTCAGCGAAAAGATTTTCAGATGATAAAAGTCTTTTCGATTGCAGAGTCAGCAAGTGGTGCAAAACAACGAGTGGTTTTTGCAGAAATGTTAGAGTTTTTGGAAAAAAATAAAGTAAATATATTACTCTGTGAGAAAGTAGATAGACTTACTCGCAACTTCAAGGAAGCACTAGCGATTAACGATTGGGTTGAGGGAGATGTTTCTAGGCAAATACATTTTGTTAAGCAAAATCTGATTATCCATAAGAACGCTAAATCTGACGAAAAGTTTCGCTGGGATATTGAAATAGTTCTAGCTAAGAAGTTTATTTCAAATCTATCTGAAGAGGTAAAAAAGGGTCAGAAAGAAAAACTTGCTCAAGGGTGGTTACCAACAAAACCTCCACTCGGATATAAAACCATTGGTGAGAAGGGACATAAAACACACATAATAGATCAAGAAATCGCTCCATTCGTAAAAAGGATGTTTGAACTTTATGGTTCTGGTAACTATTCTATGAAAGCCGTGATTGAGATGTTTTACAAAGAGGGATTTCGGACTCGATCTGGTAAGAAGATGGTAAAAAGTGTTATTGAGAGTATTCTTAATAATCCTTTTTACTATGGAGCGATGGAATGGAATGATGAGGTTTTTAGTAATGGGTCTCACGAACCCCTTATCACCAAAGAGTTATTTGAAAAGGTTAGAGATATTAGAATGGGTAAAAAGACTCCTCACTTTAACCGCCACGAGTTTCAATTTAGAAAAATGTTTATCTGTGGAGAATGTAGTGGGACTATTACGGCAGAAATACAGAAAGGAATAGTCTATTATCACTGCAATCATTACCGAAACTGCTCTCAGAAAAAGTATGCACCGGAAAAGGAACTCGAAGACAAACTCTTTGGAGTCTTTAAGTTCTTTGAAACCATAACACCAGAAGAGGCAGAGCAAATTAAGGTTAAAATTAAGGAAAACCACGCCCAAGAGATAGAGTACAAGGAAAGTGCTATCAAGGGGCTTAACGACCGCTACAGCTCACTACAGAGACGTTTAGATAACGTATATGATGACCGTCTTGATGAGAGAATTACAAGAGAGCGTTGGGAGATAAAAAATAAGGAAATAATAGAAGAGCAAAATGCTGTGATAGAACAACTTGGTAGGATTAAGACTGAAGAAGCAAAGTATTTTGAAATCTGGTTGAATATAATTGACCTTGCTAGGAGAGCAAGAGAGATATACGAGAAAAGGTCTCCCGAAGACAGAAGATTACTTTTGAGTCATATCTTTTCGAACTTAATACTTACAGATAAAGAAGTAACTCCGACAATGAAAACTCCAGTTCAGAAACTTGCGGAAAGAGTACAGCAACGACTAGATCAAGAGAAAACTTTCGAACAAGCACAAAAAACCACCAAAACCCTTACGGCTGGCGGTTCCTTGTTAAAAACGAGTTCTCAACCATTTGTGGAACTTCCGGAGCCTCGAAATCATTTTCGAACCTCAAAAAAGTCCCTGGTAAAGCCACGACAGAGGCAAATTATACCTCTTTCACGACCATTGCTCCGGCGGTAGGGATCGAACCTACGACCAATCGCTTACATTTTATCCAAAGTTGCCTTTGGTCTGGACTATATCATCATCCTTCATTTCTGAGTGGGATGTGGGGCGCTTCGCCTACTCACTTGCGTGACGGCTACTCTCTTACGAGATAGTCTCTACACCTTTCCCTCGATTTCTCTCGGGACTTGGCTCGGGATTGCCCTCAGCTATTAAACTGTGGGGTTCCCCGAATTCACCTCATTTTTCATCCTAAATTACTTTAGGAAGCTGCACAACCTTTCGGTACAGGCGATTGCTCTACCACTGAGCTACACCGGAGCTTACTAACCGTTTTCAAATTAACATATGCATTTTTTATGCACTTAGAGATAATAGCAAAAATATGAAGTAATGCAATTCCTTGTCGGCCTTTTTTGACAGTGTATAATAGTATGTATATGCAAATTAAAATTCGCTCAAAAAATTTTGACTTAACACCGTCGATAAAGGATTATGTAACGAGTAAAATATCTTCGCTGGAGAAGTTTCTGAATGTGAAAAATGGGACTCTGTGTGAAGTCGAGATAGGTAGAACTACAAAGCATCACAAATCGGGGGATATATTCAAGGCGGAGGTAAACATACTCCAACCGGGGAATAAACAGGTATATGTTGTTGCGGAAGAAATAGATTTATATACTGCCATAGATATAGTTCGCGATGAGGCCGAACGAGCCATAGTTTCCCGAAAAAATAAATACAAGACTTTATTCAAGAAGGGAGCGATTAGGATGAAAGAGATACTAAAAAGGATTAACTTTAAACGAAGGAGATGATAAATATTGGTAAATTGCAACAAAAAGCCAATTCTTTTTTAGTAATCTTTGTCTTCGGTTGCATTATAATAACCATCGTGCTTTTGTATGTTATGCAAAAAGCCGAAGCTACCGCAGAAAATCTTTCTCTCCAGTCAATAGATGATTATTAATACTAATTTCTTAATCCTCTAAGGAAATCTTTGTAACCCATTTCTTTCTTACCCTCTGGCAATACTCTATCCAAAATCAATGCACCGTTTTCTATATGTGCCCTTTTTATGATTACACGGATTTCTCTTTTCCCAGATTGATGGAGATAAAAAGCTCCCGGCCATATATGGTAGGCTCTTATTTTTCTCAGATTTACTTCAGGGCTGTCGGCTAGATTTATTTTTCCATCTTCCTTTTCTATTTTTTTACAAAAAGTGGCAAGACTGTGATTTTGCTCGATCCCTTTTATTTTTCCGAGAAGCCAATCAGGGATTACATTTACCAGTATTTGTCCGCCGACCATCCCCAGTTTGTTTTCGAGATCTTTGGTGTATGGAGGCCACTCATCAACCAGTACTTTTTCCTGGGCGATTATCGGCCCATGGTCCATCTCTTTATCCAGCTTGATGATTGTCACACCGGTCCCACTTTCTTTCAATATGGCGCTCTCTATAGGGGATGGACCTCGTAGTGTTGGTAGGAGTGAGGGGTGGACATTCAAAGCGCCGTGCTTAGGAATATCCAAAATATGTCGAGGAATAATTTTTCCATACGAGGCTACGACAAAAAATCGAAAACTGTAATCTGAAAGTTTTGAAACCGCATCTTCGTCCCATTTTTCCGGTTGGAAGACGGGAATACCGTTTTTCTCCGCCCAGATTTTTGTATCCGAAGGGGTCAGTATTAGCTTTCTGCCTTTCGGCTTGTCCGGGACCGTGACTAAAAGATTCGGGACAAAGCCCGCGCTTCTTAACTCATCCAATATAGTTACGGAAAATAGTGAAGTGCCGAAAAATGCCCAACTAGAATTATTTTTTGACGACATTTATTTTTTTGGTTCATCTATACCATGCCCAGGTGGCAGTTCTTCCAGACTCTTTGCTTTGTCGATAAACAGGATTCCGTTCAGGTGATCCACTTCGTGTTGGAATATTTGGGCCAAGAGTCCCGTTCCGCCCCTTTCGAATTTTTTACCGGCCTCGTTGTATGCCGATATGGTGGCTTTGTTACTTCTCTCAACCTTACCGTATAAAAATCTAACCGACAGACACCCTTCTTCCAATCCTTTCTTTTCCTTCGATACTTTTTTTATGACCGGATTTATAAAAACAAGACCAGTTGAACTAATCCCCCTAGGATTTTCCTTGACTGCTTTATTTATCTCAAAGACCTTCTTTGAGACGATAAATATCCGAAGGGAATACCCAATCTGCGGAGCAGCGATAGCCACGCCGTCATCCTGGGAGTTCAACGCTTCCTTCATTTCCCTTATAACCTTTTTGATTTTAGGTGAACTAATATCTTTCACCGGAACCTCCAGAGATTTCTGTCGTAATATGGGCGAGTCTTTTTGTAGTATTTTTTTCATTTAAATAAAATTGAATAATTCTTTGAGCCGTGTCCTTTTTGGAGGCTCAGAAGCCCGTCGGCGCGAGGATTCGAGCATCTTTTTTACCAAAAAAAGTGCGTACTCCAAAAAGGATATGGTGAGAAAGAATTATTCTCAATTTCCCCTAATTTATCACAAAAGCGTGACGGGGTCTATTCTGACCGCTACATGCGGTGGAAGCGTTCTTAGTTTATCCAAAAGTATTTTATCCATCCATTTGCCGTGTGGGAGAGATAAAAGCCCGTGTATGGTGTACTTTAATTTTCCGCCCGGATTGAATGCATCAAAGATATTGACCTCGTACGGTTTCATCTGGTCAGCAATATTAGCCATTTCCTTTTTTATGTCATTTTTTTCTCCTTCAAGACTGAGTTTTATATATGTTACAAAAGGTGGATAGCCGATTGACTCCCGCTCTTCTATTTCATCACGATAAAAATCCAGAAGATTTCCGCGCAAAGCATAGTCGAATATTTTGGTATTCTCTTGTCTCGTCTGAAACAGGAGATTTTTCTCTGCCAAAGCTCGCAGCCCCAAAAGAATATGGAATATTTTTTCATTCACCTGAAAATCCGGTATGGAAAAATATGAATCTATTGAAATGACAGCCACATTTTCTATTTTTTCATTAAGATAGGTGGCGGCCATTTCTGTGCCGACCATAACACTGCCCGGGGTGGAATAAAAAAGGTCGCGTGCCTTGACCGCTTGTTTATGGGTAGTTACATGGTCTTTGTCCATGAGTACTATATTAGCTTCTGGAATCATGGATTTAATTTCTTCGACTACCCTATCAATACCCAGTCCCATAGGATTCAGTCTCCAACCTCCACAATGCGCGCACAACTCTTCCGCATCACGCCTCTCTCCACAATGGTTACATACGAACAAGCTTCTCTTACCCTGCGTAGCCTTGCGCGAAGCAGGGCCGTACAAAACCACCGGGGCGTTGCAATTTTTACACACCACAACGGTTCCACAATCACTACAAACAGTTACGGGGTACAGGCCTTTTCGTCCACAAAATAAAAATGTGTGTTCGTTGTTTTCTTTTGCTTCACGAATCATATCTTTCAATTTATCACTAAATATCGTGAACTCTTTTTTCTTCATATCCTGCGGTACGCGCATGCTGACAAGTTCGCATCCAGCCGTTGTAAGTGAGCGGAACTTGAGGGGGGACAGTTCCGCGTATCGACCATTCTTTTCTTCCCATAGCGTTTCGGTACGAAGCAATAAATCACCCAGCACCAGGCGAACACTTAATTGTTTGGTTATTATTTCTACGGCACTACGGATATCTATGAACGGCCTCACCTGCATTTTGTATGCGCGCGAGCTTTCTTTTTCCAATATGATAGTGCCGAGATCATGACGGGGTAGAGACAAGAAAGAACCTGTGGCGATAATAAGCAGTGGGTGTGGTTCGTCTATAATGTTCTGCCAAAGACCAACGAGTTCTTTTTTCGACAAACCGGAATGTAACATGTATGTATATTTTTCTATGCCTTTTTCTAGGGTTAATTTGGCGTTCAATAAATCCTCGGTCGTTGGTAGACAGAAAAAAACGCTTCGATTCTTGGCAAATTCTTCACGTATGAGACTTCTGTATGTTGCGTATCTTTCCTCATCATCCGATTGTAGGAGTACGGTTTCATGAAATGTATTTTTTGGAGTTTGCAGTGGAGTGTAGGACAACTTCTCGCTTTCTTCCAGTATGGTCCGCGGGATAAGAGCGGACAAAACGGCACCGACACTTCCGGCGTTATAATCTGCAATTTTCTGTGCGCTCTCGATAAAACCATCTGACAAAAAGTTTCTGGCCTCTATTTTCTCTATCTTTTTTATACTGTACGAAAGCGATTTTAGTTCGGATTTTATTTCCTGAGCCACCTTGCTTGCGGTTACCAGTCCGTAAATAGTTTTGTTTCGGAGGGGGATTGAGACTATGGAGCCAGTACTCACATCCTTGCTTGTGAAGTAGGTCAGGGTGTCTTTGGATATGCCCTTGCTGATGGGTATGACTGTAAGAATTCGCATGATTTTCCATTATAACAGGAAAACCGCCGGCAGGTTTTCCTGCTCGGCGGCCATTGTGCCGGGATGCTTCTCACGCTCGTAGCAGACACGCGGACCGTTTCCAGTCTAGTGTAGCCATTGCTTCTCTTGCCCAGACGACCGCACTTTTTTCATAGACGACATTTCTGAATGTCGTGCCACCGCCTGATCACCCGTTTCGCCCTCGACATCGTACAGGAAGTCTCCGTTTCTGGTGGAGTGCCGGTGCCCCACGATCGTTACGAGTTCCTTCCCGAGGAGGATTTCCGAACCGACGGGATAAGGTGTGGCCGGCGGGATGTTCCGTCTGGAGATTCTGAACCAGGTGAACACTCCGGTAAGGATCAGAACGACTGAGATCACATGTGTTACTGTGAGCATGGACTTCTCCTCGTATGGGGTTTCTATCCCGCAATCTAAGGCTATTATGTCAATTTTACGCTCACTGTCAAATCTTTGAAAATTGAAAATTAGAAATTGAAAATTTATTTAGATAATCACCTGCATCAAAGTCTCTCCATCGAGAACATATATGAAGCCGATGTCCCTGGCGATGAAGTAAGGGTTTTTACCTTTGTATATGGGTATGAAGTTCTGGGTACCTTCTTTGTTAACCTCGATTACATATATAGAATTATTTGTTGAGAAAACTACGGTGTCGCTTCTGTCTTTGTAAAAGTAGAGGTTTTTTATTACAGTGTCGGGCTGGATAACCGTGAACATTTTTTCTTGTACCTTAACTATTACCGCGTTGTCTTCAATCCACATTGCTCCGAAATTATCTGTAGAGAATCTGGGGTTTTCTTTTGTGGGTAAGATGTCGCGAATTATTCGGCTTCTGATTTCCCAAAACTCTGGATCGTTTTTCAAAATAATTTGCCCCGTTGCATTTTGGGTTACAAAAATAGGGGAGAGGACGATGTTTCCGCCACTAGGCATAGTAAAGTCTTTCTTCCAAGGAAAGTATCCGTCGTGAGAAACAATGACCGAGTGACTGCGTGGGGATAGTGGGATGCTCACCGTTTGGTTGTCGCTCATTGTTGTGATTTTACGGTTTTGGTCGATAAAAATATTTGTCTGTATTGTCGGTATGGTTATAGATAAAGTTCCAACTTTTCCGATCAAAAAGTTGTTCTGGAACCTGTAGCCTTTTTTGTAGCCGACAAGACCAGAAATAATAATTAAAACAACGACCAAGATAGTCGCGTAAAGCTCTTTATGTTTCAAGATTTCCCTTTTTGCATTATCCAGCATATCAGCTATAGTATACCATTATGGGAATTTTCTCAAAAAAGCTCGGAATCGACCTTGGTACGGCCAATATACTGGTCTTTGTTCCTGGTCGCGGGATAGTTCTGAATGAACCATCCGTTGTGGCAGTGTCTGAAGAGGACAATCGTATTGTGGCCATCGGTATCGAAGCAAAGGAGATGATTGGTCGTACTCCAGAAAACATAATTGCTTATCGTCCTATGAAAGACGGTGTCATTGCTGATTATCGTGTTACGGAAGCGATGTTGCGATATTACATGGATAAAGCTTTGGGTAAATGGAATTTTACAAAGCCCGAGGTTCTTGTTTCTGTCCCTGCGGGCGTGACATCGACCGAACGGCGGGCGGTTATAGAAGCGGCAATACGAGCCGGCGCGAAAAACGCCTACGTGGTCAAAGAGCCGATTCTGGCCGCTATCGGCGCGGGGATTCCGATTCACGAAGCAATGGGACACATGATCGTTGATATCGGCGGAGGAACGACGGACGTGGCGGTGATTTCTCTCGGCGGTATCGTTTCTTCAACATCGGTTAAATGCGCAGGAAATAAAATCGATTATGCTATAACCGACTATATAAAGAAAACATTCAATCTCGGCATCGGCGACAAGACAGCGGAAGATATAAAAATAAACATCGGCTCGGCCATTCCTCTCGATGAAGAACTTTCAATGACCATAAAAGGTCGCGATTTTGTGACCGGTCTTCCACGAAGCGTTGAAATAAAAACAAACGAGATAGTCAAAGCGATATCGAAAGACCTGCGTGAAATGATAAAAGCAATAAAAGATGTTTTGCAGGAAACTCCACCAGAACTTTCGTCAGATATTATTGATCAGGGAATCATAATGACTGGCGGTTCGTCACAACTACGCAATTTCCCCGAACTTGTTTTTCGTCGGACTGGTGTGAAAGCCGTTTTGGCAAAAGACCCTCTATATTGTGTGGCAAAGGGGACAGGGATTGCTTTAGAACATCTAGATACATACAAGCGATTGATAATTTCGAAGCGCTGATTCCTCCTGGGAAGATTCTATTTCGGAGAGAATACAGTATCATTATTCTCGGAGGTGCGGATGTACAGCATTGATTTTTTCGGGAGGCCGAACGGCCTCTTCGCTTCGGAAGAACTGGCCGGTCAGGCGTTGGTGAGAGAGGGTGCGAGGTATGACCCGGTCCAGAATCGGTACTACCTCAGTTTTGGGTCGGTGGTTATGATTCTCTACATCGTCCCAACACCGTCGTGGGCCATGCCGGTGCTTCGTCTGGCTTATTCTTCCCCCTAACGCCGGTTTCACTCGGGCGCACCCTTACAAGGTGCGCCGTTTTGTTTTATGTTTTGTTATACTGAACTCATGCAGTCGCTTATTGATTTATATAAAAACTCAGAGCATCTCCACCACGCCTATTTTTTTGTTGAGAATAAAGCAAAGGGGTTGGTCGAAAAACTTAAAGACTTTTTGGAAAACACGGTTGGAGTTAAAACGGCCGGCAATCCGGATTTTTGGCACGGAGAGTTTAAAACGCTGACCATTGACGACGCTCGTGCCATTATGGAAAGTGCCAATCGTAAGCCATTCGAAACCTACTTGGAAGCTCGGCTTCCAAGTAAGAGGATTTTTATAATTCAAGCAGATTTTATTACACAAGAAGCACAGAACTCGCTACTCAAAGTATTTGAGGAACCGACAGTTGGGACGCATTTTTTCATAATTTCTCCGCAGGATATGTTATTACCAACATTACGATCTAGAATGTTGGTGATAGGAGGCGAAAGTCAAAAGTCTATAAAGTTAGAAAGTATTTTGGAACTAAAGCTAGTCGAGCGTTTGGCTAGAGTAAAAGAAATAACGGAAGCCATAAGTGACGAAGAGAAGACAAAACAAGATGCTATCGCCTTTCTTAATCAAGTTGAATCGGAATTGTATGGATTGGGCGTCGAGAAATCATCTAAAGTCCTAGAACTTTGTCAGGAAGCTCGGGCCTCTCTATACGATCGCGGTGCGCCGGTGAAAATAATCTTGGAAAATTTATTACTAAACATTTAATTTTTTAGACATTAATTCATTAGAAATTATTTAAAAATTACAAAATTAAAAATTGAAAATTCAGCATAATATGTTATGCTGTAATGACTATGCAATACAATTTCGCTACATTTAAACAGTCTGTTAAAGACACAGAAGACTGGCTCCGGCGTGAGTTCACAACCATCCGCACCGGACGAGCGACACCGGCTATTTTGGACGGAGTTAGGGTGGAGGCATACGACGCTGACATGGCGGTAATGGAGCTCGCCAATATTTCCATTGAAGATGCTCGGATGTTGCGTATTACTCCGTGGGACATGTCGGTGGCCAAGGCTATAGAAAAGGCAATAGTTCTCGCAGACCTCGGGCTTTCGGTTGCTCTGGACGATAAGGGACTGCGGGTAACTTTTCCGGGGCTGACTTCGGATAGGCGAGCGGATCTTGTAAAAATCGCTAAGCAGAAACTGGAGGATGCCAGAGTCACTTTACGCGCCGAGAGGGAAAGGGTTATAAAGGATATCGACAGGCAAGAAAAAGAAGGAGGGATGTCTGAGGACGAGAAGTTTCGTTTTAAAGCGGAACTTCAGAAGATGTTGGACGATGCCGGGCGGATGCTTGAGGAGAATTTTGCAAAGAAAGAGAAGGAGATTACGGAGTAATTTTATAATTTTTGAATTTTTAATTTTATAAATAAATTTTAATTTCAAATGTTTAAAAATTAATTCATTAGAAATTATTTAAAAATTACAAAATTAAGAATTAAAAATTTCTATTGAATATGTCAATCATCATTTTCCTCATCATTCTCGCTATTTTAGTCCTAGTCCACGAATTTGGGCATTTTATTGTGGCAAAAATGTGTGGAATACGGGTGGACGAGTTTGGCCTAGGATTTCCGCCGAGGATTTTTTCTGTGAAGTTGGGCGAAACAAGATATACCCTGAACCTTATCCCGTTCGGAGGTTTTGTAAAGATATTTGGCGAGAACTCTCATGTAGAATCCTTATCGGAGGCCGATAAGTCTAGAAGTTTCATTCACAAAAACAGATTTATCCAGGCTATGGTCCTAGTGGCCGGTGTTGCTTTCAATATGATTTTTGCCTGGCTGGTTATTTCTCTAGGATTTTCAATCGGCCTCCCATCCTCGGCCGGATATTCTGAATATGGCCAAATCACAAATCCACATCTTATTGTCACGGAAGTTTTAGGTGGTTCACCGGCTGAAGAGTCGGGACTGTTGGCGGGCGACCTGATAGTTTTTGCTAATTCGGGCAAAACTTCTTTACAGAACGAAAGTCTCAATCCGCAGAGTTTCAAAAATCTTATTACTGAGAGCGCTGGACGAAACATACAAGTTTTATACAAGAGAGGGGACAATCCTCCGGCTACTATTTTTATCGCGCCTACCGCCGATATGGTTTTTGGCTCGCGTTCTATAGGTGTTGCATTGGACGAAATGGGTATTTTGAAACTTCCACCCCATCTGGCTTTACTTGAAGGCGCTCGTACTACATATCTTCTGACAAAAGGTACGGCCATAAGCCTTGGAATATTTCTATGGAATACGATTATGCTTAAATCCGATCTTTCTCAGGTCAGCGGGCCCATCGGCATAGCAAAGATTGTGGGAGAAGCAACCCAACTTGGATTTGCATACCTTCTATCTCTCGTCACACTCATTTCCGTTAACTTGGCCATAATAAATCTTGTTCCGTTTCCTGCGCTTGACGGAGGAAGGCTTTTGTTCGTCGGAGTTGAGGCTATCCTACGAAGATCGATATCGCCGAACATAGTTAAGTGGACAAATATTCTCGGCTTCGCATGCTTAATAATTTTGATGCTAGTTGTTACCGGTCATGATATTTTTAATCTGATTTGACAAAAAGTTGACATAATGTATAGTAGCGAAAGCGATTTTTCCAAGATCTAACTGGACGGCCCGAGGGAATGGTCGCCCATCATGGTTAGATCAAGAGCCATCGGCATTCTTATCCCCCTCGACGCAGTCCCTCGGCTGAAGGCTGAGGTGTCGACCAAAACAAGACATGCGCGATGATACTCCTCCCCGTAGGAGCCAAGCCAAAAGCTTGGCGCCCTACGGCCCAGGAGTTTTTTTGACCCTCTCTCTTTTTTGCTATAATATGTAGTGACTTGTCCCGTTAGAGTCTTACTCGTTTCGGAGACACCGTTGTCACAGTATTCAGATAAATTTATTTTATTTGCTAGAATATATAAACATAAACTCTAACGGGATGAAACAATCACAACTTTTTACAAAAACCCGTAAAGAAGCTCCGTCCGATGAGGTTTCAAAGAACGCCCAGCTTCTTATTAAAGCTGGATTTATACACAAAGAAATGGCTGGAGTTTATGATTACTTACCTCTAGGTTTAAGGGTAATCAATAACCTTAGAAAAATCATTAGAGAGGAAATGGAAGCGATTGGTAGTGAAGAAGTATCTCTCTCAACACTTCAGGATCCAGAGATATGGAAAGCAACCGATAGATGGAGCGACGAAAAAGTTGATGTATGGTTTAAGACAAAATTAAAAAATGATACGGAGCTTGGGCTTGGCTGTACTCACGAAGAACCAATGGTAAGAATGATGAAGGATCACATTAGTTCATATCGTGATTTGCCTAGGTATACACATCAATTCCAGACAAAATTTAGAAATGAACTAAGGTCAAAGTCCGGAATAATGCGTGGGAGAGAATTTCTAATGAAAGACATGTACTCTTTCAATAGAAATCAGAAGGAGTTAGATGCGTTCTATGAAAAAGCTATTCGAGCATATAAAAATGTATATAACCGGGTGGGGATTGGAGATAAAACTTATTTAACTTTTGCCTCAGGAGGAATGTTTAGTAAATTCAGTCACGAATTTCAGACGATTTGTGATGCTGGGGAGGATCATATTTTTATAGATAAAGAAAAAAGTTTGGCTGTAAATGACGAGGTTATGCAGAATGATATTTTACAAGGATTAGGATTAAAAAAAGAAACATTGGTAGAGGCGAAATCAATCGAAGTTGGAAATATATTCAAATATGGTACTCGTTATACTACCGAGCTCGGTCTTAATTTTAAAGAAGAAAATGGTAAAGAAAGTACCGTTGTTCTTGGAGCTTATGGTATTGGCCTCGGACGACTTATGGGTACAATTGTTGAACTTCTTTCCGACGACAAAGGTATGGTTTGGCCGAAAGAAGTTGCTCCGTTTGTGGTCCATCTAGTGAGACTCGGTGTAAACGAGGCAGTAGTCTCTTTTACAGACAACTTATATGCCGATTTGCGAAAGAGGGGAATTCCTGTACTCTATGATGACCGGGATATACGACCGGGAGAGAAATTCGCAGATTCTGACCTTATAGGTATTCCGGTTCGGTTTGTGGTTAGCGATAAGACCGTTGCTGAGAATAAGGTTGAAGTGAAGATGAGGACATCCGCAGATTCGGAATTGATGTCGGTTGAGGATGCTTTGAAAATTTTGTAAGACTTGTATAGAGAAAATCTCTTTCTCACACTATCTCTCTGAGAGATACGGATAAATTTTTGCTAAAATTTTCCTTGAGTTCGCGCCGACGCGCTCACTAGTCTCTCATCAAGACAGTGCTCGATGAGATTTTCTTGTTCTGATTTAATTTATGATAAAAAACTTCGAACAATTTAAAAGACTTCTCTCGAACGATATCGGTATCGATTTGGGTACCGCCAATACTTTGGTCTATTTGCGCGGTAAGGGAATAGTGTTGAAC
This sequence comes from Minisyncoccota bacterium, assembly GCA_036517295.1. Classification (GTDB taxonomy): domain Bacteria; phylum Patescibacteriota; class Minisyncoccia; order Phycocordibacterales; family DATDWN01; genus C7867-006. Next base: position 23,702 of record DATDWZ010000008.1, on the reverse strand, counting down.
GAACCGTCTGTTGTTGCTGTGAACCAAAAGACCGGTCGTGTGGTTGCTGTTGGTAAAGATGCCAAGCAGATGCTCGGCAGAACTCCGGGGCATATCGTTGCCATCCGTCCTCTTGTGGACGGTGTTATTTCTGATTTCGAAGTAACCGAGGAAATGATTACTTATCTCTTGAACAAAGCCCAAAAGCATAATAAAAAACTTTTAGGTCCGCGCGTTGTTGTCGGTGTTCCGTCTGGAATTACAAATGTGGAAACTCGTGCGGTTCGTGATGCGTGTAAAAATGCCGGAGCTTCGGAGGTATATATCGTCGAAGAGCCAATGGCCGGCGCGATTGGCATAAGACTTCCTATTCACGAACCTATTGGTAATATGGTCATAGATATAGGTGGCGGAACTTCCGATATCGCCGTAATTTCTCTCGGTGGAGTGGTTCGTTCAAAAAATGTCCGTATCGCAGGAGATAAATTGAACAACGACATCATTTCCTATGTTCGAAGCGAGTTCAAAATTTTAATCGGTGAAAAAACTGCAGAAAATATAAAAATATCCATAGGAGCGATATTACCGAGTGATGTTCCGCTTGAGGCATCGATAAAAGGTCGTGATCTTATATCAGGTCTTCCACGCGAAGTGGTCATAACCGACTCCGATATTCGGGAAGCCATTTCGCAGTCGATAGATACACTCATAGAATCGGTTAAGGAGGTTTTGGAAACGACTCCGCCGGAAATTCTATCTGATGTGATGCATCGGGGAGTTTATCTGTTTGGTGGAGGGGCCTTGATAAAAGGACTTGCTGAGATTATTCATGAATATACAAAAATCCCCGTTCACATAGCCGACGATCCACTGACTGCTGTTTGTCGTGGCACGGGTATTATCTTGGACGACATAGAATTATACAAAGATGTTTTAATCGCCAACCAAGATGAATTACCTCCTAAGAAGTAAACCAAAGTCTTTCGGTCACAGGAAAATGATCTTCACCATTGTCTTGTTCATGCTTCTAAGCTTTTCCGGTTTTTTATTTATGGGTTATCTCCGAAGTTTTTTTTATACCGTTTCCAGGCCTATCTGGATTATAGGTAATACATCGGCCAAACCGTTCATATATGCAAAAGATTTTTTTGTTTTCAAGAGCAGGTTGATTACGGATAATCTTGCTATAAAAGAGGAGTTATCCAACCTACGGATGAAAGAAATAGATTATGATGCTTTGTTAAAAGAAAATCTGGAACTGAAAGAGGAATTGGGAAGAAAAATCTCAACCAGTCGGGTCATGGCTCGAATATTATCCAAACCGCCACAATCTCCGTACGATACATTTGTTGTGGACGCGGGCTCCTCTGACGGTGTTGTCCTCGGTAATAAAGTTTATTTGTCGGATGTAACTATTATAGGTATTGTTACCAATATCACCCCACACACATCTCTGGTTCGTCTTTTTTCCAGTAGCGGTGTGGCAGAACAAATGACCCTATCCCGTACCGGAGCTTCGTTTACTATTACTGGTGCGGGAGGGGCTAATATGAAACTGGAAGTTCCGAAGGAAACTGATATTTTATGGGGTGATGTTTTTATGTATCCGGGAATAGCCTCGTCTATCATAGGTAGTGTGTATTACATAGACACTAATTCTCAAAGTTCTTTTAAAACGGTGTATATAAGAAGTTTGGGCAATGTTTTCTCCGCGAAGTCTGTCTTTATAGAAAAAACCAAATAAAATGGTCTTTGTGATATAGTAATTCCATTAATCCCGTTAGAGTTTAACTTGGCTCCGAGATGTTGTGATTATGCTAATGGAATTAAGCAAGTTCTAATGTACTAGAATATATAATGATAAACTCTAACGGGATGAACGGTATTTTAGTAAGAATATTACTTTTCGTTGTTGTTTTTTTGTCTCTACTTTTATTGCCGTGGTATATATCTTGTCTGATTCTGGTCAGTTTGACGATTTATTTACCACTCTATCCGGAAGTTCTGTTTTTCGGCTTCCTTTTTGACATCCTATATGCTGTAAATTTCCAATTCCCATACATCGGATTGACTACATCCGCCGTTTTCTTGGTTATTGTTTATTTTACTAAAACACAAATCAGGAGATAAAGTCATGTTCCACCAAATAAAGAAAATATTTAAAAGACGGTCCCGTAACACTAACCACGACATTGATCCGGATGAAATTTTTCTTGATTCAAAAAACTTACCGAACTTCGATACTAATCAGTTTGAGGGACGCATAGAAAAACCGATTCCACACAGTGTTAAAAGTTTCATCACCCTTTTTATTTTTTGTGTTGGTCTTATTTTTGTATATAAATTATCCAATCTTGAAATCATTCAAGGAGCAAATTTTCGTAACAGGAGTGACAACAATAGTCTACACAAGACTCTGGTCTATGCAGACCGTGGGATAATATACGACAGGAACAAGGTGCCCCTGGTCTGGAACAATATAAATCCGAACTCTACGGATTTTTCTTTAAGAGTATATGCTACATCAACAGGACTCTCGACGGTTCTGGGTTATATTAAATATCCCACAAAGGATTCCAACGGATTTTATTATCAGGATAAATTTGATCCGAAAGACGGTATAGAAAAAATATACGACGGAGAAATTAGCGGTTCCAATGGCACAAAGATAATAGAAACCGATGTTAAGGGTAATGTTGTTGGAGAAAGTATTATCCAGCTTCCTGTTGATGGCGACAATATTGATTTATCAATCGATATTGATTTACAAAGAGAACTACACAACGCTTTGCTAGATATAGCGGACAGGGCCGGTTACAAAGGAGGGGCGGGGGTTATTATGAATGTGCATACCGGTGAGATATTGGCCAGTAGTAATTTCCCCGAATACGATTCACAGACCATGACCGACGGGGCTGATCAAAAAAGAATATCTTCTTGGGTTGTTTCAACCAATTACCCATTCCTAAACCGTGTCGTGGGCGGTCTTTATACCCCCGGCTCAATAATGAAACTCTTTATGGCTATAGGGGCTTTGGATCAGAATATTATTTCTCCCACAAAACAGATTCTTTCTACCGGTTCCATATCTGTACCAAACCCGTTTTTCCCCGACAAACCATCGATATTTTTAGATTGGAAAGCTCACGGCTATGTTGATTTACGGCATGCTATAGCCGTTTCTTCCAACGTTTATTTTTATGAAGTTACCGGTGGATATGAAGGTCAAAAAGGTATAGGAATAGCGAACATAGAAAAATATACACGGATGTTCGGTTTTGGAAGTACCACTGGTATTTATTTTCCGGGAGAGGAAGACGGCATCATACCAAGTCCCAGTTGGAAGGCTAAGAATTTCAAAGGGGAGGTTTGGAGAGTGGGGGACACATATAACACGGCGATAGGACAATACGGTTTTCAAACATCACCGATCCAGGTTGTCAGAGCCGTAGCCGCTATCGCCAACGAAGGGACTTTACTCGTACCAACATTTTTAAAAACAAATGTTGGGATGTCTTCCGGCAAAATAGATCTTAACCCTGACTTTTACACCATAATAAAAGAGGGGATGAGACTTGGTGTGACCGAAGGGACATCTGGAGCCATCAATTTCCCATTTGTAGAGATTGTTTCAAAGACCGGTACGGCTCAACTGGGTGTCAGTAAAGACCTAGTCAATTCTTGGGTGGTCGGTTTTTGGCCATACAAAGATCCAAAATATGCTTATGCCGTGGTTATGGAAAGGGGTTCAAAAAACAATCAATTCGGTGCGGTACTGGTTATGCAGGAGTTTTTTAATTGGATAGCTGTTTACGCCAACGAGTATCTAAAATAGGTTGACCTGGAGCTGTTTTTTTGCTAAACTTTTGGCAATTATTTAACAAAAAAATATGGCTGAATATTTGACCAAAGAGAAGTTTGACGAGTTTACAAAGGAACTGGCGGAGCTTAAAAATAAGCGTAGGAAAGAGGTGGCAGAAAATTTGGAGTATGCAAAATCTCTCGGCGATTTAAAAGAAAATGCCGAATATCACGAAGCGCGAGATGTTCAGGCCACGATTGAAGACAGGATAATGAAATTGGAGGACCTTTTAAAGACCGTTACTATTGTTTCCGGTGGTCACTCCGGAGTGGTAAATGTCGGTTCCGTTGTTACGGTAGAGAGGGATGGTAAGAAAGCTACCTACAACATAGTTGGTTCGGAAGAAGCCGATACGGTCAATAATAAAATATCTATCAAATCACCGTTTGGTCAGGCGATTGTCGGCAAGAAAAAAGGAGAAGCCTTTTCTTTCATGGCCCCGAATGGTGAATTAACTTATAAATTATTAGAAATAAAGTAATACTTTAATATGAACTCGCGCTCATTTGTAGAAAAACTTCTCCAAAGTGCGGATGTAAAAATAAACGGTGATAGGCCTTTCGATATAAAAGTACATAACGATAAATTTTATAAAAGAGTAATCTCCGGTGGCCCTCTGGCTTTTGGTGAGTCATACATGGACGGTTGGTGGGATTGCGATGGACTGGATGAGTGTATAAATCGCATTCTAAAAACCGATATACAAAAAAGGGTTTCTCTGAATTTTTCCAATTTATCCCTTTATCTTAAGGCTTTGCTGACGAACCAAGGAGCAAGAGCTAAGGCCTTTGAGATCGGAGAGAAACACTATGATATAGGAAACGATTTGTTCGAAATCATGTTGGATAAAAGAATGGTTTACACTTGTGCTTATTGGAAGAATGCAAAAAATCTGGATGAAGCCCAAGAGAATAAACTTGATCTGGTTTGCAAAAAACTTAATTTTCAAAAAGGTCAGAGGGTTTTGGATATAGGTTGCGGATGGGGAAGTTTTGCAAAATTCGCCACAGAAAAATACGGAGTGAGTGTTGTGGGAATAACGGTGTCTAAGGAACAGGTCGAGCTGGCCCGAGAGAGATGTGCAGGACTACCCGTCGAGATTCGATTGCAGGATTACAGAGAAGTTGACGAAAAATTCGATCACATAATTTCTCTCGGGATGTTTGAACATGTCGGTATAAAAAATTATTCCATATATATGAAGATGGTGCGAAGATGTCTGAAAGACGACGGGTTGTTTTTATTGCACACCATCGGTAATAACAGAACTACCCGAGCCACCGACGCCTGGATGAACAAATATATTTTTCCAAACAGCAAACTACCTTCTTTTGTCCAGTTGAGTCGGGCTATTGAAGATAAGTTTGTTATCGAAGATTGGCATAATTTTGGCGCCGACTATGACAAGACCCTTTGCGCTTGGTTCAAGAATTTTGATACCCACTGGTTGGAACTGTCACAAAAATATGGCGATAGATTCTACAGAATGTGGAGGTATTATCTATTATCATGCGCTGGAGCCTTTCGGGCGAGGAAAATATATCTATGGCAGATAGTCTTGTCACCGGATGGTGTGGTGGGGGGATACGAATCGATTAGGTAATTTCTAATTTTCAATTTCTAATTTCTAAACAATTTCTAATGAATTAATTTATAAAATAACCCGTTTAATTCATTGAAGCATTGAAAATTGTTTGAAAATTTAAAATTAGAAATTGAAAATTGTCTATGCTATAATTTATTCATATGGCCTCACTAGAAGAAATAAGGCAAGCGCGATTACAAAAGCTTGAAATACTGAAAAGTAAAGGTATAAACCCATATCCGGCAAAAGTCCCACGAGATTTTCCGATATCTATTTTAAAATCCGAATTTGATACAAGGAGTAAATCGGGCAAACCGGTTTCTGTAGCCGGAAGAGTAATGGCTCTGCGTGGCCAGGGGGCCATACTTTTTGCCGTGCTTTTTGATGGAACGGAAAGGATTCAGGCTATTGTAAAAAAGGATGAAATAAAGGTCGATAATTTTTCTTTATTTACGGACACCATCGATGTTGGAGATTTTATTTCTATTACCGGCGTTCCTGCGGTTTCTAAAACAGGCGAACAAAGTATCATAGTTAATTCTTGGGTCATGGCCTGTAAGTCCATCCTGCCGTTACCGGAAAAATGGCACGGATTACAGGATGTTGATGAAAGGTATAGAAAGCGATACCTGGATTTTTTAATGAACGGCGAGTTACGCGATTTGATAGTAAAAAAATCCAAATTCTGGGATGTAACTCGGGAGTTTATGAAGAGCAAAGGGTTTCTCGAAGTTGAGACCCCGACTCTTGAAACCACCACTGGAGGCGCGGAGGCCACTCCATTCAGAACACACCACAACGATTATGACCTCGATGTTTATTTACGCATATCGATAGGCGAATTGTGGCAGAAGAGACTTATGGCCGGTGGCTTCCCAAAGACTTTTGAGATAGGAAAGGCATATCGGAATGAGGGGACTTCTCCCGAGCACGCTCAAGAATTTACGAACATGGAATTTTACTGGTCCTTTGCCGATTATAACGATGGTATGGAATTGGTGCGGGAAATGTATATTGAGATTGCCAAAAAAGTTTTTGGTACTACAAAGTTTACCACTCACGGACACTCTTTCGATTTGGCCGATGAATGGAAAAAAATAGACTATGTTTCAAAAGTGAAAGAAATGACCAACATTGATTTGTTAACCGCGAGCGAAGGTGATATGAAAAAGAAATTGGATGAGCTCGGTGTAAAGTATGAAGGAGACAATAAGGAGAGGCTGACGGATACCTTATGGAAATATTGCCGTAGGCAGATTTCCGGCCCGGCCTTTCTCATAAACCATCCGACTCTGGTTGCACCACTGTCAAAAGCGAACCCGGATAATATAAAAACCGCCCAAAGATTTCAGCCGATTATTGCCGGCAGTGAAGTCGGGAACGGTTATTCCGAGTTGAATGATCCGATTGATCAAAAACAGAGATTTGAGGCTCAACAGAGGTTGATAGATGCCGGCGATACGGAGGCCATGATGCAGGATGATGAATTTGTGGAAATGCTGGAACACGGTATGCCTCCCACCTGTGGGTTCGGTTTCGGCGAGAGACTCTTTGCTTTTCTGGCGGATAAACCACTTCGCGAACTGCAAGCTTTCCCGCTGATGAGACCTCTGGAGGAAATAAAAAAGAAAGATAAGGCGACTTGGGTCGTGACAGCCATAATAAATAAAGGGTTGAATCTGGAACCCTGGAAGGTTGCAAATACCATCGCTCATCTCGGTGTGGCTTTTGGCGCACGGTCGAAAAATAATCTTTTTAAATTCGATTCCATAAAAACTCAAGACAATAAAAATATAAGATTGAATATCCGACACGCAATCATGATAAAGACCGCCGGAAGTTCGGAGGATATCTGGAGACTATCGGACTTGGCCCAAGAAAGGGGATTGGAAATTGCTCACTTTACAAAAGAGATGATAGAAACAACAAGTGATAACAAAGTGGTTGAATGGACGAAAGCGAAGGATGTAAAAGACATTGATTTTCTTGGGCTCCTTATATTTGGTCCAAAGTCTGAAGTGGATGAATTAACCAAAGGATTGGAATTGTTTAAATAAGCATGATTATTTTAGTTTACTCTAAAAAGTCCTTAAAATAAGGGCTTTTTTGGGATACCAAAAATACTTGACACCTAATATATACTATGCTATAATTTCAAACGGAAGCGGGCAGTCTAATAAAAACGGTTTGCATAGCGCACAATCGCCACCCCAGCGTGCGGGCCTGGACGGGCCGCGAGAGCAGGGAATTCGTGGTGTGACGACGTAAGCGACGTCGAAAAGCGGGTCGCTGTGCAGCGTTAGAGACGGCTCAGTTGAAATCCTGCGCTCAGAAGTTTAGTTTCTGGGCGATGGGTGGCGGATCTGCAGGTCCGCCTAGACAGAGAGAGGAAGTGCCCTTCCACTGGGGCCCGCAGTCGCTTCGGCGAATGGCGGGTCCCTTTCTTATATTAATTGATTTTTATATGTAGTATGCTATTCTCCGCAGTAGGAGGGTGGAGCCCTGCGATTGACCGGGGTTACCAGTGTGTTCCGTCTTACCACTGTGGTGTGAGCCTTGGTATGTTTTCTCAAGGTACCATGCGGGGGAGAACTCCACCCTCCCATCTTTCAAAGGCCGAGAATTCTCGGTCTTTTCCTATACTTGAATTATCCACAGGAGGGGGATAACTATGGTAGACAGTGGGATAGAGTGGTATATAATAGGAATCAAGTGGGAAGAAGTGGGACTAAAACAATTTTGAAAAAATTGTTCGTCCGACCAAGACGAAGTCTTGGTTTAGGAGAAAATAAGCATCACTTTTTATGTTAATCGGAGAGTATACACACTCAATAGATGACAAAAACAGACTATCTCTTCCCGCGAAATTTCGTTCCGAACTTGGGAAAAAAATAGTAGTGACCCAAGGGTTGGATAGTTGTCTCTGGATCTTCAAACACGTGGAGTGGAAGAAGATAGAAGAAAAACTTAATCAGTCTTCTATTGGCCAGGCGGACAATCGAAGCTTCAATCGCCTAATGTTTTCCAGTGCGGTTGAGGCGGAAATAGATTCGATTGGTCGAATTCTCGTTCCAGAGTTTCTTCGCGATAGAGCGGGACTAAAAAATAAGGTGGTGGTGATAGGAGTCTCCAGTCGTGTGGAAATTTGGAACGAGAAGGCCTGGATTGAATACAAAAAGGTTGTGGAGAAGCAAGCGGATACTTTGGCCGAGAAACTTGGTCAAGTAGGAGTCCTCTAAAAACATGCTTCACAAGACAGTTCTTTTACAAGAAGCAATAGATGGTTTAGAGATTCAGCCCGGCGACGTTTTTGTTGACGGGACCTTAGGTGGAGGAGGACATACCCTGGAAGTGGTCAAAAGATTTGGTGATTCCGTTAAAATAATTGGAATTGACTTGGATACCGAAGCTGTCGAGAGGACAAGACAGAGACTGTTCGGAATCAAGTGCAATATTTCGTACGCACAGGAAAGTTTCCGGAACATAGACAAAGTCCTGTCTTCCGTAGGTCTATCGAAAGTTGACAAGATACTTCTAGACATTGGTCTCTCGTCAAATCAGTTCGAAGACTCGGGCAGGGGATTCTCTTTTCAAAGAGACGAATCACTCATCATGTCTTTCAAGAAAGATTTGACCGAGAGCGACTTGACCGCACGAGAGATTGTGAATACTTGGGACAGGGAAAACATAGAGGCTATTCTCAAAGGCTATGGCGAAGAGAGATTCGCTTGGAAAATTTCAAAGGCCATCGTGGAGAGGAGGGAATCGAAACCGATTGAGACTACATTTGATTTGGTTGAGATTATAAAATCCGCTACTCCAAAGTTCTATCACACCCGTCGTATCCATCCAGCCACGAAAACATTTCAGGCTCTCCGAATCACGGTCAATGACGAGATAGAGGCTTTGAAAGAAGGCGTAAAGAAAGGTTTTGAACATTTGAATACAAAAGGCCGGCTGGCCGTAATTTCTTTCCACAGCCTCGAAGACAGGTTCGTCAAGCAATTTTTCAAAGAACAGGAGGAGGTTGGTCGGGGGAAAAGGATTACAAAAAAACCGATCATTCCTACCGAGGTGGAAATAGAGGAAAATCCGAGATCGAGGAGCGCAAAGATGAGAATAATCGAGAAAATATAGATAAAAGACAATAAAATGGTTGAAAAAGTACTACAACTTAATAGAGAAAAATACATATTCTGGATGCTACTCTGTACTTTATTTTTATTTATTGGTTTTTATATGTATTTTGTCAGGATGACAATAAGTAATGTCGTTATTCGTCAAAACCTTGAACATGAAGCTTCCAGGTTGACTCTCGATATAGGAAACAAAGAATTTTTGTATATAACAAAGCGAAATACCGTTAATATTCAACTTGCCTATTCCCTCGGTTTCAGGGATACGGCCAATAAATCTTTTATCTCCAGAGATCCATCAACCAAGATTGCTTACCGCGACCACTAATTGTTAGAATTAGAGTCGACTTGTCCCGTTAGAGATTTCAGTTTATTGAAAATCTTTTTAGGGAATAAGGTTATTAAATAATTTTAATACAAGTAGTCCAAAATTACTGGTATCTCTAATGGGATGAAATCCAATTATTCAGGTAGGATTCGTTTTGTTTCAATATGTATTTTGATTTTTGCTTTTCTGCTTATTGGTAGGTTGTATGTACTACAAATAGTAGATAATGATTTCTATCTAAATAAGGCCGACAGACAGTATTCCAGTTCGTCTATCAAGATTTTCGACAGGGGAACCATATTTTTTCAGAACAAGGATGGGAGTTTGGTTTCAGCCGCTACCTTAGAGGCCGGTTTTATTATCGCTATCAATCCGGAAATCTTAAAAAATCCGGAAGATGTCTATAAGACTTTGAATGAAATAATACCCATTGATCACGACGCCTTTTTAGTTAAGGCTTCTAAACTTGGTGACCCGTATGAGGAGATAGCTACACATGTGGACAGTATTCTCGGTCAGAAAGTCAGTGATTTGAAGATTCCCGGATTGGAGGCTTATAAAGAACGCTGGAGGTTTTATCCCGGAGGCGACTCGGCTTCTCATATTATCGGGATACTTGGTTTTAAAGGAAACGAATATGCCGGCAGGTATGGTCTGGAGAGACAATACGAGTCGGAACTGGTCAGAAAAGACGGTGGTTATGTTAATTTTTTTGCGGAGATTTTTTCCGACATAAAATCGGTTGCCAGTGATGTGGGTGGAAGTGAGGCTGACATAGTCACCTCTATTGAGCCAACTGTTCAGGCTTATTTGCAAAATATTTTAGCCAGTACGACCAGAAAATGGCAATCTGATATTACCGGTGGGATTATCATGAACCCCGGAACCGGAGAAATATACGCAATGGAAGTCTACCCCACATTTGATTTGAATAATCCGCAAGTGGAAAAACGAGTTTCTATATTCTCAAATCCACTTGTAGAAAATGTATACGAAATGGGATCTATTATAAAACCGTTGACCATAGCTGCGGGTATTGATGCCGGGGTTATTACCGCCACTTCCACCTATTATGATAGAGGATTCGTCATGATAAATAATAAAAAGGTTTCGAACTTTGACGGAAAGGAGCGTGGAATAGTCAGCATGCAGGATGTTTTATCTCAATCTCTCAATGTCGGAGCGGCGCATGTTCAAAGACTACTTGGCAATAAAAGATTTACCAATTATATGTATGCCTTTGGTATAAATACAAAAACTGGTATCGACTTACCGAATGAATCAAAAGATTTGACCGACAACCTAAACAGCACGATAGATATAGATCATGCTACGGCTTCTTTTGGCCAGGGAATAGCCTTGACACCTATAGCCACGATACGGGCTTTGGCTGCTGTGGCCAACGGTGGCGTTTTAGTTAATCCCCATATTGTAAAAACCATAAATTATAAAATAGGCATATCGAAAGACACCGCTATCCAACGAAGTTTTCCTGTAATAAAAAGGGAGACCTCGGAAGAACTTTCCAGGATGCTTACCTATAGCGTAGACAAGGTTTTGGCGGGAGGTATGCTTCGTATGCCAAACTATAGTATTGCTGCCAAGACCGGTACGGCTCAGGTGGCAAAAGAAAGGGGAGGTGGGTATTATGAGGATCGTATTCTCCACTCCTTTGTCGGTTATTTCCCTTCATATAATCCAAAATTTATTATCTTGTTGTATACTGTAAATCCAAAGGGTGCCAGGTTCGGTTCGGAAACACTAACCACACCTTTTATGGGTATAGTAAATTTTCTTATTAACTACTACGAAGTACCGCCCGACCGGTGAGTTTTTACATTTGTGAGGGTTTTATGTTTTCAGAGACTTCGCAGGAGTTTAGGAAACAAAGACGAAGATGAAATAAGCCCGAAGCATTGTCTGAGGGCGAAGCCTGAGTTTGCGAGAGGGCTATGCATCAAGGATATTGTTTCCTTGAACGACGAGATAAGCAAAATTGCACCAGCGATTTATGCGGTTTCGGAAAATATAAAACCTGAATATTACATGGATTTTCTAAAAAAAACAGCGAAAAATATTCTTCGGTGGGAAGCGAAATTGGTGTTAAAAAAATATAAACCCAAAATTATTGCCATAACCGGAAGTGTCGGCAAGACTCTGACTCGTGAGGCGGTTTATCTCGTGCTATCCAAGAGGTTTTTTGTTCGCAGAAGTGAAAAGAGTTTTACCGCTGAATTGGGTATACCGCTTACCATTATTGGCTCTCCTTACGGTATGACTACCTGGTTTGATTTGATCCAGGCGGGTTTTTTTGCACTAAAAATCATAGTCATTAAATCCGCCTACCCAAAATGGTTAATTCTCGAACTCGATGGTGACAAGCCGGGGGATCTTTCAGGACTATCGTATCTCAATATAGACATCTTGGTCATGACTGTTATGGGTGAGGTGCCGGTTCATACAGAGGCCTTCCGTGATATTGAAGCTCTTTTGTTTGAACAGAGGTCTATTATGGCTTCTATGAAGAAAGATGGGGTTATAATTTATAATGCTGACGATTTGCGAACAGTGAACCTCTTACAGGATAGGGAAGGTAGGAAAGTGTCTTGTGGAATAGGAAAGGTTTTTGATGTTGGCGGTTCGGATTTTGAGATCATTTATAACGATGAAAAATACACAACCCCAACCGGTATGTCTTTTGATATTATTTCGGAAAAAGATCTTTATGGGGTAACATCTCAAGGGTCCATAGGTGTTCAAAACGAATACTCAAGCCTCCTGGCCTTTGCCGTCGGTCTTGAATTCGGACTTCAGCCGTCAGTAATTACCGCTTCTTTGAATAAAAACAGAAGTCTTCCCGGTAGAATGAATTTTATTCCCGGGCTAAAAGATAGTATCATAATCGATGATTCCTATAACTCTTCACCGGTTGCAATGTTCCAAGCAATGTCGGTGTTGTCTCGGCTTAAATCTTCTGGTAGAAAAATTGCTATTATTGGTGATATGTTGGAACTTGGCAAATATTCGGCTGATGAACACAGAAAGATTGCCGAACAAATAAAAGATTCAGCTTCATTTGTGATATGTGTCGGTTTGCGTGCTAAAAAGATTTTGGAAGAGCTTATTAATCTCGGTTTTGGCCAGTCAAACATAATCTCGGTTGACTCTTCAGTTGAGGCGGGCAAGGAATTACAAAAAATACTACAAGCGGGAGATATGATTTTGGTAAAAGGTTCACAGGCTATGCGTATGGAAAAAGTTGTTGAGGAAGTAATGATGTGTCCTGAAGACAAAAATAGACTTTTGGTCAGACAGGAGAAAGAGTGGCTAAATAGGTAGATTGATTGACTTTATATTTCATGAATATAGTATGAACATAGATTCTTCGCGCCCCTTTGTAGGGGTTCGTTTGTAAGTGTTCTTACACAAGGAGCCTAGCAATGGCCACCACACAAGAGCAAGCAGAAGCGGGTTTTAGCGTTCTCGGTTCGGAAGTCAGCAAGGTTGAGCGTATTCTCCGGAACCAAATCCGGCGTTTCACCGACCAGCCTCGCAACTTCTTCGATGCCAAGGACATGAACGACCTGGCTGCAAGCATCGAGGAAATCGGACAGCAAACCCCGATTGTGGTTAAAGCAGTCATTGGCGACCCGAAACACAAGTACGAGCTTGTTGACGGTGAACGTCGGTGGATTGCCTGCGGTATGGCCGGGGTGGATACCATGCTTGCCTGGGTGCGCCCAATTAAAGATAGCGACGAACAGTTCGTCGCGTCGGTGGTCGGCAACTTCGGCAGGTCCAGTCACACACCTCTGGAAATCTCTCAAGCCATCAACCGTATCAGGAAGTCAAAGCGAATGGAGAGTTTCTCACCCGGTGAACAGATTGCGAAAATCGCCAAGATTTTCGCTCGGTCTGAACCCTGGGTGTACTCTCATCTCGCGCTTCTCCGGCTTCATCCAGAAGTTCAGGCGATGATGTCGCCGACTATTTCGGAAGAAGACCGACTCAGCCATACGCTTGGTGTGTTCATCTCCGGCCTCCACCACGACTTGCAGATGGAAATTGCAAGGATGGTGGTGACCAAAAGACTGAACATCAATCAGGCGCGTGTTCAGGCCAGACAGATGGCCGAAGAGGCGGGTGTGCAAGTGGGCAACGCCAAAAGACCACACTTGATTGCGGACTATCTCAGGTCAATGCGGCGGTATGTCCAGAGAACACAGGAAGGAGTGGACGTTCTTCTATCACCTCCCACTCTGGTCGCAATTCAGAGGCGCGACCCGAAGGATCTGGCTCTCATGGCGACCGAGATCGAGCAGTGTGTCGTTCGCCTCAATCAACTGAAGGTGGCACTGACGGAACCGACTTCTTCGAGACCCCAAGTCTCGACCGGTTTGGCCAAGATCGAGATTCCGGAACAAAAGCTGGTTACGAAAATACCGACTCCAAAACCTGCTCCGCCTCCGCCAACGAGGTCGGTGGCGGCCACACCAAAACCTTCGGCTTCGGAGAAGATGACTGTGAAGAAGCGGCTTCCACCGACTTCTGCGCCAGTCACGGATGAGGACCTGAAACTTGCGCGACAGGTTCTGGACGCCCTGTTCTTCTCGAAAGGGCAACCTCATGTCAACTTGAGTCAAGCGCGACTCAGGAACGCCGTGCCGAACGGACAGGATTCGGAAGAGATGGTCAGTCGCGCGCTTCGTGTAGCCAGCAACCACTGGCGCATCTCACCACAAGGCAGTGAACCGAAGCAGAAGCTCATCCATCTGTTGTATCGGTTCAAGAGGGGCTTTGGGAACCTGCCAGATTTCCTTGACACTCTGAACTATGCCAGACGGCAGGACGAGTCGCAGGATCCGGTGAACTTGCATTTCTAGATAGGTCGTTAGGACGACCCTCCGTCTCGACGGATATCGAGTAGAGGGAGACATACCCTCGCCGGCGGTCGTATGATCGCCGGTTCTTCGTATATAAAAGTTATTTCAGAAAATAAATTTGCATAACAAAAAATCCGCCTCCCCAGTGACGGATCTTCCGTCGCCGTGGTGGCGAATTGTCTTTAGAACGTGATGGCTGGGGCCGGCCGTGCGCGATGGGTCGTTTAGAACGCGTTCACTCGTACGTCGAGGTACAGAGAAGTCTTGGTGCCGTCTTGGATGATGAAGGCTCCGACCGAAGCGCGACTGTGCGTCACTTTCGGATGAACTAGGAATCAGTATTCTGCGCGAGAAACTAGTACACCGTTCGGGGTTGACATTATTAATTCAAGAGGTAGAATGCCAGTGAAGGGCCCTTTCTTTATAAGAATAAATAATTAATAACATAATATGAAATATAAACTTTTTAGTTTTAAAGTTGGTATAATTGTAAGCGTTTTAATTTTTAATTTTAGCCTCATTACAATTTCTCAGGCGGCGCCTAATTCTGAAATCGTCTTTCAACCATCCAGCGGTTTGAATAATGGAACGGATGAGGGTACTGTATCTGGAGGAAAGGATAATTATGTTAGTTTTACTAGATATGGCGATACCGATGTAGACCTTGGGTCGGGTCTGAATTTTGGAACAAGATCCGAATTGATTTTTGATTACTACGCTAGCTATAACGGTTATCCAATATTGAAATTTGATGTTTCAACTTTGCCTAGCGACATAGTATCTGCCAAGCTGTATTTATATTCAACTGCTAATTGTGGTGGCGGCTCGTGCCCCGCAATGAGTTGGACCGTTAATAGTATTACTTCATCTTGGGATGAAATGAGCGCAACTTGGAATAATCGTCCGACTTTAGGTGGGTCTTATGGTACATTGAATATTCCGGCTTCACCTAGCGCGTTAAATGAAAGTGGACATGATCAATGGGTATCCGTTGATATTACAGATTTATATAATGGTTGGAAAAATGGAACGATTACAAACCACGGAATCGGGTTTACTAGGTTAGGATCTACTTGGGATGGGGGTGTTTGGCTTAACACAATTGCTTCTTCAGATTATGGCACAGCTTCATTAAGACCTAAATTAGTTATTGAAAGTGTTTCTCCTCAGACCACGCCATTAATCCCCGGTGATATGTTTATCGCTGACCCGAGTGCTCCCTCCGATCAGGGCGGTATTTATCATTTTGATTTTTTAGGAAATCAAAAAGCGGTTTATTCAGGTCCTGATCTTGAAGAACCAATGGGAGTTGCTATTGATGGAGACGGAAATCTTATTGTCGGTGATCCTCAAGCATTTAGTTTAGGTGGAGCCGTATTTAAAATAAATCCAACAAATGGAGTCCAAACGGTAGTCTCACAGGGACAATATTTTGTTGATCCCCGTGGCGTGGCAGTAGCCGCCAACGGTGATATATTTGTGGCCGATAGCGACGCCTTCAATTATTATGGCGGAGTTATTAAAGTTAATCCAATAACAGGAGTACAAACACCGGTCTATGTTAGCACAGACCAAAATGCAGGACCGTATTACCTAACAGTTGCTCCTAATGGGGATGTTCTGGTGGCCGATGTAAGTGGTTTCGGACAACTTGGGGGAATAATCCGCGTCAATCCCGCAACCGGTGCCTGGACTGTGGTTTCGTCGGGTGGAAATTTTGTTGATCCGGTAGGTGTCGTGGTTGCTCCTAACGGTGATATTTTTGTGTCTGACAATATTGGTAAGGTAATTAAAGTCAATCCCACAACAGGAGCGCAAACGGTGATTGCTTCGGGTGGTCCATTTGTTTGTCCGACAGGAATAGCATTTGATAATTCCGGCAATCTCTTAGTCGATGATCCGTGTAATGAGCCGGGGGCTGTTATTAAACTGAATCCAACCACAGGAGTGGCGACAGTTTTGGCAAGTTTTGGCAGTAGCCCGCACGGCATTGCTGTGGTGCCGAGAGTGGTAGGGGCATGCGTTGTTCCATTGTCCGGAATAGTTAGTGAGTGGTCCGGCGAGGGAAATGCAAATGATGCTGTCGGCGTAAATAATGGGACATTACAAGGTGGCGCTACATTTGCGTCAGGACAAGTTGGCCAGGCGTTTAGTTTTGATGGTGTGGATGATAAAGTACTTATCGGCAATCCAGTCAATCTTCGCTTCCAGGATTTTACCATTGATGCCTGGATCAAACTCAATACTTTGTCTATTGACGGCTTTGCCGAAAGAATCGCGGGATATGGGATCGGCGGTTACGGATTCTTCTTGTCTGGCCCAAGCGTCGTGAATACTAATGGGGCGACCGCGGTTCGGCAACTCAGCTTGGACAAACCCGGTTTCGACATGGTTGCTGCTCCTCTCTCTGTAAATGACACAGGATGGCACCATGTGGCTGTCACCAAAAGTGGCGGTACAGTGACTTTTTATCTTGACGGCATAGCGGCCGGAGCACAGCGCGGGGGAACACCCGTTATTTCCTATAACCCCGGCTTCGTGTTCAACTCAAACTTTACACTGGGTAATTTTGATACCCAAATTCAGCCATTTCCAGGACTGCTGGACGAGGTGGAAATCTATAATCGTGCTCTTACATCATCCGAAATAGAGCAGCGTTATCAAAACGGCATAAGTTGCGGGACAGTTCCGGCAGACACCATAGCCCCAACGATTACAGTACCAGCGCCAATCACCGTTGAAGCTGTTTCGCCCGAGGGCGTCATAGTTAATTATGACGCTTCGGCCACGGATAATGTTGGCGTAATTAGTTTTTCCTGCAGTCCTGCATCCGGCTCTACATTTCCAATTGGTCAAAATACGGTTAATTGTTCAGCTAGTGATGCTGCTGGAAATATAGCAAATGCTTCATTTACTGTAACGGTATCGTATATTCCGCCAGCAGATACGGAGTCGCCAACCATCATAGCTCCTCAAGATGTAGTTGTACCGGCTACAAGTTCAGCCGGTGCCAGTGGTGTTGTTCTCGGGATCCCAGTTGTTTCGGACAACATTGATCCAAATCCAACGGTGACAAATAATGCTCCAGCCATATTTCCAATCGGAATCACTGTGGTTATTTGGATGGCGCAAGATCAAGCTGGTAATTCGGCCCAAGCAACTCAGCAAGTTCAGGTGCTTCCATTACCGCCGGGTTATACTGAAACAGGCGCTGGTGTTTCTGTTGCTCTTGATTCAAATGTAAATGTGACATTCTCAAATGTTTTAACTGGTGGCATAACGACGGTTACTACTAGTTCGGCTGGACCGGCTTTGCCGACACAGTTTAAGTTAGGGAATCCGGCAATTTATTATGATATCAGTACTACCGCCATCTACACTCCACCCGTTGAAGTCTGCTTTAGTTATGCAGGAGTAAATTATCAAAATGAAAATAATCTTAAATTAAGGCATTTTGACGGTACGAGCTGGGTGGACATAACCAAATCGGGTTATCCAGATAAGGTAAATAAAATAATTTGCGGAGTTGCTAATTCTCTTTCACCATTCGTCATTACCGAACCTGTTGAAACCCCGCCAGAAGATATTGTCGTAAAAATTGACATCAAGCCCGGCAGTTTTCCGAATCCAATTAATCCAAAAAGTAGTGGCAAGATTCCTGTAGCGATTCTTTCCTCGGTTAATTTCAACGCCCTAACTCAAATTGATCTTTCTTCTCTTACTTTCGGCCATGTCGGTGATGAAAAGTCCCTAAGTCTCTGCAATTCTAATGGTGAAGATGTTAATAATGACGGAAGGAAAGATTTGATTTGTCACTTCTCAACCAAGGTCAGTAATTTCCAGGCCCAGGATACTGCTGGAGTATTGAATGGTAAGACCAAGAGCGGAGCCTTATTCCAAGCCAAAGACTCTGTTCGGATTGTGCCATAAAGCATCAGAAAATATACCCATTTTTTCGCTCACTTCTGCCGAAGTTTCTCTTTGTGACCTTACCGGGAGTTGACCGCTACTCGGTCAGTCCCCGTGTTTGGATATTTTTATTCGTTTCACTCTAAAAATATCTCAAACAGGCTTCAACTCCCGTGACTTTTTTACTCCGTAAGATTGTGACCGTCTTCAGGACAGGGCTCGAACCGATTCGACCAATTCATCCGTCCAGTATGACACCGAGGAATTGAACGTACAAGCTCGCGCTCTCCTCGACTGGGCCAAGAAGGAGCTTCAGCGGCCAGGAATTGGTGACAGATCGCGGTCTGGCGGTACGATTCAGGATGCTGCTGGCGGCATATCAGCTAACCCACCACCATCATGAACACCAGTCAACCGGTGTCTGATCTTTCCATCGACGAAGTCAAACGCATCGCGAGAGAACCCTGGGAATGGGCGAAGAGAGAAGTGCACCGAGATGCGCCGGTGCGCTCGTGCTTAACTCCATTGCCCGGAGCCGCCCACCACTGGCGCCCCGGCGTGGAAAGTCTGATTGCCTGAGGCGACTGATGTATTCTCTGCGTCGGGCCGGACTCGTGCACTTTCCTTTCATTGAAATAAAGCCATGCTGCTCGTAGCCGAGGTCGTTCTTCGGGGTCTCGCACTATGTGCAGCTTTATTGCTGATTTACATCGCCCTATTCATGTTCCCAGACGAACGAGGCGTCCTCCAAAGCTCGCTGGAGACTTGGTGGCTCCGACTTGCCGAAGTCCGCGCAACAACAACGAACCGTCACTTAGGTTGGATGCGTGGCTTTGCCTCGATAGGAACGCTCCTCCTCAATAAGGTCTATGGCCCAACCATATGGTCTCGACGCGCCTTCAATGCCGCGCTCCTTCTGTCACTGTCGTCAGTGCTCGTCACAGAAGGTGTTGGTTTGTACGCTATTGCGTTCTTATTGTCGCCGGATGATTTCACAGACGGCGAGCCCCTTCAATTTCTGCGCGGCATAGTGCAAAGCGAGATCACCAGAGCATCAGCGAAGGTCGCCGGGCTCTTCCTCAGCGCGGCCGGGGCGATACTCGCCTCGACGTTTGTTGTGACTGTCTTTGCCACAAGACGGTTCTGGCTAATCATCGCCAGGGCGCTTCAGAATCTGACCTTGGCTCTCTTAATCTGCTTGACTCTATTTGCGTCGTTCTCACCGTTGTTTTCCCCATTCGCGGTCCACATCGGCGGCTGGTTCACTATCGAGGTCGGCTCACAGCCTACGAGCACCACAAAGTATGTTTTCGTAACCTCGCCTGCGGTCCTACTTCCACTTCTTCCTGGCTGGCTCATCGGAGCCCTTGCAGATTTCGCAGTCATCGCTGTCTTTCGACGGATTCTCACGCGAGCATCGAGATCGAGCAGGTGGCGAGCATTCGGCCTAATCGTCTCAAGTCTTGGTCTACTTGTCGCCCTGAACATCCTGCCGCGCATTCCCCTGATGCTCGCCATGAATGGTGTGCTGCCCATACCTTCGGGCGTTGTCGAGTTCCTTGCTGCTCCACTTTCGATAGCAGCGGAATCGAATCTTTACGTAACCCTAATCCCATTCGGAACTCTAGTGATGGCTGTGGTACTTGTGGTCGACCGCGCAGTGTTGCCCATTCTAGTGCGCGCCACACACGACCCCGTGAGCCTGAGACTTGTCCATAACAGGGCGGTACTTTGGGGAGCCGCGGCTGTGCTTCTCGGGTTCGCCGCAAAAGGCGCGTGGCCTTGGCAGTAAATGCGGCTTTGAACGCCTGAACAATCTTCACGCGGCCATCACGACGGCAAGCTGACCACGGCATGGCCTAGCAGGCCGTGGCGAAGCAGCCTGATGTGCGGCCAGTGCCACCCGTCGACTCAGGTCCGTTTGGCTCGAATGCCCTTTGCCCAGCCCTCAAGTTCGTCGATCCTTGTCTTAAGCTGTGCCGGCGTCGGAAACGGCGTCCCGTCTGCCATCGACTCGTCATGTCCACGCATCCACCGCGAGCACTCTGCCATCCCATCATCAACTGCCTTGCAGTCCGCATTCGTGATGTCGTGCAGAATCGCGACCTTCTTCGTTTCAATTGCAGGGCGGTAACGCTCGACGACGTCATTGAGCAGGACTTCGGTCACGCCACGCTCCCAGGCCTCGCGAAGCAGACCAAATATTTCGCGGGCAGCAGGCTCGTACGCTTGGTTTCCCACGGTTCTCTGGAGCTTGTCGGCCGCCTGCCAGCGCTGTCGGAGGACGCCAATTCTGCTCTTCACGTTCATCGCGACCCACGGGAGGTCAGGTGAGCAGATGCCAGCCTGGCCATCGCGGCGAACGTACTGATGTTGAAGCGGAACAGATTCTCTGTCGCATGTTGCGAGCAGACTTCGAAGAAAAAACAGGTCGTGCGTGAAGACGATGACCTGGCGGTCCTTCGCTTCCGCCACGAGTCGTTTGGCAATCCGCTCCCGCCAGACGTGATCCAATGAGGACACAGGATCGTCGAATATGATCCCGGCCTTTGTCGGGGCCGTGCTTAATTCGGTCAAGAACGCCGCAAGGGACAGGGCCCGCGATTCGCCCTCGCTGAGAACATCTGTGACGGTGACGCCAGGAGCATTACTGAAAGCCAGCTTGTGAAGGAGCGCACCCTTCGCGCCGCCCGCTGCCTGGATCTCAACCGCGAGGTGGGTGAATTCCAGGCCGACCAGTTCGTCCTGGAAGCTGCGTCTGAGCTTGTCTGTGATGACCTTCTTCGTTAGCTCGGTACTCTTCTTGGTGATTTGGTTCGTGGTCGTGTCGTCGATCGCCTGCGCGTAAGCGTCTCCGTATATCTCTTCATGTGCGCCATCCACATCCGTGACGTTGTAAAGAAAATGGCGGACGCGGTGTCCATGGATTTCAAGCAGCTTTTCGAGGGCGATCTCAGCCGCCTGGTCCTCGCCGGTCGCGAAGACTTCCTCAAGGTCCCTGAACTGTGGCTCGCTGTGTTCATCCATGGCACAGTGCGCGGCGTTCACGGAAGGATATTCGGCCGGCCTGGACGAGCGTGGGAATCTTTTTTGGCTGCCGCCGGTAAGTCTCGTCTATTTGGCAAGATGTAGGGACGCGAGAGCACAAAAAAGCCACCGCAATGGTGGCTTTCAGGACCTGCCGGTGGCAAGTTACGTGGTCCGTTCTCTCCGTTGACCGAGACTTTCGACCCACCTCAGCAAGGCGTTTCTGGTCCGAGTCTGAGCCTCTCGGGTGTGTACGCCAATCGCGCACGCCCCCGGATGGTTGAGGCAGAAATCGACCTCGTCGTCTGTGAGTTCCAGACGCCGAAGTAGTTCTTCAAATCGAAGGCAGTCTTGCGCTTTGTCCTGCATGTCGCCTCCTAGGCAGCGAGGAAACGTTCGAAAAAGGAACGCTTCCTCCTACCGACGAGACGATTTCTAATACTAGAGTACCTCCTAAGTCCTTTATTGTCAACTGCTTACAGATGCAATCGCGGAAAGCCTAGATTGCACAGGAGCATGGTGCATTGCATCTGGCGGTCGCCCGACGGACAACGTTCACCACGCTCCCACTTGGCCAGCGTGGTCGGGTCAACGTCGAGCTGCGCCGCCAATTCCTTCTGTGACATCCCTCTGCCCTGTCGCCATCGAACGAGGCCCTGTCCGATGCCCTCCGACGCCTGCCGTGGGTCGTATCCAAGGAACTGGATGACCTTCGGCCAGCGACGAATGGTCGGGTTGCGGTGTTTTCTCATCCAATGCGTGAAGCTCCCGGTCCCGACGCCAATCTGCCTCGCCGCCTCTTTCTGATTGGTTCCGAGGTCGAGGATTCTCTTCTTCAAATGGTCCGCTAAGTTATTGAGAACACTGGGATATCCCTCTGGCTTCCGTTCGGTTCTCATGGTCGCCGTACAAAAAGGCAACGCAGGGGTGTGGTCGCGTTGCCTTTTTGTGGCTATTTCAGAGGGAGAGGGAACGTATGAAAGGTCGATGGTGATGCGGTCGACCACGTTCTCAATAATCTGGCGCTTCTCCTCCGGCAGGAGATCCGACCACCGGCCATAGAGGTCCTGGGCCTCGCTTACGATTTCGTCACGGGAGAGGTTCTTGATGCGCAGGAAATCGAGTTCGGCCTGGAGCCTGGGGAGCTGGTCGTCGAGCGCCTTGAGGCGTTCTTCGAGCGGCTTGTATGTCCGGCCGAACCCATCGGCGCTGATTTGGTCCGAGACGTAGAGCTTGTAGACCTTCTCCATCTCGGCCTGGACGGTCGCTCGGTCCGTCTCCAGGGTTCCCAGGAGTTCGCGCTTCTCCACTACCTTCTCGTCGGCCTGTTCGAGGTAGTTGGTCAGCTCCTCGGACGATAGGAAGAATTCCTTGAGCTGTTCCCGGAACACGGTTTCGAGGTCAGCGGCCGGAATCTTGTTCTTACACTTCTGGCAGGTGTATTCCGTTCAGCGGCAGGACGACGCGAGTGAGGACGAGCGGAAGTCACATTTGCAAGCGCAAATCGGCGCGATACAGATGCGGTTGACCCGTCTCATCGACGCGTTCGTTGACGGCACTCTCAACAAGGAAGATTTCGAGAGCCGTAAACGCACGCTGCTTGAAGAAGAACGGTCGCTCACAGATTCTCTGCGCTCTAAAGCGCGGACTCCGGAGGTCGCGAAGGCTCTGGTCGAGGAATTGTTCGAACTGGCTTCCAGCGCTCAGCAGAGCTACCGTTTGGGAAACTCGGCGTCACGCCGGGAAATGGCAATTCGGCTCTGCTCGAACCGAAGCGTGTCGAGAAAAGACGTTTCAGTTAAGCCGTCGATTTCGTTTGCGCGGTTCGCAAATCGCGAACTCGTCGCTGATTGTGACCTTACCGGGAGTTGAACCCGGGTTCCAGCCTTGAGAAGGCCGTGTCCTAACCACTAGACGATAAGGCCTATAAATACCAAAAAACTATATCATTTTTAGACATGAAATCAAAGATTTTCTGCTGATTTGAGGTGCT
>DATDWZ010000007.1:0-10815 GCA_036517295.1 Minisyncoccota bacterium | reverse complement strand
GGAGACCGGATAAAACCGCAACTCATGTTCCACGGCGGAAGAATAGTTTCGTTTTTTATTCTCGGTGGAGTCATCGGAAGTATAGGTTCGGCATTTACACTCAACGCCTCTGCTACATCTATCCTGAGCCTCGTCATTGGTATAGTTATGATAATCCTCGGTATAAATCTTCTCGATGTATTCCACTTCGCAAAAAAGCTTCAACCGTCTATGCCGAAATTTATCACAAAACATGCTCACGGTGTATCCAGAATAAACCACACTCTCACCCCACTCTTAGTCGGTATAGCCACTTTCTTCTTACCTTGCGGATTCACACAATCGATGCAACTCTATACCTTGACCACTGGAGGATTTTGGGGAGGTGGACTAACCATGCTCTCGTTTGCTCTAGGAACTCTACCTGTACTGGCCCTCATCAGTTTCAGTTCGTTCAGCATAAAAAACAGTTCGAAAGCCGGAATATTTTTCAAAACAGCCGGTCTGGTAGTAATCGCTTTTGCTCTGTTCAATCTTATAAACAGTTTGGTTGTGATAGGACTCATACCGCCAATCTTTAATTTCTAGTACAATCATACTTATGAATCCCGTTAGAGTTTTACAAATCTCGAAAATCGCTAGTACACATGTCTTAAGTTATAGTAAATTTAATCAACTAAAATAATTATGAAAAACTCTAACGGGATGAAAGCTACAATTATATCAATCATATTTGCCGTGACCTTAATAGGAGGAGTTGTTGCCCTCGGAAAATACGGCCAGTCGCCAAGCGGTGGTGTTGGTTCGGCAAACAATGTCAGCATAGTTGATGGAAAACAAATAATAGAGATAGATGCCAGAGGCGGTTATTGGCCTGCAAAAAGCCAAGCCAAGGCTGGGATACCGACAGTGTTGAGATTCAAAACTAACGGCACATTTGATTGCTCCGCCTTTGTAAGAATCCCAAGCATGAGTCTAAGTAAAATCCTACCACAAACAGGCTCGACAGATATTGATTTGGGTTCAGCAAAAGCCGGGATACTTCAGGGAATGTGCGGGATGGGAATGTATCCGTTTGAGATTAATTTTCAAAGCTAGAATTTAGGGTAACTTTAGCGCGGGCACTATTTGTTTTTTACGGGAAACTATTCCGGGTAGAACTTCCGTGTCACTGGATACTGTCACACCGAAAGAAGTCGCGACGAGATCCTTTGTGAACTGGTTGTATGTTAAAACAGTTGCTTCTTCCTTGAAAATATCTACTACAAAAACAAGGACATCAACGATGTCTGTCTCTTTTGTCAGGATTTCTTTTATTGCCGAAACCAATCCGTCTTTTCTAGCCAAAATAGATGCCGGAGTGGTGGTTTCTATTACGGAAATACGAATATTTTTGTCTCCAACAGGAAACTTTTTGCTATCCATATGAAGTAATCCCATATCGGTAAAATCGGAAACATCGGATTTGGCCGAAAACATTTCGTTTGCGTAGGATTGTATATCTATGCCTAATTGTTTCGCCAACTTTTCTGCAATATCTTTGTCATGAGCTGTGGTCGTTGGTGAACGAAAAGCTAGGGTATCGGAGAGGATACAAGAAAGCATGATTCCGGCCATATCTTTTGGTAACTTATCTCCAACGTCCCCTATAGAATCATGGATAACACTTGCGGTCGAGGCTAAAGGCTTGAGGATTACTTCGATAGGCCCGCTGGTTTCCAATCCACCAAAAAGTTTGTGGTGGTCTATTATTTTTACAATCTTTGCCTCATTTATATTAGGAAATAATTCCTGTGGGTTGTTTGTGTCCACAATAACTACCTCATCCCCTTTTTCTATGCCGGAAAGGAGTTCCGGCTCAACAACTCCCCATTTGTTTAGCACAAAACTGGTTTCTTTGTTTAGTGTTCCTAGTACAAAAGGGGTGGCTTTCTGTGAACCATGAGTATTCATGTACCAGGACCACAATATAGCACTCCCAACTGCGTCGGTATCCGGAGATATGTGAGCGAAAACTTTTATCATAAGATAAATATACACCAAAAGAGAGCTGAACGAAAGCCTTATTTTATATATTATTGACTCTGTGAACTTTAGTGTATAATAAAGAGCGTTAGAAACAGATTAACTTCCAAATACAAAATGAGAAAAATAATAACACACACACTTGTTGCTATCATGACATTCAGTGGTGCAACCTTGGCTCTTGCAGAAACTAATACCGATGTCGGCGCAACTCAACCGAGAGATTTCCCTTCAGTTAAATCTGCCGTAGACGCCAGAAAAGCAAGCACCACAAAGTTGCGAGAGGAACTGGAGGATAAAATTAAAGATATAAAAGCCAGCACTACACAAAAAATAATGGAGATAAGGGGTAAACAGGAAGAGAAGAGAGATGAAATGGTCCAAAGAAAAGTCGCTAACCAATTTACAAAAATGAGCGACCGATTTGGGGCAACAATAGAAAGAGAAAACAAAATACTTTCCAAAATCGAGAGTAGGATTGAGAAAATAAAAACAGCCGGAGGTAACACTACAGAAGCCGAGAAAATGGTCGTCGAGGCTAAGACTCATCTAACAGAAGCTCAGGTGGCATTTGAGACCTTAAAAGTCGTCGTAGAAAGTACAACTATCACGACAACAGCCACAAGCACGGGTCAGGCAACAAAAACCCTACTTCAACAAATGAAGGATGCAAGCAAGGTGGTAGAAAAACATATAAGATTGGCTCATACGACCATGGAAAAAATCACCGGAGTTCTAAAGAGAAGTAACCCAAAACCGCAAGCCACAACGACAAAAGAAGAAAATTAAAAACAACCGCTCCAAGCGAGCAGTGGTCGTATGACCATTAACAATAAAAATATGAACGAAAACAAATCTGGAATCGGCTCTATTATAGGAACAATCATAATCATCGCTATAATCATACTCGGCGGATTATATTTCTGGGGCAGGCGGGTTGAGGAATCAAAATCAAAGGAGAATCTAGTGTCTGACACGACTTCACCTACTTCGTCAGCCGAAATATCCGAAGCGGCCACCATAAAAGCAGTTACCTCAGGGGATGATTTGGATTCTATAGACGCCGACCTACAATCAACGAATCTCGATAACTTAGACACGGAAGTTCAGTAAAATCTCTCAATAATAAGTTTTGCAGACGCACATAAAGCCCTGGTGGGCTTTTGCTATCTCTTACAGGGACTGTACACCTTTCGCACCCTGAAGATGCTCAAGGTCTTGCGAAGTCATAACATGACTTCTCACTCGGAAATCACGAAGAACTTGCCTAAATTATATTGAACATATAGACTGGGGAATACTTATGATCCCGTTAGAGATTACTCCGTTGATTTATAACAGCTCTGGTGATATAAAGATAAAGCTTAGATTAATTATTATATAAACATTAATTACGGAAATGCCTCGTATTCTCGAGGGATTTCCTATCTCTAATGGGATGGCACAAAAAGGATACAAAAACATCGTAATAAATTCTCTTCCAGACAGAGAATTGGAGATTATAGGAGCAATTACTGCTGAAAAAATGACTATTATGCGAGAAAAGGCTCTGAAAAAATTGAAAAAAAACATGGAACTTCCAGGGTTCAGAAAAGGCAACGCTCCGGATTCTGTCGTCGCTCAGAAAATAGGAGAAATGAGACTTTTGGAAGAGGCGGCCGAGATTGCCCTGTCCGAAGAATACCCAAACATACTGGAGGAGCACAAAATAGATGCTATAGGCCGACCGGAGATAAATATAACCAAGATTGCCCCCGGAAATGACCTCGAATTCAAAATTAAAACTGCTCTTATGCCGGAAGTAAAACTAACTGAATACAAGAAAGTAGCAAAAAGGGGAAATTCAGTTGAGACAAAATCCTCTCCGGTTACGGACGACGAAATTGATGCTGTTATTTTAAATATCAGACAAAACATTGCTCACGAAAAAGTTCACTCTGAGAGTGGAGGAGGCTCCGAGCATAATCATAGAAAAGTCGAGGATTCTGATTTACCCGAAGTCAATGACGAATTCGCCATGATGATCGGCGGATTCAAAAATGTGGAGGAAATGAGGTCAAAAATAAAAGAAAATATTTTGATGGAAAAAACTCTGAAAGAAAAAGATAAAAAAAGAACAAAGATTTTGGAAGAGATAATGAACGAATCAAAAATAGAACTCCCAAAAATTGTTGTCGAGGGTGAAATGGAAAAAATGCTGGCCCAGTTCAAAGATGATATAGGAAAAAGCGGTATACCATACGAGGATTATCTGAAACACATAAAAAAGACCGAGGAGGATCTGAAAAAAGAGTGGAAAGATGTCGCTGTAAAACGAGCAAAGTCGCAGGTAATCCTGAATACGATTGCAAAAGAGGAGGGAATCGCCCCAAAAGAAGAGGAGATAAAAAAAGAAATGGAAAATATTCTCGCTCACTACAAAGATGCGGAAAGATTCCGTGTACGAATGTATGTAGAAACATTTCTGACAAACGAACTTGTATTCCAGTTTTTAGAGAAGCAATAAACTGGAAACGGCAACAGACGCTGTTTCTGCACGCAAAACTTGGGTACCGAGAGAAACCGCCTGAATGTTCTGTAAGACAAACTCTTTCATCTCCCTATCACTCCAACCACCTTCAGGACCAATAAATACAGCCAACTCACTTGGGACTGTAGGCGATATATCGCCTATATATTTACCATCAAAATTTAGGACAAATTTTTCTCTTGGTAAAATCATTTCTTTGAACAACTCTGATAAAGTGCGAATATCGTGGATAACGGGCAAATCCGCTCTACCGGACTGCTCGGAAGATTCTATGGCAATCTTGTGTAAACGATCCATGTTTATATTTTTCTTTTCGGTTCTTTCACAGAGTAAGGGAATAATATGAGTAACCCCTAGCTCCGTAGCTTTTTGAACAACCAATTCAAAATTGTCCTTTTTTACTATTCCGACACATAACCATAAACTTCTTTTCGGTTTCTGAATATTTTCCATTTTCTGCACAACAGAAACAGTGGCGCCAAGATTGCGTAGAGATGTAATCATGCAAATAAAATCCGTCCCGCTTCCGTCAAACAAAATCACCCGACCACCAACATTATAACGAAAAACATCCCGCCACTGATGAATGAGGTTGGCATCGACTATATCGAAAGTCTCTTCCGAAATAGGCCTGTCTACATAAAATCTGTGAAATCTCATAGCCAAAATATAGCATATTTTACAAAAATGCTCTTTCTGCTATACTCTGCCTAAGTTAGAAAGTTGAATAAGTTTAAAAAGTTTGATAAGTTAAGAATTCAGGACTTATAGAACTTATTAGACTTAAGCGAAGCGTAACTTATAAAACTACAATGCTTATACCAACCGTTATAGAAAAATCCCAATTCGGTGAGCGCGCATACGATATCTTTTCGCGCCTACTCCGGGACAATATTATTTTCCTCGATGGTCCTATAGACGACCACGTGGCAAACCTCGTCATCGCTCAGATGCTTTTCCTCCAATCCGAAAATCCGAAAAAGGATATTGCGCTTTATATAAACTCGCCCGGAGGTTCGGCGTCGGCAACCCTCGCAATGATCGACACGATGAATCATATAAAAAATGATGTTTCTACGATCTGTGTTGGAATGGCGGCGTCCGGCGGCGCATGGTTACTCTCTGCCGGAACAAAAGGTAAGCGATTCGCTCTCCCGAACTCGGAAATAATGATCCACCAACCTTTGGGTGGCGCAGAAGGTCAAGCATCCGATATTGAGATACGAGCAAAACACATATTGAAACTGCGAGAGAACCTCGTTCGGATCATGGCAAAAAATACCGGACAAACTGTTACAAAGATCGAGAAAGATATCGACCGAGACTATTTCATGTCAGCGGAAGAGGGTAAGAAATACGGCATCATTGACAAGGTTTTATAGACTATATATAGTGAAGTTATTACCGATTAAATTAAACCGATAGTTTTTGTTCACTTTAACTTCTAGGCTTTACTCGGATATGTCCTGATCCACAGACACTTTGACACATGATAATTTCACAACACATAATCAGTAAGATCTTAACGTAAGAACAAGAGCTCGGTTCCGAAAACATGTCATTAAAAATAGTCGCGGCTCTCTTGGGCGCCGCATCAATCATATCGCTCGCGCTAGGTTATTACCTGCGCTTAATTATTTCCCTCGGCAAGAAAGGCTCGATGGAATTGGATATAAAGCAAATGATGCTCGAGGCAAAGAGCCGTGAAAAGGTTATTATCGATGAAGCCGAAAAGAAAGCTGAAGAATTGATCCGTATCGCTCGGTTCGACATACGAGAGAAAGAAGATACAAATAAGAAAACTGAGGAAAGACTTGTGAAAAAAGACGAGCTTCTTGATCGTAGACAAACGGAGATTGACAAAGAAGTGGAAGAGATAAAGAAAAGAATCGAGGAGGTTAAGATAATCCGAGAAAATACCGAAAAGGTGGAGACTCAAAAAAGGGAGGAACTACAAAAAATAGCAGGGCTTAGTCGGGATGAGGCAAAGGAGGAGATTTTGAAAAAAGTCGAGAAGGAAAGCGAGCAGGATATTTTAGTACGAATGCACAAACTGGAAACCCAAGGTCAGGAAAAATTGGAAGAAAAAGCTAAAGCAATATTGGCCACATCCATCCAGCGACTTTCCAACTCCGTCACATCCGATATGATGACTACGCATGTTCCGATACCAAACGACGAGATTAAAGGGAAAATCATAGGAAAAGAAGGCCGAAATATAAAAGCTTTTGAAAGGTGCACGGGGGTTGAGGTTATTGTAGACGATACGCCGGGCTCTATCACCATCTCCTCCTTTGACCCTGTCCGTAGACAAGTCGCTCGCATCGCTTTAGAGAAACTCATCGCCGACGGGCGAATACAGCCGGCAAAAATTGAAGAGATAGTCAAAGCTTCCGAAGAAGAGGTCTCGAAAATCATAAAAGATGAGGGTGAAAAAGCTATATATGAAACAGGGGTGTTGGGGCTCGATCCTCGAGTAGTTTCTATTATCGGCCGACTGCATTTCCGAACAAGCTACGGTCAGAATGTCTTGGCACACTCCATAGAGATGGCGCACATTGCCGGCATAATTGCTGAGGAAATCGGCGCAAATGTTCAAGTGGCAAAGGCTGGAGCACTAGTTCATGACATAGGAAAAGCTTTGGACCACGAAGTAGTCGGTACTCATGTTGAGATTGGACGAAGAATCCTACAGAAATTCGGTACTGATGAGGTGGTAATCAAAGCCATGCAGGCCCATCACGAGGAGTACCCGTACGAGACCGTAGAATCTATGATAGTTCAATCGGCAGATGCCATATCCGGAGGTCGTCCAGGCGCTCGGCGAGACAGTGTCGAAAACTATTTGAAGAGACTGAAAGATTTGGAAGCCGTAGCCTTGTCGTTCAAGGGTATTGAGAAAGCCTATGCCCTACAGGCCGGTCGAGAAATACGCATATTTGTCACTCCATCAGAAGTCACAGACCTTGAGGCCAAGAAAATGGCCCGAGATATAGCGGTAAAAATAGAAAGTGAGCTGAAATATCCGGGAGAGATCAAAGTAACTGTCATCCGGGAGAATAGAACTATAGAATTCGCGAGGTAAAGACTTACAAAATACTCATTTTCAGAAACCGCATAAACTCTGCTGAGTTTTGCTTGTCTCGGCGCTCTAAGAAAACAATAGACTCGGCTTTGTTTTCCTCATCTCCTTACAGGAGCAGTACACCTTTCGCATCTTGAATGATGCTCAAGGTTTTACGAAGCCATAACATGGCTTCTCACCTGCGAAGTTTCTGAAAACGAGTATTTTGACGTTTACGAGGATACAAAAGCAGTGGCTCTGAAATACTTATGTACATCTGTCAACCCATTGCACGAGAAAAACGTTGGTATATAATGACGCTATAGTAGATAGGGTTTACAAATTTTAAAAGATAACATTACACATTATGAATAAAGCAGGTATAGTAGATGCAGTGCACGAGAAACTCGGTGGAACGAAAGTTCAGGCCGAAGAAGTTGTTGACCTCGTGATAAGCTCAGTAGTTAATACGCTAAAGAGCGGAGGTGAAGTTTCAATCGCCGGCCTTGGAATCTTCTCAACGAAAACCCGAGCTGCACGACAAGCTCGAAATCCACGAACAGGAGAGTCTATCTCCGTTCCTTCTATGAAAGTGCCTAAGTTTAGAGCAGCAAAAGCATTAAAGGAGGCTGTGAAGTAGTCGATAATTTATTTTCTCTAGAGAAAACCAGGAAACATCCACTCGGGTGTTTTTTGGTCAATCAAACACAAACATTAATCCGCCAGGCCGAGAGTGGCTTAGCGGATTGATCGAACCATAACGGATAAAAGGTTGCCGGCTCTCTGTAGAGCGGAACACGATGCACTGAAGTTTTCTACTGTCTCCGCCGGGCCCTTTCGGGGTTGGTAGACAGTAGTCTCCATAGGGTCCTCATGCATGGCTCGCGCCCACGCCAGGAACCGGCAACCACTTATCCGTTAGGTATATGAAACATCATCTGGATAGCATAATAACATAAAACAATAATCCGGCAATAGCGTCATTTTCATATAGAAAAACGCTCGACAGACAGGGCCGTCGAACGCTTCGAAGATGGTAGGCAGGAGAGATTCCCCAGAGGAGGACCCCTACTCGTGACATGCGTGATGTGATTTTGCCGAGAAGTGAATCCTCGGGCTAGTTCACTGTGTTTGCAGTCGCGGAGGAATCTCTTGCCCGCCTAACCATCCTATCCAGAATAATATACCCATGTATGATTTTGTCCAGTCTGTATTTTACAGAGAAGACCAGATCTGCTATAGTCTGAAAAGTTAAGTTCGGAATAGTAGATTGTCGCCAAATTGCAGGAAGGGCTGTCCGCTGGGAACTTGGCCCGCCCCGGACCAAGTAGGTCAGTGCCCCCATGAGCACATTTTGGCGACAATCGACCATTCCCCGTCCGCTGGAAAACCTCCAGCGGACTTTCCGTCTAGTTCGTTTGTGGTGCGGGACGGGAGAGTCGAACTCCCCACCACAGTTTGGAAAACTGTTGTTATACCGATTAACTAGTCCCGCATTAATACGATAAGCATTCTAGCACAAAACTTTGTTTATCCAAGCCAAAATTAGAAAATGCTATAATTCCGATATCGTGAAAAAGGTCCTGCTTATAACTCTACTCATTCTGCTTCCCGTGTGGATTTTTAACATATATGAAAATGTGCGCAGGGAAAATCGGGCCAGACAGAACAGAACTATAGAGACGATCCCGATAATTCCGATTGTCCGAGCAACCACGACGCTGGAAATCATACAAGTGACAAAAACTCCGACGACCACTACGACCACAACAAAGAAAAACCTTCAGCCAAAAGCTTCAGTAGTAGTGGTTACGCCAGCGATTCCAACTTTCACGATGATACAAACTCCGCCGGAACCGGCTCCGGATTTCGAAGCCATAAACAAATTCGTCCGTACCACTATCGTGAACATTCTCTGTACGGTTAACGACGACAGTCTGTCCCCCATTTCCGGCACCGGAGTCGTCGTCGGGCCAAACGGGATTGTTTTAACAAATGCTCATGTTGCTCAATATTTTCTTCTACGAAACTTGTATAGAAAAGATTATGTTCAGTGTATTCTGCGTACTGGAAGCCCGGCGTATCCGACATACCACGCTGAACTGGCCTATATCTCGCCAGCCTGGGTCTCTGAAAATAAAGCCCTGTTGAAAAGTTCCTCCGAAAAAGGCACCGGAGAGGACGACTTTGCTTTTCTACGTATCATAGACAGGATAGATAGCTCACCCCTAATGACATTGCCGTATGTAACGGTAAATGTCGATGAAAATCCAAAAATCGGCACTCCAGTTGTGTTGGTCTCGTATCCAGCAGGATTTTTGGGTGGACTGACAATATCGCAAAACCTAAATATCACTAGCGCCATAACAGTCATCCAAAACCTGTTTACATTCCAACTGGGCACGATAGATGTTATAGGTGTCGGTGGAACGGTCGTATCGCAGAACGGAGCATCCGGTGGTGCCGTAGTTGACGGAAAATCCAATTTGATTGGTGTTATCGCAACAAGAAGCAGTGGGGATACCACTAGTAGTAGAGAACTGGACGCAATCACACTTAAATATATAGATAAAAGAATGCAGGACGAAACAAACCTGACTTTGTCCCAATTTCTGTCACAGAATATATCCGACTTCGCCAAACGCTTTCAAGCCGACACCGCTCCGACTCTCACAAAAATAATTACCGACGAACTAACAAAAACCAATTAGAAAATAAATAACCTATAATGTACGATATATCGTACATTATAGGTTATTTAGCATTCTCTGCGCTGATCTGAACAAGCATATCGAAGCTATCCTCTTTCACCGCTTTGTTTGGTTTTTCAAATCCACATTTAATACATTTGTGTACGATGGTGTATTCTTTTCCTTTCTTTTCCACTCTGATCGGCTCCATCATACCGTAACATCCAGCATTTCTGTCTCCCGGATTAACATCAACATGCTTGGACCACAGACACTGTGGACAGTGGTTTGTATATCCATTACCCTCCACAAAAAATCCGCATTTTTCGCAGTTGAAATCTTCTTTTGTCCTAATGAAAGTCATGGTGTAAATATACCATAAATCATATCGTATTCTAGTCAATAGCTTGGACGCGTTTTGTTAATAATTGTATTGGCGAACGAAGTGAGATTCCCATGTGTAGTCTTTCGTGATTGTAGTAGCGAGTGTATTTTTCTAAAGCTTCGTTTAAACTCTTCACATCTCT
>DATDWZ010000006.1:0-3363 GCA_036517295.1 Minisyncoccota bacterium | reverse complement strand
GCAATCAATAGAATTGGCTTTAATCCCATTATCTTTTGAAGAATCCCCATAGATTATTTTTGTCCACGAATCCTTTTTGGCATCTTTGTAAAATTCAGTCATTCCGGCTATATTTTTTTCTGCGTGTTTGCGAAATATACCGATAACATCAGGATCATGCTTTTCCAGTTTGTCGCCTTTAATGCGAACCAACTTAAATTCTCCAGTTTTTGTATTTGAGGAATAGCGGGCTGTCTCACTAAAAGCGACCATTAGAAAATCCTGAATCGTCTCATCTTTTATTGCACGTATAGCTTTCTTTAATTTTGCAAGCTTAACGATTACTTTATCTTTGAACCAGAAATCAATATTTTTAAAATTTGGTCTTTGTATTTCGTTATCTTTAATCTTTTCTACTCTATTAAGTAAAGTGAGGTACTCCTTTGTTAATTTTTGAGGATTGATCGGAGTTGTTTTTGCTTTCGCAAGAAAAATAGCTAAGGGATTGAGATCAATGCCGTAAGCATTTCTTCCTATCAATCTACTTTCGACTAGAGCTGAACCAGAGCCACAGAAAATATCACAAATTGTATCGCCCTCTTTACTATAAGTTTCTAACAATCTTCGCCCGACTTGGGGAATAAACATTGCCGGATAGGTATGTATTCCGTGCGTATGCGATTTTGTTTTTTCTCCTCTGTAATCCCACGAATAATCTATTTTACGCACATACTTTTCATCTCTCGATTGTCCTTGATCAAGTTGCGATTCAAGATTGCGAATTATTTTAACTACAACACCTCTCACTTCTACCTCATCACGATATATTGGGAAAAGTGTCGGGTTTGCCGGTTGAAGTCTAAACTTTCCATTTTCACGATACAGCTTTTTGAGTGTTGCTTGATTGTCATCAATGACTGCTACAACGGTCTGACCATTTTCTGCTACATCTTGTTTACGAATTACGACAATATCGCCATCAAAAATACCCTCATCGATCATACTGCTACCTTGAACTCGCAGAGCATAGTGCTTACCTTGCTTTCCAATTTCATCTTTTGCTATCGTGATAGTCTCATCAGAAATTTCTATGGCCTCAATGGGTTGACCGGCGGCAATTGCCCCAAGAATAGGAATCTCTATCATCTGCTTTGCTTCTACTGTGGAAACAGCACGAGGTTGGTTGTGTTCTTTATTCAAGAAGCCCGCATCTTGCAACTTTCGTATGTAGTAGTGAGACGTTGAAACAGAGGCAAGCTTAAATTTCCGCTTAATCTCCTCAAGCGAGGGGGCATAGCGGTTCTTTGCTCTGTAAGTTTTTACAAAATCTAGGACTTGTGTTTGCTTTTTTGTGAGCATATATAGTATTATAGAAAATAAATAGAAAGTATACAAATCAAGTTATCCACAACTATTATGGGACCAGTCCTTATATTCGATAAATCAGTTCTCGAGAGCCTAAACCCAGATGAGGCTGTTTGGCTTGACCAATTTTTTCTCGCAAATATAACTCCTCTTTTTTTCGTCGAAACGCTTGCTGACCTACAAAAGAATACTCGATCTGGTAGAACTCCCGAAGATATTGTATGGAGCCTTGCGTATAGAACTCCCGACTTGCACTCGAAAGCAAATGTTCACCACAGGACACTCCTTGAAGGAGAACTTGCAGGAGAAGAGAAAATGGAGATGGATGGCAGACCTGTTATAGGTGGCGGAAAATATGTTGAATTGGGTGGGCAAACAGGCGTTTTTTTCGAAGCCTCACCAGAAGAGGAAGCAATGAAAAGATGGCAGGAACATAAGTTTCTTGAACTCGAACGTTTTTATGCTCAACAGTGGCGCACAGGCTTGAGCAACGTAGACCTTGAAGAAATATATTCCTATTACCAAAAAGCATTTGCAGGGCATCCAAAACCTAAAACCCTTGAAGAGGTGAAGGCAATGGCGGATAAATTCATTGACAACCCAAACCAAGAACAAGTCCTGATAACAGGACTCACCTCTATCGGCGTAACCACAAAATTCCAACAAGAAATTGTGACTCGATGGCAAAGTGTAGGAAAACCGTCGATTAGAAAATTCGCACCTTATTTTACTCACGTTATAAGCGTGGATTTGGTTTTTATGTTTGGAATTGGAGCTGACTTGATCGGCAGAGGCAGGCCAAGCCATAAAATTGATGTCGCTTATTTATATTACCTACCTTTTTGTAAAATCTTTACTTCAAACGACAAACTACACAAAGCACTTGCACCTTTATTCCTAACGCCAAATCAAAGTTTTATCTCTGGCGAAGAATTAAAGGAGGATTTGAAAAAACTTGACGCACATTACGATACCCTTCCAGAAGAGACCAAAGTCCGAGGAGTATATGTCTTTGCTCATTCTCCACCTCTCGACACTTCTTTTTTAGTTACTCGGCTTTGGGATAAGTACATGTCTCCAAAGTGGAGAGAAAGAACAAATCCTGAACCAAAACCCAATAGTCCAATTGGAAAAGATTTTTACGATAAAATACGAGATTTAGAGAAAAAAGCTAAAACAGAAGGTACGACGCAACCCAGCAGAGCGGGAGAGTCAGACCAGATGGTTATCAAAAGAATGGTGAGCGGAAAGAGAGGTAAATGGACTCGCTTTCCACCCGAAGTTATGAACAGACGAAAAAATACCAATGGAGATTGGGAGGATATCCCAATTTAATTAATCGAGTAATCAACCACATTCTTTCCTTTGTCGGATTTAGGTTTTGGCACCTCAAACCACTCAGGGTGTTCTTTGTGCATACGTCTCAAATTCTTTATAATAGGATCAAGAGTCCAGAAAGTTAGCCGTCCTTTCGGTTCTAACATCGGGACATCGCCACCGCCAGATTACCAAGTTCGAACCCAAGTAAAGTAACAAGTTTTAAGGTAGTATTGTATATAATTTCCTATGTATAAATACCATCACCCAAAACCGATTATAGTGAAGCTCACTGATGAGCTCGGTTTTTAGTTGAGGCAGAAGGCGGCAGGTTATATTGCTGCAAATCAAAATAGAACTGGTGCCGAACGAGGAAGTTCAGAAGAACAAGGATTTGGCGCGCTTGCAGAAATGGTTATACGGAACAAGCTGGGTATGCCGGAAATAAATCCCGAGGATCACCCTCTTGGATAT
The DNA here is from genome assembly GCA_036517295.1 of Minisyncoccota bacterium. Classification (GTDB taxonomy): domain Bacteria; phylum Patescibacteriota; class Minisyncoccia; order Phycocordibacterales; family DATDWN01; genus C7867-006. The sequence goes on along the minus strand of DATDWZ010000006.1, from coordinate 228 downwards.
GACCTCTTACTTCCCTCGGGGATAAAAGTGGATGTTAAATGTCGTGGTGGCGCACTACCCTTCAAAGAGGAGTACGAAAGTAGTGATGGTATTGCAAGAGAAGCAAAACATAATTTCTTTGCGCGACAGATGCATGACGAAAGACTGGACGCCGATATTTATGTTATGACTCACCTCGAAACTCCAAGCAAAAGAGAGCTTCCGGGTACGACCAGACAAAGAAAATGG
>DATDWZ010000005.1:0-31145 GCA_036517295.1 Minisyncoccota bacterium | reverse complement strand
GTCACATCTCCAGTTACGTCTGTTGTTCGAACGTAGAACTGTGGCTTGTAGCCAGTGAAAAATGGAGTATGTCGTCCACCTTCCTCTTTCTTCAAGATGTAGACCTCGGCTGTAAACTCTGTGTGAGGAGTTACAGACTTTGGTTTTGCAAGAACCTGACCTCGGTGAATTTCTTCTTTCTTTGCACCCCGGAGTAGAACTCCGGCGTTATCTCCAGCCTGTCCTTCTGCCAAAGATTTGTTGAACATTTCAATACCCGTAACTGTATACTTCTGTGTGTCTTTCAATCCAACACATTCGATTTCCTCTCCAACCTTGACAACACCTCTCTCAATACGGCCTGTAACTACAGTACCTCGTCCTTCAATAGAGAAAATGTCTTCAACCGGCATAAGGAATGGTTTTTCCAAATCACGAAGTGGGATCGGAAAAGCATCAAGAGCATTCGCGAGCTCCAAGATTTTCTTTGCCCATTCGTCGTCGTTAGACTTTGATTCAAGAGCTTTCAAGCCTGATCCTCGGATAACCGCACTACCCTTTCCATCAAAACCTTGCTTTGTAAGGAGTTCTCGAACTTCCTCCTCAACCAAATCAATAAGTTCTACATCGGGTACCATGTCGCATTTGTTTAGAAATACGATCATTTGAGGTACACCAACCTGCTTTGCTAAAAGAACATGCTCTCGTGTTTGAGGCATAACTCCGTCAGTCGCGGCAACTACGAGGATTGCGCCGTCCATCTGAGCCGCACCTGTTATCATGTTCTTGATAAAGTCGGCGTGACCCGGAGCGTCCACGTGGGCGTAGTGACGAGTCGGTGTCTGGTACTCGCTGTGAGAAAGAGAGATGGTAATACCTCGAGCTTTTTCTTCAGGAGACTTGTCGATTTCGTCAACACCTTTTACTGTCGCCGTGTAGCCATTTCCCTGTCTGTTCAGGATAGTCAAAATAGCTGCTGTTAATGTCGTCTTACCATGGTCAACGTGACCGATGGTTCCTACATTGATGTGGGGCTTTGATCTATCAAACGCACCTTGATTTTCTGCCATAATATTTAATGGTTAATGTCACGGGAATCGCATATTGAGCGCACTCCGTCGTCGGACTTGAAACGTTCTCGTCACCGTATATTAATACGGCTCCTCGCCCATTTCATCGCCCGTCTCGGATTGCATCTCAATCTGCGATTCGGTGGTGACTTGTGTTAATAATAAAAACTTTGCCATTTTGGAAATTCCAAAAACTCAGCGTTCGAGAAAACCTGAGTTTTGGGAACTTCAAACAAAAATCGTCGCAAAAATGCGATAGTAGGAATACTAGTCAAAAACTCATAAATAGTCAATGGGGATAGTAGAAAAAAGTATTGCGCCAAAGGCGCATTGAATACATAATACTTTTTTCACTACGCCATTGAACCCCGTAGTGAAAATGACATTGTTCTCCAACGCAGAGTTATTACTCTGCTATGTCATTTTCTACTACCGGGTCAATCAAAGCCTGTTTATACGGTGGGGACAAGTATACTTTCTTTGATGTTTTGTCGTTCTTCCAAAACAAGCTGTTCAAAAGTTGGGATTTTCTTCTGCAGAAAAGCTAGGACATCCTGTGGAGTAGTAGTGTCTTCATCTAGTAGTAGGTCAAACTCTGTCTGTTCTTTCTCCGACAATATATCCAAAGCACGAACCAAAACCGCTTGATATATCATCTTACCGATACGATCAACAATATCTGCTTGTTTCTCTGGCGCCAAAGATCCCAATCCCCATTCTTTGACCAAATCTTTTGATAATATATCAGTCATATTTTTTATTTAAATTGTAAAGTTTTAATAATTGGCTTCAGAGACTTAAGTGCTCTCTCATACACCGTATCGGAAAAAAGCCATCCGCCCTTGAGAGCAGGGTCGATTTCCACTTTTACACCACCAGACGTCATGATACTTTTCCCAATCTCTTTACCATTGAGCAAAACTCTAACGCCCATCGGATCACTCTTATCCAGACCCCGAAGAATATGAACCTTACCGCCCTCAAAATCCTGTGATATCATTTTATTTGCAAATCTACTTAAATCAATATTTTTCTGGAAAAATGATGTGAAGGCTTCTCGATAAGGCGCATTGTTGGAACCTTCTTGTAAATTATCTGGAAGAGAATAAATCTTGTGTGGTTTTCCATCGACATTAAGAATGCTTTCATGACCAATCTCGGTACTGCGAAACATCACCACACTCTCGCCCTGTTTATCCAGCACATCAACTATGCCGTTTTGAAATGGATAATGTGTCGTAGATTCTACTTGCGGTAAGTCTATAGAACTCGACTTAAAACTACCCGGAGTAGTTGCATATTCTCCAGATTCTACGGAAAGACTCGGCTGACTTCCTGCAACCTCTGGTGGAGCAGAAACATCAACCGCTGGTAAATCTTCTGGAACCGATACTACTTCCGGAGAAACCTTCGGAATAAACATTGTTCCTCCAACATTTTCAAATGTTTTCACTTTTCCGGTTTCGGAGTCAAACATCGTATCGGCTTTTCCGCCGTGCTCATACACGAGATGCCCATCGGCGTCCACACTCAAGTGTTCGCCGGCATGACCCATACCACTCATTCCTGTTTTCGGATCATAAAAGCCATATTGTTTTGCCAAATCCATCGAAGATTTACCGAAAACATTTGTTTTTATTTTCTCCGGGATCTTATCTACATCACCATCATACTGAGCAAGTATTTTCGCTTTCATATTGTGTATATCTTGAATGAAACCCTTCTGCGAGAGTTCGACCTGAACCTCTGGCACAGGCGAGACGGCCTCGGGTGGTTGAGGAAGATTGATGTCTTTGCTAAAATCCGGTCCCCTCTTACCAAAATCTTCAAGACTCCTGCTCAAACCGAATGCTTTGGCATCACTATTAACAACCGGTCTATCGCCTCTAATGTTGTCAATTGATGTGCCGACAGAAACCCCGGCAAGATCGGTCAATGTGCTGAAGGCAAGATTACCCTCGACGCCTGCGGCCATCATCACCCCAGCTTTTTTCAGACGATTTCTTTTTACACGGTTTTCTTCCTTATCATAAAACCTCATCAACTCTTTTTCTTTTTCTTCAAAATTATGCTCATCTATGCCCGAGGCGTAATTTTCTCTAGCTTTTTCTATCCTCCTTTTGGAATTATCTTCCAAGATCTCACCAGCTGCTTCTCCAATCACTTGACCAACTATCGCCCCCGATAAAGATCTTGCTCCGCGATAAGCAAGGGCGGTTCCGGCACCGGCCACGGCTACTGTTCCAAATAACATTCCCGCTCCGGTCATTAAGGTCGTGGTCAAAGCAATTCTTGCCAAAAGAGGAACTTTCGCCCATTTCTCAAGCGATTTTGCAACAATTCCCTTTTCAAGAGGCGGTAGTGATTCAGCTATTCTTTTTTGCAATTCATCAAATTCAATCCTTGCTTGATCAAATAAGCCAGCATTGAATTCATACTTGCCTACCACTTCTCCCTTTTTGTTTTTCACTTCCCGATCAGTACTTTCCGAAAATTTTTGTCGATTTTTCTCTTTCTTTGCCTCCATATATGCTCCCTCGGCATCCATAAGTTTTTGAGGCCTTTTACCTTCCGGCATTTGTCTTTCAAGACCCAAATCAGAGGTGACATTCTTAGCACTTTTATATAAATTAGAAATCAACGTCTTGAATTTATATTTATTTTCTCGATTTTTATTTTTCCATTCAATCAACTTGGCGGCATAATCCGAACGAGCAGATTCAAGCTCTGCATTAATTTGTTCCGGAGATTTCACCGGTGGCAATATGTCTATAGGAGGTGGGATGTCCAAAGGAGGCTCCGGCGGTAATACCGGTGGCCAAGTATCAAGCGGTATAGATATTGGTAGTTCGGAATTTTGCGGACTTGGATTGTTTGTAATGACTCTGGGTAAATCCTCCATAAACTTATCCCGAGCTGAGACTCTTCCCGTATGGGAATTTATCGACATAATTTGATCATAGGCTTCCTGCCAAACACTAGCGTCGACCAAGGACATGTCCACCCCATTTTCTATCGCTGTTTGTTTAAGATAAGCAATCCCCATCTCAGACCACTCCCAATCTTTTATCGGATCAACACTTCCGGTTTCTATTGCCGGAGACGCTACAGGTTCCTCAGTTTTAGTCAGAGCTTTTTTCTCATCCTCAATCGCACGGAGTTTAGCCAATTCTTCCCTATAAGCTTTTTCATCGGAATTTTCGACCACCCGAACTTTCTCTGTTTGTATTTTTATCTGTTCATCCAACTTTCCTATTTGCTCGTTCAATTCTATTGTCCGACGAATTTTTTCGTTTTTTGCATCAACATCTGCCAACTCTTTATCGATAGAAATAAGATAATGTTCGGCTTTATGTACGGCATCTTCAAGCTTAAGTACCTTATGTTCATCCTTATCAATTTCGGCTTTTTTAATGTTTTTTTTGAAAATTGTAATACTTCTTTTTATATCTGCTCTCTTTTTTTTATTCAAATCATATTGTTCCTTTTCTGCCTCTCTGGCTTCAACTGAAAGGACTTCCTGCTCCGCTTTATGCAAATCATCCTCCAACCTTAACACCTTAGTTTCATCCTTTTCACTTTCGGCTGTCTTAATCTGATTTCGAAGACCGGCAATAAAGTTGTCTGCTTCCACTTCCTTAATGGAATTGCCTTCAGTATTATTTTCTTCTTGCATATCTTCAGAAGAACCTTCTAGCAAATCCAGCATCTTTTTTCTCTGGTCCTCTGTAATCCGACCTGTTGTTTTGTATTTATTTATTATTTCCCTAGCATTCTCTCTTGTCTTAACATCCTCAATGTCAAATTTAAGTAATCTCAACCTACTTAAACCACCTTTAATCAAGTCTTCAACATAGGTGTTTAGGACTTGTGGTATAGTGGATCTTTCCTCACGCGGAGTGTATTCGGTAGCCAACTCAATTTTGGCCGAAGGATTCGGGACTGGACTTCCGGGTTGAATAATCTTGGAAGGCGGTAGGTCTATATCCGTTGGTCTTTTTAGATCTTTAATCTGACTGAAGTCACTAATTCCTGACGGTGGTTCCGGTACAGGTCTTTCAACTTGAGCATGTAAGACATCAAAATCCGTCGGAGGCGGATTGAGAGCCATTTGCAGATCAAGATCCTCGAGATCCTTTCTCATTTCTTGAGGATCAAACTCACCACGAGGCGAAGAATCGACTGGAGTGTCCCTAATAACTTCAAAAGAACCTCCTGGCAAGGGTTTCAACCCTGTGATATTTCCTTTTGGAGATTCAGACATGTCTATATTGTATCCCCTTTACAATACAGGCGCAATAAATAAATCGCACACAAACTTTTTCAGAGCATCCGCAGGCCTCTAGCATGGTTCTGTCAACGACCTGTAATCAGGCTCATTGATAGATAGAGGTCGAGGACAGAAAAAACCTTTCGCAGGAAAGGTTTTTGTCTCTGAAAAGGTTTGTGTGCGATTTATTTTCTTGCCTCGACTATCTGCTTTTCAACATTTGGTGGCACCACCTCATAATGGTCAAACTCCATCTGAACCGAACCACGACCTTGGGTCATAGAACGGATGTCCGTCGTGTATCCGAACATTTCTGACAAAGGCACTTTTGCATGGATGACTCGGAGCATTCCTCTCTCATCCATACCTTCTATCTGTCCGCGCTTTCCGGAAAGTGAACCAGTAATGTCTCCCATGAACTGCTCCGGCATGATGGCTTCAACTTTCATAATAGGTTCAAGGATTACCGGTCGAGCTCGCTTTGCCGCATCTTGGAACGCCTGCGAAGCGGCGATTTTGTAGGCGATTTCGGAAGAGTCCACATCGTGATATGAACCAAAAGTCAATTCACAAGAAACATTTACCATTTTATATCCGGCGACTATCCCACGACCCATGGCCTCATGAACACCCTTTTCAACCGCAGGAATGAATTCTTGTGGAATAACACCTCCTTTAATCGAATCTATGAATTCAAAATCTTCATATCGTTTAACATTCTTTGGAATCTTCGCACCCTCTTCTATCTTCTCAAGCGGTCTCAAAGTTAGTTTCACATGACCGTACTGACCTTTTCCTCCAGTCTGTTTTATATATTTGTGTTCAGCTTCAGCAGTTCCGAGAATCGTTTCTCGATACGCCACCTGCGGTTTGCCGACATTTACCTCTACACCGAACTCTCGCTTCATACGATCAACCATTATCTCGAGGTGGAGCTCGCCCATGCCGGAAATAATAGACTCGCCCGTGTCTGTGTTTGATGAAATAATAAAAGTTGGGTCTTCATCGGAAAGTTTTTTTAAAGCCATACCCATTTTTTCCTGGTCGGCTTTTGTTTTCGGTTCGATTCGAAGAGATACCACAGGGTCAACGAACTTGATTGGGTCCAAAATAATCGGCTTTGTCTCATCACAGAGCGTGTGAGAAGTTTTTGCGGATTTCAACCCAACCGCGGCAGCGATTTCTCCGGCAAAAACTTTTTTCACCTCTTCTCGCTTGTCTGCCTGAAGTCGCACGATTCGTCCAAGGCGCTCTTTCTCACCCGTCGTCGAGTTATATACATATGTACCGGCTTCTATCGTTCCGGAATACACACGGAAGAAAGTCAGTTGTCCAACAAATGGGTCGTTCTGGAGTTTGAAAGCCAGCGCAGAAAAGGGTTCTGTATCGGATGCGGTTCGTGAAATATCCTCGTTTGTGTTCGGATCAATACCGTGCACAGGAGGCATATCAAGTGGTGACGGAAGATACTCAACAACACCGTCGAGTACTAACTGCACACCCTTATTTTTCAAAGCGGAGCCGGCAAAAACGGGAATGATTTTCACGGCAAGGCAAGCTTTTCGCAAAGTCTTTTTCAGTTCTTCTATGGTCGGCTCTTTACCTTCCAGATACATGGCCATCTGAGCGTCATCCTGTTCAACTATTTTTTCTATGAGTTCCGCTCGATATTTTTTTGCTTCATCAAGAAACTCTGCCGGAATTTCTTCTTTACGAATAGTCATGCCCATGTTTCCTTCAAAATAGACCGCTTTCATAGTCAAAAGGTCGATAACCCCCTCGAACTTGTCCTCAAGGCCCATAGGAATCTGCATTCTAACCGCGCTCTTGTTCAATCTGTCCAAAATAGAAGCATATGAACGTTCAAAAGAAGCACCCGTTCTGTCCAGTTTATTTATAAAACAGATTCGTGGAGTCATGGCATCATCCGCATATCGCCAGTTCGTTTCGGATTGTGGTTCCACGCCGGCAACACCGTCAAATACAACAACCGCACCGTCCAAAACTCGAAGCGAGCGTTTCACTTCGGCTGTAAAGTCTATGTGACCGGGAGTGTCAATAATATTGAAGCGATATTCTGGTTTTGCTCCTTTTTCTTTGTATGTCGGATTCCAAAAACATGTGATAGCCGCTGCCGTGATGGTGATACCGCGCTCGCGCTCCTGTTCCATCCAGTCTGTAACAGTTTCACCCTCGTGCACCTCACCGATTTTGTGAGTCATTCCTGTATAAAAAAGCACGCGTTCCGATGTAGTCGTTTTGCCCGCATCGATGTGAGCGATGATCCCGAAGTTTCGTACCTTATCGAGTGTGTAGTCTCTTTGCATGATAATTAAAATAAAAATGCCTCACGGCAAATAAAACTATATACTAAAAGCCTTTTTGTTGCAACGAAGATGAGTTTGTGTTAGAAATGCTTTTAGAGATGGAGGTAGACGCAATGACGACCGACGAGATCAAGGGGATGAGCAAGGTTGTTTCACGCTTCCCGCGCATGTCAGAAGACGCTCCGAGCATAAACCAGTTTCGAGTAGAAGTCGGACTGGTTTATACACTGACTGGGGAGCTGTGTATCGTGACGGCGGTGGGACAACCCATTCCGCAGATACACGCTGAACACGCGTTCGTCTGGAAGCTCGGTGAGGTCGAGTACAACGGCTGGGTCAACACAGTGAACCTCCAACCGGGGCGGTCCAGATGACCATCCCCGAGATTCTTCAGAGGGCCAAGGGGCATCGAACCGACGCTGAAGGAACGGTTTGGCTTGAACCGCCGCTCCAACTGTTCCACGCGCCGAGCGGAAAACCGGTGACCGTGGCGGCAATCCAGGCAATCGTGCATGGATTGGGCAGCAACATCCTCGTCACCAAAATGGGAAACGAGGAGACGAACTCATGGTTCGATCCCATGTACCTTCAGCCGGTTCGCCAATAGCAGACCGGAGATTTCGTCAACAGAGGGCCTCGAACGAGAAATCAATCGGGGCCTTTCGACTATAAAATATTATTCTATATTAAAAATCTCTGGTAAATCCTATCTACGCCATGGCTGAGATTGAGGAGTTATAAGATTTTGCAAGTTTGAAGGTTTTGAATTTATCTCCTATCTTTATTTCTAGAAGATATTCAAGAAATTCCTTCGGTAAGGGTGATGGGCCAACCCAAACGCTTTTTTGTATCATGACATATCCAAACCTTATCAGATGTCGACGAAACCAATCTCTTTCTTTTTTTAAATTCTCTGATATATCGTAGATAATAATTAGATTTTTTGACGCACCATCTTTGAACGATGACTGGAATGAGGTATGGTAAGGAGCCTTTTTCTGTTTATCAAACTTGTTCAATCTTTTCTTTGTATATCCAGATGTTGGTATCCCGAAAGCATTTACTCTTATTCCTTTGTAATTAAAAACTTTTCTAATCATATTCCATATTATATCCAATACCTCTCATTTACGCTATAGCGTAAATGAGAATAGAAACAAATAAAAACCGAGTGAATGGAAGTGGCTATTAATTTTCATATACGACGTAGCCCAACACGAATGTCGGGCTACCCGAACCTCTAAGGTTAGAGGTCCCTTCCACTTAAATCGACAAGGGTTGACGCTATCATTACAATTTAGCCAGCTTTTTCGTTAGCCTTGAAATCTATTTCATTACCCGTTTTCCAACCACGTACTTCATTAAGTTTATTGACAACTTCTGAGTACCTCTTTTCATATTTTCGGTAGAAATCAATCAAGTCGCCTACTGATTTAATACGTTGGTTGATCCATTCTTTATAACTATAACTCTTACTTCCACTTTCATCTTCATCTTCATGTCTTACACTTACTCTAAAACCTACAGAGTGATCCTCAATTTGCCAAGATGGATCATTGCCCATTATCTCCACCATGTAACCGCTTGGGCGGTAGCCTAGCAAAAATTCACAAGCTTCTCTTAGTTGCGGACCTAATCCTATTTGTTCAAATTCTTCATCAATTTTCTTAAGCTCTTGTTTTAAGGCATCAACCATTTTTTCGTCGACAATATTTTCATCTTTTGAAACTCCTTCATTAGACATATATTTTTTGAATTAGTTTTAATTAACCTCATTTTACCCCCCCCAGCGAAATTGCAAGGTAAAATAAATCCCACCGTAAGTGGGTTTGAATCTGGCTCGGAGGATTTTTCGCGAAGGTCGTGTATAAAATAAAAATTAGCACGAAAAAAGTTCTTGAATTTGGATGAAATCCTAGGCGGACGAAGAAAATAATTCGAGCCTTACACGTCGTAAGGTGAGGATTATTTTACTGAAGTCCAACAACGGAGTTCGCCAAATTCAAGAACTTTTTACCAAGCGAAATGGGCGAAGGCTTTGTTCGCTTCCGCCATCTTATGCGTATCCTCTCTCTTCTTTACTGCCTTACCTTCGTTCTTTGCGGCCAAAATAATTTCATCCGCGAGTCTCGATGCCATAGGAGCGCCTTTTCCGGCTCGAGCTGATTCTATAATCCATTTCATAGAAAGGAATGAGCGTCGTTCGGGTCGAACTTCTCGAGGAACCTGGTAGTTCGCGCCACCGACTCGTCTTGAACGTACTTCCGTAAGAGGACCCGTATTTTTCAAAGCCGTGTCAAAAACTTCCATAGGATCGGTAACCTTTGCTTTTTCTTTTATTAAGTCGAATGCTGTATAGACAATAGTTCGAGCAGTTTCTTTCTGGCCACGAAGCATTATGTAGTTTATAAATTTACCAACTTTTACCGAGTTGTAAACATGGTCTTTACCTACTATGTTTCTGTTTGTTACTTTTCTTCGCATCTTGTTTAAAAAATTAGAATAATTAGGTTAATTAGAATAATTAGAATAATTATTTTGACTTCGGTTTCTTTGCCCCATATCTTGATCTACCCTTCATTCTCTTTTCCACCCCTGTCGCATCAAGCATACCCCGAACGATAGTGTATCGAACTCCAACATCTTTTACCTTTCCACCTCGAAGCAACACTACAGAGTGCTCCTGTAGGTTGTGTCCCATTCCTGGAATGTAGGCTGTTACTTCCATACCGTTTGTAAGTCGAACTCTTGCAATCTTTCGAATAGCCGAGTTCGGTTTCTTTGGAGTCTTTGTTGTTACTTTTGTACACACACCTCGTTTGAAAGGAGCCGGATAAAATACAGGACGGTTAGTCAGGTTGTTAAAACCACGAGTAAGAGCCACTGCTCGTGGTTTTTGTTTTGGTTTTGAACGCTTTCGGCGTATCAACTGATTAATCGTAGACATGGGTGATACTGTAATATCTTTTCGTAAAAAAAGCAAGGCTATAAAGTCGAACACCCCGTCCCGGCGCGAGCCAAGACGAGGTGCTGTAGAAAAAGAATGCATCAGCGCCAGAAGGTCACAGGGGCCACGAGGTCCCAGGCGAAGTCGTTGTGGGCTTCCGCATCGTCCTCGTCCGGCCGAGAGATGACGGTGGCAAACTCAGCGAGGTTGCTGTTCCACTTCATTTCTTTCGCCAGAAGAAGGTCGAAGGCCTCGTCCGCATCCGCCGGGAGTCCGGAGAATGAGATGAGAATCTTCACCCGCCCACCGAGCTCCTCGATGTTGGCATTGAGAATCACGGCTCCAGGGAACCGCCGTCTGTTGTCATCGGCCGATTGCCAGGAACTGACATGGTGCGAATTCCTGGCGTGCTCCTCCACCAGTCTGAAGACCTTCTCTTGTGAGAAATCTTCGACGGTCTCCCAGTAATCACCCTCGCGATCACCGAGACGATGCTGGTAGAGCTCGTGCCACCCGCGGAGCCCGTCGGTCTCGCTGAAAGCGTAGCGGATGCGAAGGAATCCTCCGGTGTGTTTCGCCTCCCGCTTGCCGGCCTTTTCGAGAGCGTCCAGGACTTTCTGAAACACCATGGTCGCTGCGAAGTAGATGTCCTGCTTGATAGAACTCGACAACTCGAAGAGCTTAGGGGCCGCCATACCGCTTCTCCAATCCGGGCCGGAGCCCTGTGAATCTTGCGTCTAGCCAAAAGACTATTCTCAATCAGTTAAGAAGTCAATCCAGTAATTAAATGAAACTCCCACACGACGAGAGGTAGGACGAAACGCCAGAGGAAGAAAACAAAAAATATCAGTATGAACAAACCATTTCGTTCCAGAAAATCGCGTACATCACTCATGTGGTAAGGAAGAATTGAAAAAAGTATTTTTGAACCATCGAGAGGTGGTACGGGGATAAGATTGAATGTGGCTAAAATTAGATTTATAAAAACTATGGTCATGGCTATGTACACAAAGCCCGAACCGAACTGCGCCAAAACGCCAAACCGGAGAAGCAGGCCAAAGAAAAGTGCGATAAATATGTTTGAAAGTGGACCGGCAGCAGCTACGATGGCTTCGCCCCAGCGTTGGTTGCGAAGATTGTAAGGATTGAACGGAACAGGCTTTGCCCAGCCGATTATAAATCCACCGAAGAAATACGAAATTATAGGCAGGAAGAAAGAGCCGAACCATTCGAGATGAGCAAAAGGATTAAGGGTTAAACGGCCCTGATGGAAAGCCGTGTTGTCCCCTTGCATATACGCGGTATACCCATGAGCAACTTCATGGATAACCACGGAGAAGATGAGGATGAGGATGGAGAAGATAAAGTCTAAAGACATGAGAATAATTTTATAATTTTTGAATTTTTAATTTTATAAATTCCTACTTCTCGTTCAGACGTTATGAATGTGATTACACATTCATACGATCTTCTCTCGTCGTAGATAAATAAGTCTAAATTTCTAATTTTTAAACATTAATACCTTGAAAATTCTTTAAAAATTACAAAATTAAGAATTAAAAATTGTGTTTGCTTGCCAATACATACTATGTTACCATATTCGCACTATGGCAAAGGTATGTGAAATCACAGGAAAATCATCCCAAATGGGAGGCGGGTACTCGAACAGAACTCGAGCAACTCAGTTCAACCCAACCGGTATGGCCAGAAAATACGCAAATCTTCAGAAAAAGAAGGTCTATATTCCTGAACTTAAAAAGTCTATCACAATAAATGTTTCTGCCCGCGGTCTCAAAACTATTCAGAAGAACGGCGCCTACGCCACACTGAAAAAAGCCGGCCTCATATAAAACTACTCGTTATCCGTTTCGCAGAGACAAAAACCTTTCCGGCGAAAGGTTTTTTCTGTCCTCGGCCTTGATTTGTCAATGAGCCCTTCGCTTCGCTTAGGGTCGTTGACAAAACCATGCTCAAGGCCTGTGGATGCTCTGCGAAACGGATAACTCGTCGTAACGTAAAAATTCTTTAATTTTCCTCTATTTCGACCTTTCTCACTAGATAAAAACCGATAGCTACAAAAATGGTCATGATTATCATGGCAATACGATATCGAGTAGCACCTAAACCGATAAAAATATAAGTGGAAAGTCCCCAAAACAGTGGACCTATAAGAGTCGAGGTCCTCTCGGCCAGAGTATAGAAACTGAAACCGAAATTGAGTTTATTTTTTGGGGTCAGTGCCGTCATGGCGGCCCGTGTAACCGTCCATATGGCTCCAAAAAGAAAACCGGCAAAGATGCAAAGAGCCATGAAAATATTGTAGTTGGTGTTCAGGCCGAGTATGGGCAGAAATATGATCCAACCGCCGATAACAACCAACAAAGATTTTTTCAAACCTATTTTATCCGTAATATATCCGGAAACTACAGCACCTATTATGGAGGTGATTAGTAGCCCAGCTAGGAGAATTGTTTTCATCTTATCAGAAACACCGAAAACATTCTCGAGATATAGTGGAAAATTGTTGGAAACGGTGATAACAGCATCGTTAAAAAAGAAAAGTGAGAGAAGAAAAAGTTTCATATTTTTATCAGCGATAAGATCTTTGAATTGCCTCCACTGACTTTTGTACTCTTCTTTCAAATTTATTTTGTAGGCTTGATTTTCTTGTTTCGGCAGTTTGAAAAACAGAAGCATGGGTAGGGCAAGAACAAAAAACAATATCGTCGCTGGTAGAAAAGTCTGGGCTCGTCCGGCTTCACCTATAAAATATATGGCCCCTCCGGCAAGAGGAAGAGCAATAAGTAATCCTGCAACCTGTCCTAAATAGTTGGCCCCTATGCCAAAACCCGATATTCTCCCCCATTTTGCTCTAGGAGCAATGTAATGAAGTAGCGGATTGTAAAAAACAAATGAGAATTGATACAGGTAGTTAGCTAAAAGAAAAAACAGAACGGCTAAAAAGATTTTGCCGGAAAAGAACAGGGCCACCAGAGAAACAGCCAGGAAGGAGAGAAAAGAAAGTACTGTTATCTTGTTAAGATAATTCTGGTGCCGCCCAGTCTTGTCAGCAATACTTCCAAGAACCGGAGCGGTCAACAAGAGGAGGGCCGAACCGCCTGCAAATATCATGTTGTACCAAAAATCTGCGACGCCTTTATCGACCACAAGCCACTGGGAAAAATAGAGAAAGAAAACAATAGAGACAATCGAATTGGCAAAATCATACAGGGTCCAGAAGAATATGTTCTTTTTATTCACCTATTTAGTTTAGCATAAAAACATAATGCTCTACTTACACCCCATGATCGCCGGTTTTGGACTTTTGTCTTTCATAACAAAATTTTTTCCATCAGACTGAAAAATTAAGTCGCCATTATTACATGTATCGTAAGTTGGTATTTTCATACTACCCAACGTGTCTAAAGTTTCTTTATGTGGATGACCATAGGAGTTGTTTGCGCCGGAAGAAATGACTGCCCACTCAGGATTCACAGCCGAAACATATTCGGCAGTAGTACTTGTGCGAGAACCGTGGTGGCCGACTTTAAGGATACTGCTTTTCAATTTCACTCCGTCTTGACCAACAAGATAATGCTCCATGTTGGCAGTCGAATCTCCTTGCAATATAACTGAGGTGTCGCCGTAAACAAGTTTCATTACTATAGAGCCGTCATTCGGAGAAAGCCCGGAAATATCTCTGTCAGGAAACAAAATCTGTAAATATGCCCCGCCACCAAGATCGACAACCTGTCCGCGTCTGGCTAAAACTTTTGGGATTTTCCTATCGACAATCTCTCTCTCCAAAAGACCGTATGCCTCATATTTGTTCGTCGTCCCCGGTTCGAGAACAACATCAACAGAATACTTATCGAGAAGAGGGATAAAACCGGAATAGTGGTCTAAGTCAGGGTTGGTTACCACTATCATATCTATGTGTCTATCGTAAAACGGCAAAAAATCGGAGATCTTTTTCATTAAATTCTTATCCGGTCCACCATCAACCAAAACCTGAGTTCCTGTCGGAGACTCTATAAAAATAGAGTCGCCCTGACCTATATCGAGAACGGCAAAAGTCAGAATTCCACGTCTATCTTCGTGAAAAACAACAGACCAAAGAATTATGCTTAAAAGTACGAGAGAAAATAGAGTATACCACCTTAAATATTGCGTAACATGAGAAAAAATCTGTCTCATAAATCATCCCTAAAAATTCCCAAAGGAAAGACCTTTGGGATTTAAGGTAAGCCAATCAAAGATCTCCTCATCAAAAACTTTTTGGTCTGAAAAATAGTTAGGAAAATCTGTCAAACCAATAATTCTGTTCTCTGCTCTTTTTACCCCTCTATGATCAAGGTAGCTACTCCATTTGTAATTACTAAGAAATTCCAAAACCTTTCTAGAATCTTTTAGCCCTTTTTGTTTCCAGTCCGAATAAATGAGCTTAACCGGGTTTAGATGTATGTAAGAAAAAATATATTTAGCATATACGTCGTTATCAACATGCTCAGATTTGAACTTGCCCTCAAAAAGTGATCCTGTTCGATTATATTTTTTATTAAAATACATTGAGTAGGCGGTGCAGAGCTTTTTAATAAAAGCTGAAATGGCCTCATCCCCAAGGAAAGACCTTTGGGGAATGGTGAGGTATAAATGAAAATGGTTTGACATAATAACCCAGGCTCCAATAGAAACTATGAGCTGGTCACGGTCAAAATCGAAGGCGTCGATTTTTTGATCTACTATATCTTCTCTAAAATTGACGTTCCTGTTTGAATTACACAGGTAAAGTAATTTCAAAAATCTATCGTAGTCTTGGTTGTCTAAAAATATTTTTTGCTTACTGTTACCTCGATTGTAAATATGGTAAAATTCACCAGTAGAAAAATTTATTTTTCTAAATCCCATTTATGTATAATATCATTAACCAGTTCCCCAAGGAAAGACCTTTGGGAAAATAACTAAAAACTATGAAGCTATTCGAGGAGCAAAAGTTTAATATCCCTACACTGAAAGGTATTTCGACGAAAAATATAGAGGAACATCTGAAACTGTATGCCGGATATGTAAAACACCTGAATCTTGTGCACGAAATTGTGGAGAATCCAGCTAATCCCGAATACGCTCGTAGAGAAACCTACCGTCGGCAAGCTTTCGAGTTCGATGGTATGCGAAACCACGAATATTATTTTGCTAGTCTTGAAGGTGGAGCAAAACCGCTTTCCACGGAATCTCCTCTGCATAAAAAAATTGTAGAATGGACTGGCTCTTTTGATTTTTTTCTGGAAATCTTCAGAAACCTGGCCGCAACTCGTGGCGTCGGCTGGGCAATGCTTGGGTACGACAAAAAAACCGACACATTAATACAGTACTGGGTAGACGAACAGCATTTTGGGCACCTAACCGGAGTCAGTCCCGTACTAGCTCTCGATATGTGGGAACACGCCTTTGTCGCGGATTATCAACCAAGTGGCAAAAAACAATATATTGAAGACTTTTTTTCGAACCTCAACTGGGAAGTAGTGGAGGAGAATTTTAAGAATGCAAAATAAATTTCCATGCTTAGGGACTACCAAATACAATGGTTATCAACCATTCCTGATGATAAATCCATCGTCGTTAAACCACTTGACCCGGGAATTCAAGAAGCCGCACATGAAATAATAAATTCCTTAAAAAAGATCCTGCCAGATTTGGATATCCATTTTGGAGGATCGTCGGCACTGGGCCTACCGGGACAAAATGATATCGACCTTGATATTCTTTCAAGCCCCGCGGATTACGAAAAATACACTCCTCTTATAGAAAAACTGTTTGGAGCGCCAGAAAAACACGCCTCTTATATTGAATGGAAATTTGATAAAAATGGCTTTGAAGTTGAACTCTGTTTAACGGACAGGAATTCGCTCAGTATGAAAGAGCAGATTAAGATATATCAAATCCTCTCTAATAATAAAGATTTGGCGGAAGAATATAGGAATATCAAACTTCCATACGGCCGGATCAATTTCAAAGAATACACTAAAAAGAAGTACGCTTTCTTTAATAAGGTATTAGAAAATTAATTAACAATACCGTGGTCATAATAGAAGATTTTCAGAAACTGGATATACGATGCGGAAAAATACTTGAGGTGTTGAATTTTCCCGAAGCCAAAAAACCTGCGTATAAACTGAAAATAGATTTTGGCCCCGAGATTGGGGTGAAAAATTCTTCCGTCCAGATTGTGGCACTCTATACAAAAGAGAAATTGGTTGGAAAACTTGTTTTGGGTGTTGTGAACTTTCCTCCGCGCAAAATAGGTCCTTTTGAATCAGAAGTTTTGACTTTCGGAGTGCCAGATACTGATGGAAAAGTTATTTTGATAACTATGGATAGAAAAAGTGTGTCATTAGGAGGAAGGCTTTTTTAAAAAATACAACCAAAGGAAAATTATCATGTATATAAAAACCAAGATGATTAGAGAAAAGGCAGGAAGCTGTACTGCGCCAAACGGTAGAACCGCCCCGAGATGAACTATCGTGAGTTGATACCAAAGTAAAATGTAAGCAAAAAATGCCGGGATAAAAGAAAGCCAGAGGGAAACAAGACCTATCATGCCTGTAATAAACCCAAAAAGCATCGTGATGGGAATAGTTCCAAGAATCAAAACATTTACCGGAAGAGAAACGAGAGAGAAAAGTCCTGTGTTATAAATAAGAAACGGCAAAACGGTGATTTGTGTGGCGACTGTTGTTGAAACAATTTCACGTAACGGAACATGTTTGGCAAATTTTTCCGGAACTCTGGAGAAATACGCCTCAATAAGTGGTGAAACAAAGATTATCCCAATCGTTGCAAGGATTGAGAGTTGAAATGATGGGTCGAAGACGAGAAGAAGTGGATTAGGTGCCAACATGAGAATAATAGTGAAACCAAAAACCCGACTAATTTTGTAGTCACGGTTCATTTTCTTCGCAAACAACGCGACTAAGACCATAATAGCGGCCCGCCAGGCGGAGGCTCCCCCACCGGAAAGAATTGTGAATAGAACAATGCTGATGACTCCTGATCCAAACGATATATTTTTTGGAAAAAATCGCAAAAGCGACATAATACTTGTGGCAATAATAGCGATATTGTAACCGGATAAGACGACAATGTGAGATGTTCCCGTCCTTTGGAACTCACCTAAAATCTCTTTGCCCAAACTCTGCTTTGCACCAAGCAGGAGCCCGGCCATGAGACTTGATTCCGGTTGTGGCAGAGCATTATTGAGAGAATCGACGAAGGCATGTTTAATTTTAAACAATAAATCTTTTACCACAGCCCCGTGACCGGAAGAAACGAGTTCCACTGTACCAAAACGGCTTGTATACCAAATACCTCGCACTCGTAGGTAACCCTTGTAGTCGAACACCCTGCCATCCGATTCTATGTTTTGTGGTTCTTCCAGAGTAACCTGCATTTTCACTTTATCGCCATAGTGAAACTCGGGATATAACGGGACGGTCACGAGAATTTTTTCTCGAACTGGAATTGTAGAAGTCCCGACTAAAATACCTGAAAGTCGTACTGTTAATTTTGTATTTTGCTCACGAATATCCGGTTCACCGACAATAATCCCTTCTGTAGATATCTTTTTGCCCGCGAAATCATCCAGATATGATGTTTGATATAGAGGAGAAATGTTCATCCGACCAATCCCCAACAAAATCCCGAGCAAGGCAGCTGAAATAAAAACCAAAACCCTACGATTACTCTCGTCCACAAAATATTTATAAAAGAAAACCGCCACCGTGACGAAAAAACCAAAAATAAAAGTGCCCATACTGACATGAAAAAAGGAGCCTAATGCGATTCCAGATATAAATCCAAAAACCAAAGCCAAAATCATAAGTGATAATTTCTAATTTTCAATTTCTAATTTCTAAACGAATTATTCTGCAAACTCACGGACAATCTCTTCTTCGTTCTCAGGAGAAACAGATTTTTTATATTTTGCATTTGGTACACCGTTCACTCTAGCCCTACATTCTTCCCATGTCTTATGAACAAGAACTTCGCCGTCTACCATACTTATATATGAATAGGCTCGCGTCTTACTTTTTACCTTGGAATTTTTTGAAGTCATGATTTCTTTAATCGAAACATCGACTCCATATCTCTCGCGAGAACCGTTATATAAAACTACCGGTGAATTGTCAGCAAAAGAAGTGGCGATAACATCACATCTCTCGTTCCCCGCGTGACCCGTATGACCTTTTATAAGTTTCCAATCTATTACTCTGTGAGTCGTGGCAATAACCAGTCGTTCCCATAAGTCCTTATTTAAAACTTCTTCTTTTTTTGATGTCATCCACTTATTTTTCTTCCATCCCTTTACCCAGCGAGTAATACCATTTACGACATAAGCCGAGTCAGTATGTATAGTCACATCCCTCTCGCTCGGTACCGATTCGAGAGCAGAGATAACGGCCGTTAGTTCCATACGATTATTTGTGGTGTTTTTTTCTCGTCCACCAAGTTCGGTAGCCGAATCGTCCGTTAATATTATCACTCCCCAACCTCCCGAACCGGGGTTACCCCTCGATGCGCCGTCTGTAAATACTATTGTCATATGCTTTAAATTATATCCTAAAACCAAATTTAAGCCGATATGCACTGTTTTTTGTTTACAAAATTTTTTGTGAGGAGTATTATCTAAAAAGAATAAGGGGGTTATCGCTATGAACGAGCCGGTGCGGTACAGACTGCCGGAAACTCGGCGGGGTATCACCCACCGATTCGTAATCGGTGGACAACACAAGGGGTATCTCACGGTCGGCCTGTATGAAAACGGCCAGCCGGGAGAAATCTTCATCGAAATGTCCAAGGAGGGCTCGACTCTCTCTGGTCTTCTCGACACGATCGCTGTTGAGGCGTCCATGCTTCTCCAGCATGGGGTACCGATGAAGAACCTGGTGGCCAAGTTCGCCAACACCAGGTTCGAGCCGTGCGGGATGACAAGCAACCCCTGCATTCCTATGGCAGAGTCCATCGTGGACTATGTCTTCAGATGGCTGGGGATGAAGTTCTTGACCTTGGAGGAGATGACCGAAGTCGGCGTCAAAACCCGATGTGGTGAATGTGGCAAGGCAGAGTTCTGCGAAAGCGGAACTGTCGCCTGTACAGCAGTCAAGCAAAAGACTGCCTGACCCCATCTTCTTCGTTTTTTACCTAGGCCTCGGACGCAATGCGTCCGAGGCCTCGTCGTATAAAAGGTATTAAAACCTTATTCGCTCTCCTCGGTTCGGAAATGAGAGAGATTACTTTCTCATTTCACTCGCTCTATGTCGGCAATAAAGCAATATCCGGAGGTGCGAGATGCACCTCCGGATACACGAACATCATCAGCCAGCCCAGTAGAGATCATTCGGTGGAAAAGTTCCGCCTTTGAGCTCCACAAACCGAGCCCGACCGGTCTCATCGAAACTCTCGACCGTGAAGAGTTGTGTTCCCTTGCCGATCGTTACCCTTGTCCCCTTCGAGATATTCCGCTCGTCGAAGAGTCTCTGATAGGCCTCGCGCTGAATCAGCCTCCTCATTTCGGACACGGTCGGCGTTTCCCGTCCGGAAAAACCAATCTCGGCCAGCAAGGCTTGCATCATCCCGGACTGATCTCTTGCGCGTAACGCGTTGTTGAGTGCATTCTGTAACCCTTGAGAGGTCCTGTACTCCAACTTTCGTTTCATCGTCTGTCTCCATCCGCAACGAGCGATATAATCTGAATCTCATCTTATATAACACCATGAACAGCAAAAAATCAAATTAAAATATGTCTACTATCCTCAAACGCAATTCAGGAAAGTTTCTGAATTGAGATTTTTCCATGGTTGCCACAAGATTCATATTACTTCCGACTGTGACTGGTATTTCGAATTTATCTCCTGTCGAGAAAAAGGCGATGGCTGTTACATCTTTACCAGAAGAGTTTTTGAATTTCAGCTCCAGATGATTTTGTTCTTTGCCAAAAAGTTTCATGCCTGAGATTTCTATATTCTCCAAAAGAAAAAGGGGCTTGGGATTTTCAAATCCAAATGGCGCAAATTTCTCCACCAGATTGTATATGCCCCAATTCACATCATCCAGCGATAATTTCTTATCTACCAATGTGTCAAAGGTGCCCTTTGACACATTTTGGAGTTCGAGAAAGGCTTCGTTCAACTTATCTTCCAAAGTGTGAATATTTTCCTGTAATACAGAGAACCCGCCAGCGCCTTTATGTCCACCATACTCAACAAAAGCATCCTTGGCTTTCTCCATGAGAGCAACAACATCCGTATCTCCCCCAGCACGGCATGAACCTTTTATCAGACCACCACTCTCACTGTTTCTTCCCCAAAAAAATACGGGGCGATTATGCTCATCGCTGAAACTGTTGGCTACAAGACCCAAAAGGCTGGGTTTCCACTCCGGATTTCCAAAAACCAAAACGTGTTTCATCTCCTCACCCCGGTCAGCGATCTTCTTTTTAATCTCTTTAACCATGCCTCCGACAACCCCCTTCCTCTGATCGTTTATTTTATTCAAATGCTCGGCCAGAACTCCCGCTTCAACTTCGTCGGTTGTGGATAAGAGATTAAAAGCGTTCCGAGGAATACCCATACGAGAAGCGGCGTTGATGCGCGGGGTTATCATGAAAGCAATATCGTCCTCCGTGGCGGTATTTTGATTCATGCCGAGAAGTGAGAAGAGCTTCAGGAGACCCGGTCGAGGACTTTTTTGTAAAACTTTCAATCCATAATACGAAAAAACACGATTTTCACCTAAAAGCGGAACTATATCGGAGAGAGTTGCTAGTCCTACCATGTCTAACAGCCACTTCTCCCAGCCTATTGGGAGAGTGGCTGAAATTTTTAATTTATAATTTTTAATTTTTAAAGGATCCCGCAGAACACCACAAAGAGCTTGGATAACTTTAAATATCACCCCCGACCCGCAGAGCATTTTCTCCGGATAGTCGCAGCCTTTTTGTTTAGGATTGATTATGGTAAAGGCTTTAGGTAATTTTTTCGGAGGAGTATGGTGGTCGGTGATAATGACATCTATCCCGTGCTTATTTGCGTGCTCAACCTGAGCGACATCTGAAATACCGCAGTCAATAGTGACTATGAGTGTAACACCGACTTTGTGCAGTGTCGTGATGGCCTCGTCATTCAAGCCGAAACCTTCTTCATTTCGCAGAGGAATGTAGTTTACAAAGTTTTTGTAACCGATTTTTTGGAAAAAATCATGAAGAATAACCGCTCCAGGAATACCATCCGCATCATAGTCGGAAAATATGGCAATTGTTTCGTTTCTTTCTATAGCTTTCAGAATTCGCTTCACCACTTTCTCCATATTCTTGAGTAGATATGGATCATGCACATGTTTTTCATAGTTCGGATTGAGAAAATCGTAAGCATTGTCGGCATCTTCAATCCCTCTTATATATAGGAGTGAACGGACTAGCGGATTATGCTCTTTGAGATTTTCATCAACATTTTTTGGTATTTCCGGTCGGAGAGCGTACTTTTTCATTCTTACAAGTCTACCACAGACTTTATACCTTACACTTTATACGTTATACTAGACTCATGGATTGCATATTTTGCAAAATAGTTAAAGGAGAAATACCCTCACACAAAGTCTATGAGGATGAAAATTTTCTAGCTTTTCTCGATATAAACCCTCAATCTCCTGGCCATACACAGGTGATACCAAAACAACATTATAGATGGACATGGGATGTCCCAAATGCTGGAGAATATTTTGAAGTTGCCCGGAAGATAGCCCTAGCTCAACAAAAAGCGTTTAATACCGATTTTATACTTTCAAAAACAGTGGGGGACGAAGTAGAACATGCACACATTTGGATCTTCCCCAACAAAGATGTTGTTGGGAACAAAAAAGATTTCGCTGGAAATGCTGAAAAAATAAAAAATAATCTTTAAGATTCAAGGGCTCTTATACCTGGTAAAGTTTCATTCACAAGATAATCCAACATCGCGCCGCCGCCGGTCGATACGAAACTGAATTTGTGGCTAAGTTTTGATAGATTTATTGTCGCCAGAGTATCGCCACCACCAATTATACCCGTGGAACCTTTTGAGGTTTCCGCCGCAATCATTTCAGCCAAAGATTCCGTTTTGTCACCAAAACCTTTTTCATAATTACCGAGTGGGCCGTTCCAAACTATTGTTTTTGCCCCTTTAAGAAGAGCCTTTAATTGCTTCATGGTTTCGGGACCGGCATCTACTATACATTCGTTCTTTGACACTTCATCCGGTTTTTTGAATTCCACTTTTGAATCGGAACCTTCGACCGTAACATCTTCCGGAATTGCCAGTTTTGGATTGTTTATTATCTTTTTCAAATTAAAATCACCGTTGGAAAGAAAGGATTTGCCCACCTCGTATCCTTTTTCTTTGAAAATGTTGTTGGCCAACGCCCCTCCGACGAAAACGCTATCGGCTTTGTCGAGATATTTCTTTATCAAAGGCAGTTTTGTCTCAAACTTTGCCCCGCCTAGAACAAAAACGAATGGATGTTTTGGGTTTAGAACTTGTGATAAGTGTTCTATCTCCTGACGCATCAAGAGTCCTCCATAGTGAGGCAGAAGTCGCGGAACACCGACTATGGAAGCATGCTCTCTATGGGAAACGCCGAAGGCGTCATTTACGAATATATCTCCCATAGCCGAGAGTTTCTTCATAAACTCGGGGTCATTCTCTTTTTCTCCGCGATTTATGCGCAAATTCTCAAAAAGCAAAACGCTTTTGTTGTCCATTTTTAAAAGTTTATCAACCGACTCCGGTGTAAAGTAAGTCGGACAAAATTCAATTGGAAAATAACCTTTCAAAGAGTCAAAAACTGGCAAAAGGGTGGTTGCTTCGCCATTGCTATTTTCAATATGAGCGATAATTATAATCTGGGATCCCTTTTCCCTCAAAAAATCAATCGTAGGAATAACTCTCTGAATATCAAAATCGTCCACAATCTGTCCGTCATTGACGGCCACATTCAAATCCAGTCGAAGTAAAACCCTCTTGCCTTTTAAGTCCTCTTTTTCCAGTTCATCTACATACTTTATCATTGAATTGCGTCGACTAATTTTATAATCTCAATAAAATCATTTGCTCGTAGGCTCTCGCGTCCTATGAGTAATCCGGAAACATTACCGTCGCGAACCAGAGAGTCGGAGTTAGCCCTGTCCGCATCGCCTCCATATATAACCCTAACGCTTTCGGCCGAAATTCCAAACATATCTTTCAAAACTTTTTTTATATAGATAGACATCTCGTGCAGGTCGCGAGGATTCATGGCTTCTTTTGCCCCCACCGCCCATATTGGTTCGTATGCGATAACTAGATTTTCCAGAACTTTCTTGGAAACATCTTTCAGGTCCGCCGAGAGTTGCTGTTTTATAAAATGATAATAGCCTCCATCATAATCACGATTGCTTTCCCCCACACATAGTATGGCTGTCATACCTGAATTGACCACGGACTTCACTTTTTTATTTATAAATTCATCGGTCTCGCCCATTTTTCGCCTTTCAGAATGACCAACTATGACAAATCGAACGCCAAACTGATAAAGCTCGGAGTAAGAAACTTCTCCGGTGAAAGAACCGAGTGTTTCGTGATTTGCGTTTTGGGCGCCAAGAAAAAGAGATTTACGGGAAATGTTCGACAAGGTTGATAAATAGACAAAAGGTGGACACAGAACAACCTCCGTTCTCTTCACAGCTTTCATCATCCTTTTCACGCTACCAGCCAATTTCTTGGCCTCCTCAACATCAACAGGATTCATTTTCCAATTCCCAACCACAAGTTTTTTCTGTCTTTTCATACTAAATATTGTAACACAGAGTTTTAATTATTAGGCTTGGTTTCCTTCCATCTCTTGATCTTCCACGCCCCTCCAGGCCCGGTCGTAAATAAAGGTTGGGCCAAACCGATATTGTAGTAGACTTGGGTATTGTTTTTTAGGGTCAAAGAATAGCTTGTAACTTCCCGTAGGATGACTTCGTTCGAGAGTTCCACGGCTCCGTGCGGAGCGTATAAAAGAAGATTACCCGTAACGTGGTTACCAGCGGTTATAGCCTTGACCGTGCCGCCCGATTCCGCGCTTGTATTACGTGAAATGAACATAATGTAAGAATCTGGGTTGGCCACACCTCCCGTTTCCGATCCGTAAAAGTTCGGTTCGTTATTGATATCGATCATACCTTTTGTGGTGGGATTAGAGGTTGAATGTGCCACCACAGGAACGCTCTTGTTGCCGACCGAATCAGCCACTTTAAACTCCGGGTCGTTGTCTATTGTCAGATTGCCGTTTATCCAAAGAGTGCCGGTCAAAGTAACAACGGTATTATTACCATAAACACGAACATCGCAATCTATCTTTTTCGGACCCAAAGTTACATTTGAGTTTATATTATAAGGGCATGGCGAGCTGATCGTGCCTCCGGCAACCGCATCCGCTTCCCATTGATCAAGTAAGAACTCGGCTATGGGCATCGAAACGCTCGGCTGATCGGGACTTCCGGGATAGCTTGTTCCGGTAACGGTAGTATTTGTCTTGGTGACGTAATAGGCATCTTTGTCTATCTTTGAATCGGTTATTGTGTGAGCATACGCGCTTGACGTGGCATGAATCTCATCGATCGAGCCGCCGGGACCTGAGGAAACTGCGTCTCCTAAAATATAATTTTTATCGTTATCATCCCCGTCGATAGGCCCACTGGAGTAGACGTTTCCGATAACATCCGAATCGTTCTGCATACGAAGACCTCCCGGGCCCACCTGCACAGCGAAACTAAACTCAAAACCGTCAGTTACGGTAATATTTTTAACAACACTACGAATAAGATTACTGGCATTGCCTTCAGATAATATTTCTTGCTCACCAGGACCTGTAGTGGAAACGGTCACCGTGGCGATAGCGTTGCCCAGAGAAACCACTTCCGGAGACGAGATTGTGAGATTATTTTTTATGCGATAAAAAACGTCTTCGCTTCCGGCCTCGGCCGTAAAATAACTTTGCTTGGAAATCTGGAAATTTCTGACCGTTTGGACTTGCCTTATAATCGGCGATGTAATCCCAAAAACGATAACCAGAGCCACTACGGTAAAGCCGACAACGGCGACCATCAAAATCTGTCCGCTATCGCCTCTTACGCCGTATCTGTTTTTATTGAAAGATTTATTCATTTGAGTTTTTATGGCGCATACGATCCGCGGAGGACGGCTGTAGAGTAAAATTTCTTGGATTTATAGCTTGTATCCTGACCGCTCTCGATAGTCATCTCTATTTTTATGGCCCTAGATTGACTGGTGGTGATGCTTCGAAATACAAGGTTGGTGACTCTGGCATACGAGTCGGAAAGCGGACCTATATCCACTCCGTTCTCTCGGATATGAACGACTTGATTAGTTACAAAAAATTGTACGGTGAGATTTACTCCATCATCATCCTTTGTATTTAGGGTCAAAACTCCCGGTGAAGTGTTAAGTGTGCTCTGTGCATCATCAACACTCAAAGCGTTATGTATTTCACGGACTATTCTGTCGAGCGAAGTAACCGCGCTAGACTCAATGGCAACTGTCGAACGTATTGTTCTGTAGGATTTGGACAAAGAATACAGAGCGTTGATGATGACAACCAAGATAACGCTGATGATGGAAACGTAAATTAATGTCTCCACCAAGGACAGCCCCTTGGTTCCGGCAGACATTGTTTTTGTTTTTTTAAATACGGAAATCATATTTAGTTATCAAAAATATTCGTTATGTAAGTGGACAAAGACTGTGTCGTTGTCGCCCCCTTGACCAACCACGAAATAGAAACTGCCACTTTTTTTGTTTTTGGATCCAACGAACCGCCGTTCTGAACAATATCCTGATTGGCGTCACGATAGATATCGGAAATTATCACCTTTCTCTCGAACGTCCCGTCCACGTAAATATTGGTAGTTGTCGACTGCCAAGTTCCTCCGATAAAATTCAAATAAAAAGCCGTGCCCGAAGTTTTGGATGCGATGTTTGCCGTCCATCCGTTATCCCGCATAATCCTAACCGCGTCGAGACCTTCTTCTTCGAGAAAAGCGGCCTGAACTTTATTGGTATTGGCCAGAGATAATTGAAAAATGGTTGTGAAAGCGCTTAGGAGCCCCACCAGAACCATGAGACACGCGGCGGATCCGACGACTATTTCTATTAAACTAAACCCGTCTTGATATTTGGTTCGTTTCATAATTTACTGATTAAATTCGGCAAGGCCAGTACCGTATATGGTTATGGTTTTTGTCTGGGTATTGTCGTTTATGAGAGAGATGACAACCGTTCCGCTCTTGGCCGTTTTGCCGGTTACTTTTTCAAAGACCACGTCCGATCCTCCACCCGACAGCGATATTGAAGATATTGTAACACGATTGCTGAGCGAAACGATTGTATTGTTGGTGCTGTTCGGGTCATAAGAACTTCCTTCGAACAAAACGACTCTTGAAGATTCCAGATGAACTCCATACTGATTCCCATTTTTTGAATCAAGAGTCAAGGACCGCGCCTGGCGAAGAACGGAAATTATCTGAAAAGCGTCTTTGTTTATGGCTTCCGAACCGTTTATTCTTCCGAACGACTGGAAACTTACGACCGATAATAGTGCCACGATAGCCAGAACTATGAGAATCTCGATGATAGTAAAACCATTTTGTTCGAAATTATGTTTTGGCATATTTTATTGAATAGCATCTCCCAGACTATATATAGGACTTATGACCGATATAGCAAAAAGTCCGACAGCAAGACCTATAAAAATCATCAGGAACGGCTCTATGACCGAAGACATATCCTTAGTCTTCTGATCTATTTCATCTTCATAAAAAACGGCGACGCTCATAAGCATCTCTCCGATTTTTCCGGTCTCCTCACCCACCGAAACCATTTCGGAGACAAAAATCGGATACAATTTTTCGTGATAAGCGAAAACGGAAGATATCGAACCGCCCTTTTGCACATTGGCTCCCACTTCGGAAAGTACCTCTTTGTAAAAAGAGTTTTGTAAAACATCCTTTGCCACATTAACCGCCACCACAATATCTACCCCGGAAGATATCAGGGAGGACAGTGTTCTGGCAGTGCGAGCCGAGTTAATCTGTTTGACCATTAGACTTATAACCGGAATGCGCAGTAAAACAAAATCCATGAAACGCTTGCCTCCGACAGTCCGTAAAATAAATGCTGTAACAAAAACAAGAGCAACCAGCCCCAAAATAACAAATAGAAAATATGAGACGAGAAAATTACTCATCCCTATGATTATTCGTGTTGATAAAGGAAGAGCAACTCCGAGACCTTGAAATGTGGCGGTCAGTGTCGGCACCATATAGACCATCATCAAAATACCTATAGCCACCATAAGAACGAGTATGACCACTGGGTACATCAGAGCGCCCCTTATTTTTCTGTTCAGCTGATATGATTTCTCCATCTGTAAAGCAACATTTTTTAGAGCGGTGGACAGGTTACCGGATTCCTCACCCGCTCGAACCATGGATATGAAGAGAGAAGAAAAAACTTTTGGAAAATTCTTCATGGAATCGGAGAGGGTAACGCCTTTGCTTATAGAAGCTTCCAAATCTCGTAAAACCTTTTTTAATTCTCCGGTGGCTTCCCTCTCCATTATGGAAAGGGCTCTGGTCATAGACAAACCGGCATCGAGCATTTTAGCGAGATTCTGAGCAAAAGCTATTTTAGCATGAGTTTTTACTCCGTTGAGAAAGGGTAGGTCGCTCATAAAAGCCAGAGCCTTTCTGCTTTTTAATTCTTCGGCGAAAATAACCGTATTATCCTCGGTTTTTATCGAGTGATAAAGAGCAAATTTATCTTTTGCCTCTATGGTACCTTCGTTTTTCTGCCCCTTCTTGTCGATTGTTTTGTAGTGAAAAAGTGACATGAAATAGATTCGGAATAATTTGAAAATTCTTTTCTCGTAATATCTCTCCGAGAGACGCGGATATTTTCTTGCTAGAAAATTCCTTGAGCTCGCTCCGTCGAGCCTCGCTAGTCTTTCTTCAAGACATTACTCGACACATTTTCCAAATTATGCTTCATCCTATTGTACCAAAATCTTGCACATCTGGCACAGAGTCTGTGTATAAACTTTGCACGTAATCTCTCAACTTTTTAGTATTCCTATGGCTCAAGAGACCGAGATACGACGCCAGACTTTCTGTTCGTGGATTACTTTGGAGATTCTTGTACATTCTTCTTTTTGTTGTCGTCCTCAAAACTCTGTGCTTCGGAAAATGCACCCAGCC
Organism: Minisyncoccota bacterium; assembly: GCA_036517295.1. Taxonomy (GTDB): domain Bacteria; phylum Patescibacteriota; class Minisyncoccia; order Phycocordibacterales; family DATDWN01; genus C7867-006. Next base: position 2,227 of record DATDWZ010000005.1, on the reverse strand, counting down.
GAGAAAATCCACGCCCGAAGCAAGAGTTTTTATGAACACCTTGTCGGGATGGAGTTCGAGGAGAAGATTATCTCCCAGAAAAAACTTTATTTGGATAAGCACGTCTTCCAGCTCGTCCTTATCTCTACTCATCACAACAAAATCATCTGCATATCGAATATAATACTTTGCTCTTATTCTATGCTTCATATATTGGTCAAACCAGTCCATATAAACGTTGACCAAAAGTTGAGAGGTCAGATTGCCGAGAGGTAGACCTTTTGGCATCTCAGCCATGGCGTAGATTGAATATGGAGTTTTGAAACTGTCTATCACGCACGATAACAGCCACAAAATACTTTCATCTTGTATGGATATCATCAGAACTTTCTTTAATACTTCGTGATCGATCGAGGCAAAAAACTTCCTGACGTCACACTTCAGTATCCATAGAGTTCTTCGATGATTACGCGAAGCTTTTCTGCCAAAAGTCGTGAACCTCTCAACCGCTCTATGCGTTCCTTTCCATTTTCTGCACGAATACAAATCATAAATGAATTTGGTGTCAAAATACGGATAGAGAACTCGATAGATGGCGTGGTGCAGGAGCCTGTCCCGCACAAGAGCTTTGTGGATATTCCGAGGTTTTGGGTCATTTATATTAAAAGCTACGTATAACCCGTGAATATAGACTTTGTTTTTAAGATCAATATGCAAATTCACTATATTATCTAAAAGATGAAGCTGAAACTCCTGCACATCTTTTCTCTGTCTTTTTCCGCGCAAAAACTCTTTCCATCCTAAAAGCAGATTTTCAACAGAAATTATTTCTTCAAAAGAGATTTGATTCATGATATGATTTTTATTCTATTATTAGAACACAAAAAAATGACACAGAGTGCCCCCCCCCCGAAACTACTACCGGTTCTAGAAATACTGAAATCAGCATATATTCTCTGGCAGAGCTACATATCGACCATTCCAAAAACTTCCCGCTATACTTTGGTAGAAACCATAGACAAGTATTTTATACAAACGATCGAAAGTATTCTTGTGGCTAGTTTCTTGGAAAAGCAGGAGAAACAACCATTCGTCAAAAAAGCCGTCATTTCTCTTGATACATTGAAATTTCTTTTGCTTATACTCTGGGAAATCAAAGCATTGGATACCAAAAAATATGTTGCCTTATCAGAGCCATTGGAAAAAGCGGGCAAACAGCTTGGTGGGTGGCATGGACAGATCGTAAAACAAAACTCTCCCGCAAAAGCAGGAGAGAAATGAAAAGATTAGCGGAGCGAGGAAGACGAAGCCGTTTCGGCGATTCCACCTATTCGTCGGGTTGCCGTTGTATGCGTTGAGCTTGCGACCAGCGTCGTTGCGGTTCAAACCGAGGAGGTTCAGGTTGCCATCGGAATCGGTATCTCGTTCTGTATGGAGGGCCACCCGTATCACCATCCTTAGAAATTTCTCAGGATTGAATTGTATTTAGCATCACAATGCTTTAGCACCCCATACCAAGTATCTTCATTTTTTGAAGTCTCTATATGAACCCTCCGTCAGAAACCCTGCCCGACTAAAGTCATTCAGGCGGGCGTAGTCGAAGACGCTCTCAGCTCATAGATACTGGGTTCGGCAGGAGAAAACCGTGATCGTCTCCGTACTCGCCTACTACCATAATATATATTATCAGAAATTTTTATAACAAAAAACCGCCCAGAAAATCTGGCGCGGAGTGCAGGGCTGAGGTCAAAGGTTCAAGAGAACCGAGACCCCAGCCCAGAGAACTAACCTTGCGGAGCGAGGAAGACGAAGCCGCGACGGCGAAACCACCTAGGCGTCGGGTAGCCGTAGTATGCGAAGAGCTCGCGACCAGCGTCGTAGCGGCTCAAACCGAGGAGGCTCAGGCGGCCATCGGAATCGGTGATTGGCTCGTGCATGACGATGAGCCAGTCTAGACCGAGCGCCTCGATCTCTTCATCGGACATCGCTTCCCGAAGAAGTGGTGCAAGCCACCATGGTGGCGTGAGGCACTTCATCCCCGCGACAACCTTGCGGATGTTCGAGGTGATACGCTCGTCGTCTTCGAACTCTTCACCTTTGATGACGACGGGTTTATAGACCTGGCCGGAGTCCGAGGTGACGACGAGGTTGCCCTGCGCGTCGCGGCCGACCGTCATGCAGTTCTTGGCCCACTTGCCGAGGTCAAAGCGATTGAACTCCATGACCTCGATGAACTGGTGTCCGTTCC
>DATDWZ010000004.1:0-13719 GCA_036517295.1 Minisyncoccota bacterium | reverse complement strand
GCCTCACGCCACCATGGTGGCTTGCACCACTTCTTCGGGAAGCGATGTCCGATGAAGAGATCGAGGCGCTCGGTCTAGACTGGCTCATCGTCATGCACGAGCCAATCACCGATTCCGGTGGCCGCCTGTTCCTCCTCGGTTTGGACCGCGGCGACGCTGGTCGCGGGCTCGGCGCGTACGGCGGCGGCCCGTCGGGTAGGTGGCCTCGCCGGGGCGGCTTCGTCTTCCTCGCTCCGCAAGGTTAGTTCTCTGGGCTGGGGTCTCGGTTCTCTTGAACCTTTGACCTCAGCCCTGCACTCCGCGCCAGATTTTCTGGGCGGTTTTTTGTAACAAAAATTAGTCTCCCTAGGGGTACCCTAGGGGCAGCTCCGCTTAAGAGATTTTCAGGTCTTCAAATGTTAACCATTCAAAAATTTCTTCATTAAACTCTTTTATATTTTTAAAATAATCAGGAAAATCTTTTTTAGAGATGATTTTAACTTCTAGTCGTTTTTTATTTATATAATCCTGATAGCTACTCCATCTGTATTTATCAAGAAAAAGCAAAGACTTCTTATAATCTTTAGTACCGACTTCTTTCCATTTCGGGTCCGTTAGTTTTATTGGGTTTAAGTGAATATATGAAAAGTTATATTTTAACTGAAAATTTTCCGAGGCATGAACTGACTTAAAAGTTCCTTCAAATAATTTTCCTGTTCTTTTATATTTTTTATTAAAATACATAGAATATGCTGTGCTCAATTTATTTATAAATAAACTCACATTGTCCCCTAGGGTACCCCTAGGGGACAGCAGAATATGAAAGTGATTCGGCATGAGAACCCATGCTCCAATTGAAATAAGGGGCGTGCCTCGGTCGAAATCAAAAGCATCAATTTTCTGATTTACTACATCATCTCTGAAGTTTATGTTTTTAGATGAGTTACAAAGATACAGAAGTTTTGTGAATCTTTCATAATCATCATTATCGAGGAATATTAACTGCTTGCTATTTCCTCTGTTGTAGATATGATAATACTCATCGGTTGAGAGTTCATCTTTGCGAGTTGTCATTAATGATAAGTATACTATAAACTTCCTAGGGGTACCCTAGGGAAGTGTTTGATTCCTATCGCGGGCTTTTGCAACACGGCAATACACATAAAATCCAAAAAAGGCTGGGCTTGGCCACATATTGATTTATTATTTGTTTTAATATAGTATCTGCCGTATGCTCATTACCCCAGTACCAGAGCAAAGCTTGGTACTGGGCAAGAAGTTCCAGTTCCAGTTTATAGATTTAAATAACATTATTACTCTAGTTCGGTTTACACTTTATGCCAATTACAACATCAGCGAAAAAAGCTCTTCGAGCCGGCGAAAGAAAAAGGGTTTTTAATAATACCAAAAAGGACCTATTGAATAAGGCTTTGAAACAAGTCAAAAAACTAGTTTCCGAAAAGAAAGTTAAAGAGGCTCGCACTTATATGTCTGAAGTCCAAAGGATTATAGACAAATCCGTTAAAACCGGTCTTCTCAAGAGAAATACGGCGGCCCGAAAGAAATCAAGACTTATGGCTTTCATAAAGAAAGCAAAATAGAAGTACTCGTGTGGTGCGAAGCGATTAGAAATTGGAAGTACCCGCGTGGTACAATATATGTATGAGCGAGAAGCGAGAGAACAACACGATTCTCAATACAAAAATATGGAGATATCTGACCAGTTTTTGGACGGTTGTTTTATACGGCGTTGTTATCGCTGATTTTTTTACAAAAAATGGTCTACACGAATTTCTTGGCCCGACTTCTTCTATCTATATTGCGGCCCTGGCCTTGTATTCCGCTCAAAAAGAGTTTGAGCGTTGGCACGACTACAACATTGGCCGTCACCCCGGTGAAATATATGTCATCATATGGACAGCATTGATACTTACGTTGTTTGGACTTGAGGCTATTTATAACAATGACTATAAAATGCCCACTGAAGTCTTTACCACATACATAGTCGTTATAGGCATACTGGCTGTAACTAAAAAATCCAAAACTAGTTACAATTCCAAAGGTTGGGATAATCTTTAATTTTGTGGTAATTTAGTTAGGACTCATCTCAAAAGTTTATTTTTGAGATGAGTCCTGTATTGCTTTCGTCGTTCAATGGATAGGACACCGGCCTGCGAAGCTGGAAATTCCGGTTCGACTCCGGACGAGAGCACATGACAACAAAATCTTGACTGCTCTAGATTTTGTCGTACATGCGCTGACCGGAAACATGTTTTTTCAGCAGAAAAAACAGTTGAGGTGGGGTCGAAGGTTTTGGCGAATGTCGGCGAGTCAAAAACCTATGACCACAAGATAATAAGTCGCGGAAGATTCCATCTAATTCAAAAATCAAACATGATAATCAGAATAAATAATATTATTCTCCTCGGGATTTATGGTTTGACTGAAAAGGAGAAAATAAATCCACAGAGGTTTAAGATTGACGTTTCAGCGGAGTTGCCGAACTTGTTTGGAGAAAATGATGACATTAAAAACACCTTTGATTATCGAAAGATCAAAAATATCATTCACGAGGTTATAAAAGGTGAGAGATGTAACCTGCTCGAGACTTTGGCCGGCAAGATTGCCGATAGGGTTATTGAAAATCAAGAAATATCATCAGTAGAAGTTTGTGTGGCAAAGATGGATATATGGAAGAACGGTTTTCCATCCGTCATGATTACCCGCCGGAACTGATTAAAATCCGAAATAAATCAGTAGTTTCTCGAGCAGGGGTTCGGTGTGCTCTTCTTCCGGCAGGTGTTCCAGAAGTTTCTCACGAACTTTTTCCGGATCTATATCGTCGATGAAAACCACGACGAAGGGCATGAAAATCTTTTTTGATTTCAGAAGCACTCTGGGTGTAGTGTCTCTGGTTTCAACCCAGAAAGAAGTCAGGTCTTTGTAAGGGTGAAGAATTCTGTCGATAACGACCCCCTTGTCGTCTATGGTGACATTTATCACATTTGGTTTTCTAGAGGCAAACAAAGAGAGAGTGAAGGAGGAAACTATAATTAGAACAGCGAATATGACATTGTTCAGTATTATCGAAATGATGGCGATTGTCAGTGTGATTATACCAACTATCCAGTACCAGTCGTTGGATTTTTCCGTGTGCAAGTGCTCGATTGTCTTCCAAGATAGTTTTCCTGTCTCGTTAGAGTTTTCCATATTTATACTTTAATTATAGCATCAAACTTCTCTTCTTTGGGTTGGTTTTGGGGCAGGGAGGCCCATATGGTCATGGCGCAGGCCATCAAGGCCAGATTTTTGACTACGTACTGGCCTTCAAGAGTCGGGACGAGTACGTTGGTCCAGACCTCAGACATGATAAAAAGGGGGAGCATGGTTGTAATCATGTGAAGTCCAAATACGCCAATAGCGTATTTTTCTAGGTTTGGGGTAATGAATAATATCCCAATAGCCATTTCAAAAAGTCCAAACAGTATTATAAATACCCCAAAAGGCATGAAAGGCATGGTTTGGTCGAGTAGGTTCTGAACCATCTCGCTGGCCGGACTTTGACCTACAACTTTCAAAAAACCGAACCAGAAATAGACGATAAAGAGAGCAATACGAGACAGTAAAACAGAATACTGTTTAATTGACATAGATCAATTATACTAAATCCTTGAGGAAAAGAATATGAAGAGTTCTGAAAAAGAAAAAGGGCCGGCGTTGAAGCCGACCCCATCACATGATCATCCTTTCACCACTCTTCGTTTGAGTTCGGGTGATAGGCGAGGAGCCGGACGAGCGTCATCGCAATGGCGATAACGAGGAGGATGTGTACGAACCCCCCGAGGGTGACGCCGGTTGCCACACCGAGGAGCCACAGGACAACGAGGACGACAGTGACGGCTGTTATCATTGGGTAAGACCCTCCCTGGGTCCAGGAATACTTTACAGTAAAAATAAGAAAAATCAAACTAAAATCCGGTTTCGTTTTTTGGCGGAAGCGGTGAGATTCGAACTCACGATGCCTTGCGGCATGCTCGTTTTCAAGACGAGTGCACTAGACCAACTATGCGACGCTTCCTTAACTTTGTCAAGTATTTTTATTTCTCTTCAACGTCAACACTGTATTTACTGGCTATGAAACGGATATATATTATTTCCAGTATACCGATAGTGTTTAGAACCAAGATGGCAATGAACCATCTTTTGTCTCCTATTTGCGCTGATTTCCACAAAGCCACACCTTTCCAAGCTAGTGACCATATCAAAACAACCACAATAAGCCAAACCGGAATGCCGTTTAAAGCTGTTTCCATCCCGTTAGAAATAGGAAATCATACATACTTCGTCCTGATTCCTATTTAAATTATGTTGTGATAATACGACCATAGCACTTTTCGATTTCCGTTATTTCTAACGGGATCCATGAGGCAATACTATCAAAAATCAGCCATAATGCAATTTAATCTCATATCTTACGATATATCGTAAGATATGAGATTACCAGATTCCTGTTTTTAACTTCTCACTTTTAACTTTTCACTTTTAACCTTATACTGTTCAAATGCGATATTTGGGAATAGATTACGGTGCAAAGAGGGTAGGTGTGGCCGTCTCTGATGACAGGGGGGATTTTTCATACCCCCTTACTGTTTTAGATAATCCAAAAAACCTTATTTTGGAAATAAAAAAGATATGTGAGGAGAATAATATAGGAGAAATTGTGGTGGGGGAGTCACGAGATTTTTCACAAAAGGAAAATGATATAATGTCGGAAATAAAACCGTTTGTAAAAAGTCTGGAGGAGAATCTGGGCTTGCCTGTCCATATGCATCCGGAGTTCATGACTTCCCAGGAGGCGGAACGTCTTCAGGGGAAGAACCTAATGCATGACGCTTCGGCCGCGGCCCTGATATTGAAGCATTTTTTGGATAGCAAGATACGTAACACGTAACACATAACATGTAACATACAAATGCAGAAATTAAACTTTCATGATCAACTGAAGAAATTTATGAAGGAGTATGTTCATGGTGTCTATGATATTACAGAAAAGTTCCCAAAGAATGAGATTTTTGGTTCAACTTCTCAAATTCGAAGAGCTTCGCTGTCAATATTACTGAACTATACCGAAGGTTTTGCTCGCCAAAGAAGTGCTGTCATGAAAAATTTTTACGAAATATCGTATGGTTCATTAAAAGAAAGTATGATTTTATTAGAATTTTCCTACGAACGGAAGTATGTGCCTAAGACAGATTTTGAAAGACTATATAACATAGGCGATCAGATTGGCAAAATGCTTTGGTCGATTTTATTAAAAATTTAATGTTATATGTTACATGCTATGAGCTACGTGACTTTAGATGAATTCAAAAAACTGGAAATAAAGATCGGCCATATACTTTCGGCCGAGAAAGTCGCCGATACTGATAAGTTATTAAAACTGTCTGTTGATATGGGAGAGGAAACGCCTCGCCAGATAATTTCAGGAATCTCGGCTTACTTTCTGGACCCACAGATTCTAGTCGGTAAAAAATGTGCTTTTGCGACAAACCTCGAGCCAAGAACGATTCGTGGATTCGAAAGTCAAGGCATGATATTGGCGGTTAGTGGTGACAGTTTTTTCTCTCTTTTGGAAACTTTGCCTGAAGTTACTCCCGGAAGTACCGTCAAATAATTTCTAATTGTTCTAATTAACCTAATTATTCTAGACAAATCCCAATTAGCCCGTATGGTTTAGGTCAATTAGAATAATTAGTATAATTAGGTTAATTCTGCTTTGCATTTATGTTATAATTGTGGCAATGATGTTTGATAAAATATTAAAGGCTTTTCCTCCACCAAAGTTCCTGGACATTCCTTTTGCCGGGATCGCTCTTAGCGATTCATCTGTTCGTTGTATTCAGTTCGGTAAAAAAGATGGGGGATTGTTCATAGAGAAATACACCGAAAAACCGGTACCTTCCGGAGTCATCGTTTCCGGTCAGATAAACAATAAAGACGCCATAGTGGAAATCCTGCGGGACTTGAAGAAAGACCTGAGTCTCTGTTACGTGAAAATGTCCCTACCGGAGGAGAAAGGTTATCTTTTTACAGCCAAGATTCCCATGGTAAAACCGGAGGAAGTTCGGACAGCGATCGAGTCCAAAATAGAAGAAAATGTTCCGGTTTCTCCAGCCGAACTACTTTTTGACTATAAACTAGTTGACCGTAACAGAACAGACCGTCTTGATGTAGCCGTATCAGCTCTACCGATTAACGTCATAGATACATATGTACAGATAGCTGGTTTGGCCGGATTATCGCTTCTTTCGTTGGAGATTGAATCACAAGCTATAATTCGGTCGCTTACTCGGAGGGGAGACAAAAGCACGATTCTTATTGTTAATTTCGGTCCGGGTAAGGTCGGTTTGTACGTCTCTTCGGGCCGAGTGGTACATTTTACTTCCACCATTTCAACCAAGGGACAATCCTCAAGGGGTGAAGAGTTTTTACTTCAGGAAATAAATAAGTTGTACGTATACTGGCATACTCTGAAGGAAAATGTGGACAAGCCGGAGAGAAAAATCGGCAGGATAATAATCTGCGGAGAAAAATTTAGCGATACGACAACTTCTTATCTTTCCAGCAATAATCAGACAGAAGCGGTATTGGGTAATGTGTGGATAAATGCTTTCGATACCGCTATAGTTACTCCGGAAATCAGCTTTGACGATTCCCTGAAATACGCCGCGGCCATTGGTCTGGCTTTGCCTATGGATATTTTAATAAGAGACTAAACAAAACGATGTTCAACCTATTACCTGATAACTTGAAGAAAGCGATTAAGAGTGACTACCACATGCGGTTTTGGGTGCTAGCTTTGTTCATGGCCCTGTCGGTGGAGTTGTCGTTCCTGATACTAATTTTTCCTTCCTGGTTGATTTCGTTTTATAAAGAAAAAGACTTGTCTTTTCAGGTCGATAAGTTGAGCCAGTCACAGAGGACGGAGGAGGAAAAATCCCTAACATCCGCCATTTCTCTTATAAATAATAAATTAAGCGTGCTGAACTCCGCCCTGGAATATCCCAAGATTACTCCGATTCTCGATGTCGTACTATCAAAAAAAATCGGGAATATACACATAACCGAACTGGTTTACATGACAACCAGCGCGACATCGAGCACTGTTGCCGTGTCCGGCATCTCCTACAATCGAGAGGCGCTAGTCTCTTTCGTCAAAAGTCTGGAAGCTTCAAAAGTTTTCAAAAATGTCGATTTGCCCATATCGAATTTTACCAAAGACAGAGACATAAAGTTTACTTTTAGAATGTCCGTCTCAAAATAATACCATGAATAACCACAAATCATTTAAAGTTATACTCGCAGTTCTCACTCTCCTTGTTTTTGGTATGATTTTTGTTCACTATTTTTTATATAGAAATATTAAATTGATGAATGAAAGTGCTTCGATTTTGTCCAGTCAGGTTTCTCTCCAATCCGAAAGAGAAGGTTATCTTATCTCCACACAAAGAGCCATTCAGAATCTGGAACCGGAACTCGATAAAATAAATGCTTCTATTATTTCAAAAGATGGTGACGTCGATTTTATTGAAGGCTTGGAATCGTTAGCACGCCAAAATAACCTTTCCATCAATATTGACTCTTTGGTGCGAGAAGAGAATAAAAATTCCGGTCCTGTCAGTACTCTCAAAATCAGTCTGACTACGAAAGGGTCGTGGACCTCGACTTATAAGTTCCTTTTGGCCATAGAGTCTCTGCCATATAAAGTAAAAATAAACGAATATAGTTTTGCAAACGAGTTGTCCGGCGACACCAAACCTCTGGCTGGGAATTCTTGGCAGAGCAAGTTCAAGTTTGATGTGTTAGAACATAAATAATATGAATGATTTTTCTAAACAAATAAAATATTGGTTCTCCAAGTATCTTTCTAGACCGCCGTCATACGAGAGGAAGTCTTTGAAACCAAAAAGGGATTGGGTAATTCTCTTGTCGGCAAGTTGTATAGTACTGTTATCGCTTGGAGTTTTTGCTTTATATTTTTATATAGAGGTAAGTCACGGCCGTCTTTTTATTGTTAGTCAGGACGAGTTCAATCGTAAGGCTAAAATAAATACTCCTCTTCTTAACAAGACTGTAGAGGATATAAATACTCGGGCAACCCGTATGGCCGATATGAAGGTGAATAGTATAAACGTGCCAGATCCGTCGTTATAGTTTATCTAGTTTGTTGTTGGTGCCCTCGCGTGGAATCGAACCACGATCACCGGCTTAGAAGTCCAGTGTTTTATCCATTAAACTACAAGGGCAATAGGAAAAGATTAGCATAAATCTTGACGTAAGAGAATTTTGTGCGGGATGCAGAACTCGAATCTGCGACCCTCCCAGTGTAAATGGGGCGCTCTACCAACTGAGCTAATCCCGCAATGAGTTCAGAGTACATTACCCAACCACTTTTATCAAGTTAAAAAATGTTATATAATAGCCTGAATGAGTGCAGAAATGAAGATACCTAATTGCATAGGGATTATAATGGACGGTAACAGGAGGTGGGGTAAGGCTCATCTCGGGTCTATTTTAAAAGGACATCACGCTGGGGCTGACAAACTCAAAGAAGTCGCCAAATGGGTAAAAGACGTCGGGATTAAACACCTTATCGTCTATGCTTTTTCGACCGAGAATTGGAAGAGGTCTGAGGAAGAAGTGTCTTATCTCATGAATTTGATAGGAGATCTTTTTGAGAAAGAGATGGATTATTTTCATGAGGAGGGTGGAGTGCTTCATTGTGTAGGAGACATATCACGATTTTCGGAGAAGCTACAGAAAGTTTTCAGAGAAGCAGAAGAAAAAACAAAAAATAATCCAGGCCCACACCTCTACTTCGCTCTGAACTATGGTGGACGACAGGAAATACTTTCTGCGGTTAAAAAGATCGTTGCCGAGAATCCCGATGCCGAAAATATTACCGAAGAATATTTCGCAAAACACTTACAGACCTACCCTATGCCCGACCCAGACATTATTATCCGAACCAGTGGCGAGTTGCGCCTCTCTGGCTTTTTGCCGTGGCAGGGAGTATACAGCGAGCTCTTTTTTACAAAGACCCTCTGGCCGGATTTTTCTAAGGAAGAATTCGATTCTATTTTGCAGGAATATTCTGATCGTGACCGAAGAATAGGGAAATAATTTTAAATTTTAATTTATAAATTTTAAATCAAATTCAAATTTTAAAATTGGATTATTTAAACATTCATTTAAAACTTAAAATTTAGAATTTAAAATTCTTATGACCCCTACTATTTTATATGAGGACAAAGAGGTCGTGGCTATAGACAAGCCCGCTGGTCTTGTTGTGCACAGTGACGGCAAAACGGAAGAACTCACTCTTGTGGACTGGGTTTTGAAAAAGTACCCGAAAATAAAAGATGTTGGTGAGCCTGGGCGCGCAGCAAATGGAGAAACAATTTTCCGTCCAGGCATTGTTCACAGACTGGACCGAGAAACATCGGGAGTAATGCTTATCGCAAAAACCCTGAAGTCTTTTGAAAATCTCAAGAAGCAATTTCAGAATCATACAATAAAAAAAATATATCATGCGTTTGTATTTGGCGAAGTCAAATTGGATAGCGGAACGGTTGATCGACCGATCGGTAGAAGTAGCAAGGATTTCCGACGGTGGAGTGCACAGCGTGGGGCGAGGGGAGAGATGCGAGAAGCGGTCACGGATTATAAGGTTTTATCGCGAGGAAAAGGCTACTCTTTTGTAGAAGTTTCGCCCAAAACAGGCAGGACTCATCAAATCAGAGTTCATTTCAAGGCTATAAACTACCCCCTAGTTGCCGACTCTCTATATGGTCCAAAAAAGGAAAACACACTCGGATTTCAGAGACTGGCTCTACATTCGTGTCAAATCACCTTCTCGGACATAAAAGGCAAAAATCATACTATAACGGCGCCTTATCCAGAGGATTTTGCCGGTGCAATCAAATTATTGCAAAGCAAGTAATCATGTGCTAGATTACTAATCACTATGGAAACAGCAGGTATTCAATCTCCAGTAAAAGTAGCAGATAGAAAAGCGCTTGACCTTAAATCAGGTGATAATATTCGTGTTTGGCAGAAAATCGTGGAAAAGGGCAAAACTCGACTCCAAGCTTTCGAGGGATTGGTTATTGCCGTTAAGCATGGAAAGGAGGCTGGTGCGACTTTCACAGTTAGACGAGTTGCATCAGGTGTCGGTGTTGAGAAAATATTCCCACTCTACTCACCGATGATCGATTCTATTGAAACACTGAAACGTTCAAAAGTAAGACGAGCAAAGCTCTATCACATTCGTGACAAAGCGGCGAAAGAAATAAGACGACAAATGCGAAACATCCGCTCTTTGCCGGACAATACTCCAAGTGTCGATGAGGAAGTAGCTGAAGCAGAAGTTGCTCAATAAGACATCCCTCCGGATGTTTTTGGTTTCGATTGAAATTAAGACAAAATTCACATATACTGCATAAATTGCTCGGGTGCGGAAATTGGTAGACCGGCTACCTTGAGGTGGTAGTGCCGTAAGGCGTGGAGGTTCGAGTCCTCTCCCGAGCACAATGCCAAAAACAGAGAAGTTATTTTTGGCATTGGCCGGGAAACAAAACTATATTGTGGTTTTGTCTGAGGACTCGAAAAGCGGAGCGGGTACCAAGTTAGCAAACTTGGTCGCGAGCTGCGGACACGACTTTTTCGAGTGGCGATGAGGAAAAAGTTGCGGACGAGCCTCTCCCGAGCACAAAGATATAAGTCAAAAAGACTTGTTTCTTTAAGTTAATGGTGGCTATGGTGTAGTGGTAACACAGAAGCTTGTGGAGCTTTTATCTCCGGTTCGAATCCGGATAGCCACCCCAAAATACTTTTCTAATTATATACAAGGTATATAATATATGGTTATGAAAAGTGAGTTTGCTTCGCATCTTGAAACGAAAAAGTATCAGACAAAATACCGAACGGAGTTTATTACCATTACTCACGACATTGAATCGGTCATAAAAAAGTCAGGAATAAAAACCGGTTCCGTACTGATTCAGACCCATCACACAACTTGTGGTGTATGGGTAAACGAAAATGAAAAGAACCTCGTCGGTCCATCGGAGGTTCTGGGTTATGAGTCGGACCTCCGAAAAGTTCTCGATAGTTTTGCCAACCCAAAAGATGAATATGGTCATAATGATATTTATCACTCCAAAAACAAAAATGGAAAACGTGATACGCATTTATGTGAGCCAGACGAGAACGGAGTAATTCAAGAATGTATAAACGGTCATGCGCATGCCCAGGCTTTGATGATCCATCCGTCCATCTCTCTTATTGTTGAAGACGGCAAACTTTTGCGTGGCCAATGGCAAGAAATTATGCTTGTGGAACTTGATCACGATAGAGAAAGAACGGTTTCTTTTCTAGTCAGTGGTATACTATAAGTTATGTTGGTTCTCATTACAGAAAAATCTTCAGACTACGAACTTTTGGACAGTGGGTCGGGAGAAAAACTAGAAAGATATGGGAAAGTTATTCTTTCTCGTCCGGATCCACAAGCATTATGGCCAAAATCTCTGAACGAGGCTGAATGGAAAAAAGTCGATGCAGTTTTTACTCGTAGTGGCACTAGTGGAAAGTGGGAAGTTAGAGAAACAGTAAAAGACTCATGGGAGATCTCCTTGGCTGGGCTAAAGTTCTCTCTTCAACTCCTTCCGTCAAAACACCTCGGTCTTTTTCCGGAGCAGTCGGCGCAATGGAAATGGTTGGAGGAGAAAATAAGTAAGCGGGTGAAGTTGGGCAAACCGGTCTCCGTTCTCAACCTTTTTGCCTACACGGGGGGAGCATCTCTAGCTTGTGCTAAAGCTGGGGCGTCTGTGGTTCACGTCGATGCTTCAAAATTTGCCGTAGATTTAGCAAACACAAATATGAAAATATCCGGACTTTCCGACAGATCGATTCGGTTCATGGTTGACGACGCGCGGAAGTTTGTAGAGAGGGAAATAAAACGTGGAAACAAATACGACGTAATTTTGATGGATCCTCCTATATACGGAAAGGGTCTGAAAAAGGAGGTTTGGAAAATAGAAGAAGATTTGATGCCGTTACTTTCCCGTATAAAAAATATACTTTCTTCCGATATGCTCGCCGTCGTTCTCAACGGCTATGCCTCGGTCTACTCGGGCATTACGTATGCTCAAATACTGGAGACCATGATGGGTAACCTCAAAGGCGAAGTTTCCCACGGCGAATTGGCTGTAAGAGAATCATCGGCTGGGCGTCTCCTCCCTTGCGGGATTTTTGCCAGATGGACCCCCTCGCCTTCTTTTAAAAAATGAACCTGTGTTAAAATATGATATTATAAATTAATTCATCCACACACTAACTTTGCCATGATTGCATAGTCTCAGAATTTAGTGGAACATCTTTCTCTGGAAAAGCGTCATTACTTCGATTTAACTATGGTAGTGGCAATGGGGAGACAATGGCAAAGTTAGTGTGCGGATAAAAAAATCATGGATCCATTAACTCAAAACAATATAAGCGGTAATCAAAAAAGGCGACTTATAAATGCCATGATCACGGCCTTTGTTTTACTCTCGGCTTTTCTGGCAGTTCTAACTCTCAACGCCATAAAAGATTCCTCCAATAGTCCAGCGACCAATGTAATAGCCGTAAATGGCACGGGAGAAGTTTTCGCCGTTCCGGATATTGCCACACTATCTTTTTCTGTTAGTGAAACCGCAAAAACGGTCGGTGAGGCTCAAGACATCGCTAGTAAAAAAATCAATTCCATACTCGATGCTGTTAAAAAGATGGGAATAGAGGACAGGGATATAAAAACCATTGGCTATAATTCATACCCGAAATACGAATATTCTCAGACAGTTTGTGTTCAGACTTATCCAAACTACTGTCCTCCAGGTAAGCAAGTACTCACCGGTTACGAAGTTAGTCAGACCATATCGGTGAAAGTAAGAAAGACCGCCGATGCCGGAGCCGTGCTGTCAAAAGTTGGAGAACTGGACGCCTCAAATATTTCCGGCTTGGATTTCGTCATTGATGATTTGGAAGCTGTTCAGGCCGAAGCTCGTGATAAGGCGGTTCAAGATGCAAAAGCGAAAGCAAAAGTCCTGGCAAAGTCTCTAGGAGTAAAGTTGAACAAAATAGTCAATTTCTATGAAGGAAGTGACCAACCTGTCTATTATGGAATGGCTTTGGAAGGTAAGGCTGTGAGTATGGGAAGGGACGCCGTATCTACCCCGCCACAGGTTCCAACAGGAGAGAATAAGATTGTCTCCAGCGTCACTATCACCTACGAAGTCGAATAGCTCCGGTCTTTTTCACGAATCTCATCGTCTAAAATCCTCACATTCTCGTCACCGTAGTCTACTACGCCTCCTCATCTGATTCGGATTTTATACGCGACCTTCGCGAAAAATCCTCTGAGCAGATGCTAAAATACTCATGAATTTATGGGTATTTTTGTACCGTATTCTAGTCAATAGCTTGGACGCGTTTTGTTAATAATTGTATTGGCGAACGAAGTGAGATTCCCATGTGTAGTCTTTCGTGATTGTAGTAGCAAGTGTATTTTTCTAAAGCTTCGTTTAAACTCTTCACATCTCTTGGTACTCTGTCCAAACACTCTTCTTGCACTGTTCGATTGAACCTCTCGATGTGAGCATTGTCATTTGGTTTACCAATTCTAGTATATCTATGTTTCTT
>DATDWZ010000003.1:0-2481 GCA_036517295.1 Minisyncoccota bacterium | reverse complement strand
AAGCACAACGCTGGCAATGGAAGGTAAACTATGAATCCAAGAGTGACCTGAACGGCTACAAAGAGGCGAGTTTTGAAATAAAAGGCAAGGACGTTTATAAAAAACTACGCTATGAGACGGGCGTGCACCGGGTACAGAGAGTGCCGGCGACCGAGAAGAACGGGCGGGTGCATACCTCGACCGCATCCGTAGCTGTCCTGCCTATAAAAAAGAAAATAAATTTCGTGGTCAATCCGGCGGAATTTGAAATGGAATACTCCCGCTCCGGTGGCAAAGGCGGACAAAACGTGAACAAAGTAGAGACCGCGGTGCGCATAATCCATAAGCCCACCGGCCTTGACGTGCGCTCCACCAATGAACGGAGCCAGCTCGCGAACCGCGAGAAGGCGATGCAGATACTCTTGGCCAAGCTGGAACAGCTCGAGGAAGAGAAAGCGGCCAGTAAATATGCTGGCGTTCGCAAAGAGCAAATCGGCACCGCCGACCGAAGCGAGAAAATCCGCACTTACAATTTCCCGCAGGACCGCATCACCGACCACCGCATCAAAAAATCCTGGCACAACCTGCCCAAAATCATGGAAGGAGATATCGGGGGCATTATTGCCGACATCGAGTCCGGAGCGGTGGGCCCGTCCGCCAATGGAGAGGCGGAGGACGAAGACGAGGAATAACTTACGAACATTAGAAAGTGTGCAAAGTCGAACTTTGCACACTAGTGTTTGCATAAAAAATCGAGTTTGATATAATAAATTGCATGAAGAAAGTAGCAAAAAAGAAAATGAGTATTGAGGATTTATCTTTAACTATTAAAGACTTATCTCTTTCTATGAACAAAGGGTTTAGGAGAGTTGAGAATTTGATTGAAAAAAAGATTGATGGGTTGGCTATTTCTACTGCCAAAGGTTTTGAGAGTGTTGATAAAAGATTTGAAGATATTGAGAAAAAAATGGCCACAAAGGATGATATTAAAAACATGGCTACAAAAACTGATATTGAAGGACTGAAAGATCAAATTCAAGGAGTTAATAATAGAATAGACGATTTTGTTGATACCAGAGTTAAATACGAAGACCACAATAAGCTAAAAGTAAGAGTAGAAGCCTTAGAAAAAAACTCAAAATAACGATTACTCTCGCAATTAGCCCTTATAAATCAAGGGTTTTTGGCATAATGCCCTTCTTGGGACATAGATTCACTCGTTTCTTTCAGACTTAAGTACAATGCTTGAGTTCAAAAGAATAGCGTGAATCATTTTCTGCTTCATGGAAATGGAAAGTCCTCTGTGAATCCTCACAATATCTTTGATGTGCGAGAAATGCGATTCCAGAGCATTGGTGGTGTTTGGAATCTTTAGCTCTGGAAACTTTTGATAGGTAAAAAGGTGTGGCAAATTTCGTATCAAGCTATGAATGGCTGATCGTAATCTTCTATGTGTGAAAAATGATTTGTCAGTAGCGAAGTCTTTTGTCTTTTCATTCAGAAATTCCCTGTGTCGGTCAATGTAAATATTTAATCTCTGTTTAAAAATACTTTCATTTGTCAGAGTCAGAACTTGCACTAATTCAAGGAGCTCGTGTCCCTGGATGAGCTTCGGATTTTCCGTAACATATCTTCTAACGATTTGAGCTTCATGAAAATGACAAAATTGCACTGGAATTCCATCTTTGAAAACATTGACTAAACCAGGTAATCCATCACAGGTAACGGAAATGATTTCATATCCTTTTTCTTGTAGAAAATATTTTCCTTGTTCATATGAAAACACAGTTTCATCATCAACAAACTTCCACCAGAGATTTTCTTTAGAATGGAAATCTCGGAATACAATCACTCCCCACTGACGTGTTTCTTTTTTCCCAAAGAAGGTGGCATCAACTACTAGATTAACTTTCCGTGGAGTATGAATCTTTTCTTCTACTTTCACTTCTTTGAATATCCTCCTTAACTGTTTCTTTGAGTATTGGAATGTCTCGCTTAATTCTCTCAGAGTTTGCTTAGAGAAAACAAACTCTTCCCAGAGTTCTCTTTCTTGATGTCTCTGTGTGTAATCAGGCAGACGAAAACGCCTCTTGCAGTCTTTGCAGAGGTATCTTTGACCGTGGTTACCATTCCCATTTTTAACAGTTTTTAACGACTGACAGTGAGGACATTTCTTTTTTTTGAGTCATGTGTTTTCTAATTATGAAAGTTAGCTTTGTAATACAGGCTAGTATACCAGTTTCATGTCCCAAAAATGTCCATTATGCCTAAGTTTTTGTTTTGAGAGATTTTACAGCGCAAATATCAGCCTTCCGGTCTGGAGGCTGAGTAGAAGCGCGGAGGCGCTAATATATGTAATTGGCTGTATTTTATTCACTCTTTGATTATATCATATTGCTAATAAATGTAAATAGGGGTGGGGAAAATCCCGCACCAGAGCAAACTCGGTACGGGACAGGCTCATTTACGCCATGGCTGATATCGGTAATTACTGAGTTAACT
>DATDWZ010000002.1:0-3707 GCA_036517295.1 Minisyncoccota bacterium | reverse complement strand
ATCCTAAGAAAAGGTGCGTCAGTTCGGATTGGGGGCTGAAACTCGACCCCATGAAGTTGGAATTGCTAGTAATCGCGGGTCAGCTATACCGCGGTGAATACGTTCTCAAGTCTTGTACTCACCGCCCGTCAACTCAAGGGAACCGGGAATACCCGAAGGCTAGCGTATGCTAGACCACGGTAAATTCGGTAACAGGGAGTAAGTCGTAAACTTGTTGCGACCCAAAGAAGTAATTCTTTGTGAAAAAATTGGCTGTATGCTGGAAACTCTGTGTATCTTAGGCTACTCACTTGGTATAATTACCAAATGAGTGAAAATGCTTTAAGTGCAGACAATCAGCAGGGAAGTTCTCTTTTAAAAAAGAGTAACCCCTCAGAGACTACACGCCGAACTCCGTTTAAATCTGGAGTATTGAGTAAGAGAGAAATATATGCGTATCTTCAAGGAGCTATGCATGACGCCTCTCTTAATAAGAAAAAAAGAATCCGTTTTGGACAGAAATATCCGGAATGGCTCGATATGTTGAAAGATTTATTGATGTCGGTTGGTGTGAATGCATGGATCTATAAAGAAGGGAAAGATCGTGATTATTATATACTGGAAACAGTATGTAAAGATCTACATTTCTCTTTTGATCCGATCACACTAATGACAGAAGGAGAGAAAATTGCTTATATTCGAGGATTTTTTGATGCCGAGGGTGGAATTCCACGAACTCGTGACGAATTCTACATTCAGTTAGTTCAAAAAGACTTCGAAAAAATGGAAACCTTAAAAAGTATTCTTATTGGTCTTGGAATAGGATGTGGAAAAATCCACAATCCAAGTAAAAGGGTAGATCCGTATTATTGGAGATTCTTTGTTAGTCGAAGGAGCCACAAAGAATTTGCTAGAATAATAGGATCATGGCATCCAATAAAAGCAGAAATTTTCTTTCAACGGATGATGATATAGTCCAAGCTACATGGCGACATGTAGAAGTGCCTGAACAAGGCACGGCTAGCGGAAGCTGGTCGTGGAATAATTCAATTTGAAACCTTTTCTGTCTTTGACAGAAGAATGTGAGTCGATATTGTGTGCTTCAATTGAGCACATAATTGACGATTGCCGTAGTCATTAAATCGGCATGACACCGGGAAAGACTGGATTGAACGGAACAAAATAAAGGATGATATAAGCAAAATACCCCTAGAAATAGGGGTATTTTGCTACTCGAAAAATACTTGACTTTACATACAAAGTAGTATATAATTTAGGGTTGAAAAGGAGACCACGATGCAAATCAGCATCAGAGGCTTGATCTTCGGCATGTTTTTCGTTCTCGCTCTCACGTCTGTGGGCGGGCTCGAAGTCCCGGACGACTCGGTAATTCCGACTAACTCGTGGATGGCGGTCGGAGCCGTATCCATCATCGCAATTTTCGTGATGTCTCTGGAAGCCGACAGGATGTTCCTAGCTTGGTTTCCGGGTTGGTGGCATCGGATGACCCGACCCATCAACACGAATCGGACGAAGATTGTTCGCCCGCGCTAGTCGGCGCGGGATTGGTGAAGGGGTGGCGTGCAAGTTGCGCCACCCTTTTTTTGTTGCCGAAAGTTCTTGTGGCCAACAATATTTTTCTCGCCGTCGCTCGCAAAATTTCTCGGCCCGACCTCGACCGTTTTCCTGCTGGAAAACATGTCTCCGGCTCGCACTAGTCTGAAAAAATCCCAAGCAGTTGGGATTTTTTCGCTAGTGCGCGTGCATGGGTTCGAACCATGGACCTCACGAGTGCGAAAGTGCGGGGCACTTTCGCAAGACCTTTCGAGAGCTTTTTCAGAAGAATAAACTACCGTGCTTTGTGCGCGTGCATGGGTTCGAACCATGGACCTCACGAGTATCAGTCGAGCGCTCTACCAGCTGAGCTACACGCGCACAAAGCAAATTAATACTTATTCTTCTGAAAAAGATCCAAAAGGCGTACAGCTCCTGTAAGGAGTCAGTCGAGGTCACAGATATTTTCTGGTGAAAATTCTGCGACCCCACCTCGCGCCGTCGCGCTCCGGTCTTGCGGTTGGGTCCCACCCAACCTCACTCCAGCCAGCTGAGCTACACGCGCATACAATAACCCAAAAAATATAGCAGAAAATCAGTATTTTAACAACCGGAGTTATTTTGCCAAAAGTCCACTTAACTGTATAATACCTCTATGATAAAACAGAAAAGAACATTATTCCTCGGTATCTTTATTTTCCTCATACCGTTTTTGGGCCTACCCACTTCTTGGAAGACCGTATTGGTTATACTGTCCGGTCTAGGCCTGGTAACTTTATCTGTAAAATTTTCTCTACCCAAAAAACCGATCCGAACAAAAGGGAGGAGAGAAAAATCCACCCCGGTTTTTGTTGAAAGTATGCCGGTCTACCATTCCGGAAAGATTTCAGGAAATAACCCCCAAGACACCATAGAATAAAATGAATCCCGTTAGAGATATACGGAAATTAAAAGATATGTTAAATAGAACATTACCATTTAATCTATATAGGAATCACGACGAAATAGGTGTGATTTCCTATCTCTAACGGGATGAAGAAAATCTTCACTAAACATAGAGAGAAAGTCATTCTATGTTTCGGTGTCGTACTGGTTTTACTTTTTTTTCTCCTACTGCCGAAAGTTCTAAGTGTTCATTATGCTTTTACACAGGAAAATCAGACCGCCACAACAACCAAAGAAGTTGTTTTCGTTCCTTCTTATATAAAGACTCCGGAACCACTGAAAGGGATATATATGACGAGCTGGGTTGCTTCAAGTGAAAACTTACGAAGTGGTTTGGTAAAAATCGCAAACGATACCGAAATAAACACTATAGTTATAGACATAAAAGATTACACTGGGAAAATAGTTTTTCCTGTTACTTCACCAGAACTTAAAACATTTGGTTCCGAGGAAGTAAGAGTAAAAGATATGCGAGATTTTATCGAGTCCCTTCACAAAAAGGGGATATACGTTGCCGGCAGAGTTGCGGTTTTTCAGGATGCATATTTTGTAAAGCATCGGCCGGACTTGGCAGTGAAAAATAAAGTGGGGAGTGAGACTTGGAAAGATAGAAAGGGGATATCCTGGATTGATCCTGGAAGTCGAGAGTATTGGGATTATATTATTTTACTGGCAGAGGAAAGTCGTAAAATCGGTTTTGACGAAATAAATTTTGACTACATACGATTTCCGTCCGACGGAAACATGCGTGACATTTCGTATCCACACAGCTCCTCGACGCCGAAGGCTGTTGTTCTGAAACAATTTTTTGAATATCTGCATAACGGCTTGATTGATTCGGGCCTCACTATTTCAGCCGATTTGTTTGGTATGACAACCACAGCAACGGACGACATGGGTATCGGTCAGATTCTCGAAAATGCGTTACCGTATTTTGACTACGTCATGCCGATGGTTTATCCATCGCACTATCCGGCGACATTCGAAGGTTTTGCTGATCCGGAGAAGCATCCGTATGAAGTTGTCCATTTTGCCATGGAGGGGGCGATAGAGAGAGCGGAAGTTCTTGCAAGTACCACAGGCATGTCTGTTGCCGCTCTACGCCCATGGCTTCAAGATTTTGGTTTGAAGATGACGTATGGTTCCGCGGAGGTTAGAGCTCAAATAAAAGCGGTGAACGATCTCGGTCTCACGTCGTGGGTTCTATGGTCTCCGTCGAATAAATATAC
>DATDWZ010000001.1:0-18201 GCA_036517295.1 Minisyncoccota bacterium | reverse complement strand
TACCTGTCTTTGGTTTGGTCGTATGTGAACTTTTTGTCTATCAGGGTTAGGTTTTTGGGGATGTAGTTTTCGCTAAGGAAAGATACCTTCGAGTACTTTCTTAAAAGTTCTGGGTCGAGCTGGTTCAACTTTTCGATCTGGCTCACCGAGCCTGTAATCTTTCTGACCTCGTTTTCAAGTTCTCTAAGTAGTTCATTCCCGTCTGCGACCTCTTTCTCTAGCTTGGTGTTTACTTCCGTTTGGTCAGCCAGGTCATTCTCCAACTTGCCGACTTCTTGGTGTTTAACAGCAAGTTCAGCGTTGAGCTTTGTGTTGACATAAAATAAATAACCCCCGGTTCCTGCCAGTACAACGATTATTGCTATAAAAATTACCTTTTTCACCTCATAATTATACAGAAATATAGTCATAAAACGAGCTTGCAAAACAGTGTGGTATAATTAAAGAAGCTTATAATTTATTAGTAATAGTTATTATATGGGAATAATTCTTTGGATCGTGTTTGGTGCATTAGTTGGCTGGATCGCTTCTATGATCATGAAGACCGATGCCCAGCAGGGAGCACTCCTCAATATCATCGTTGGTATTGTCGGTGCTGTTATCGGCGGTTGGATAATGAGTTTTTTTGGTGAATCCGGAGTAAGCGGGTTCAATTTGTATAGCTTTTTGATAGCTATCTTAGGAGCTATCGTCTTGATCTGGATCGTAAAGGCCATCAGACGCTAACACCAAAGATCAGCGCGTGTAATCTTTCTTCTAGTTGTACGTAGTAATAGTGCGGGGTGATTATTATTCATAAAAAAAGTCATATGGATACAGAATCAAACGTTTGCGCAACTTGTGGTCATGAGCACAAGAATGAAGACGGCTCATGTTCTTGTGGGTGTGAGGAGTCAAAGAAGGCGGAGTAGAATTCACACTGATAAGACATTGGATGTCTTATCAGTGTGAATTGGTTATCGATAGGGAGTATCGTTTGTATGAATACAAAAGGAGGGCGATGAGGGTGAAGGAGGTTAGAGCCATGGTAGGGATGGTGACGTAACCGAACTCGAGGAAATAGCGTTGGGCGCAAGATGCGGCCACATTGGCCGAACATGGGAGAATTGGTGAACCACCAAACTGAAGGTATGTATGGTAAATCGCTATCACTCCTCCGATTATTGATAGCACAATGCCATAAAGCACAACGCCAGAGTCTTTTTTCCAAAGTGCTAGTCCCAGGAGAATAACTTGCGGGTAAAGAAAAATTCTTTGCCACCAACAGAGTGCGCACGGCACGAATCCGGCGACGCTCGAAAAGAAAAGACTACTTACGGTGGCAAAAAACACGACTCCAAAAGCCAGCAGTAGACCATGACGGCCGTAGAGATTAAGTCCCCAGTCTATAAAACTATTTTGTTTCCAAAGTTTTTTGGCGAGAAGCAAAACTATAATATCCACCACAATAAGACCTCCGATAATCGTAAATAAAGAAAGTATTTTAGTAAGCAAGAGGATGGACGGGGTCATATTTATTGTGGAAGTTCACAGCCAGTCTTTTCGGCGAGTTTCTCGAGCGATACTTCACCGGTTTCTCTTGAGCCGTCAGTGAACTCCCATGTTGGATAGCCCTGAACTTCTTTTTCTTCACATACGGGAAGCTGACCCTTGCCATCTGGGGTAGAACATTCAACGTAAGGTAAGAGTTTTGCAGATTTACCAAACATCTTTTTCTGGTTCTGGCAGTGTGGACACCAAAAGGCCCCGTAAAACACTGCACCCTTGTCCTTCAGGCACTCGGCGAAACCATCTAACTTTGCGGGCTGGCTATTTACCTTGAAGAGAAAATAGCCACCGACTATAACTATAACTCCTACAATGCCAAGAATAAGAAAGTTTACAGCCCCCTTTTTCATTTTAACAACCCCCATTTGACGTGCCACACTGTATGCAGGTCTTGCACGAACCGGTCTGAACGAGCATCCCGCCGCACGACCGACAAAGTGTTTCCGCATAAACAACTTTATTGGTTTTTTGTGGAATTGCAGGTGGCTCCGTTTCTTTTTGATTCCCGTCGGCCTTTTCTCTAACTCCTAGTTCAGCTAGATCGTCTGGAGATAGAAATCTAAGTGCAAGATACCGGAAGATGTAGTCGGTGATTGATGTTGCAACTTGGATATCGGGGTTTTCAGTATAACCGGCTGGTTCAAACCTTGCGTAGGAGAATTTCCTGACCAGTGTTTTAAGAGGAACACCATACTGAAGGGCGGTGGAGGAGGCAATTGCGAAAGCGTCCAAGAGGCCAGCCAGGGTCGAACCTTGCTTGTGCATGCGCACAAATATTTCGGCACACCCATTTCCCTCGAACATACTGTACGTGAGGTAGCCTTCGTGGCCAGCAATTGAAAACTTGTGGGTTTCTGATGGTCGCGTGGGTGGGAGTTTTATACGTGTTGCTTTAAATTTTTGTTTTCTGGTTTGGTTATCGGAAAGAGTAAGTGGTTGTGCCGCCTTCGAGCCGTCGCGATAAACCGCAAATGCCTTAAGGCCCATCTTCCATGCCATCGTATACGCGTCGAGGATTTCCTCCACACCCGCCTCTGCTTTCATGTTGAATGTTTTTGAGACAGCACCCGATAAAAATGGCTGAACAGCTGCCACCATCTTTACGTGTCCTTGCCACGAGATCGCGCGCGAGCCACTTTTGGGTGCTACTGCGCAATCGAAAACGCTTTCATGTTCGGCTTCTAGGCCTGGTGCTCCCTCTATGGTATCGTTCTCCTCAATAAATCGAACTATGATTTCAACCTTGTCGGCCGAATAACCGAGTCTTCGCAGAGTTTCTGGAACGGTCGTATTTATAATTCTCATCGTACCGCCCCCAACAAGACTCTTTGTTTTTACCAGCGCGAATTCTGGTTC
Organism: Minisyncoccota bacterium; assembly: GCA_036517295.1. Taxonomy (GTDB): domain Bacteria; phylum Patescibacteriota; class Minisyncoccia; order Phycocordibacterales; family DATDWN01; genus C7867-006. Next base: position 15,297 of record DATDWZ010000001.1, on the reverse strand, counting down.
TACCCCCGTAGTAGCACAGTCCATCATAAATGCAATCGTACCAGTTGGTGCAAGTACAGAGACTTGAGAATTTCTGAAGCCGTATTTTGTGCCAAGCGAGATGGCAGAGCTCCACGCGTGTTTAGCTTTATCTAGAAGTTTTTCGTCAAATATCTTATCGCGACGAATTCCAGCGATTTGATCTTCGTGTTTATGTATGACCCTTAACATCGGCTCTTTGTTTTCTTCATATTTCTCAAATGCGCCTTTTCGCTTGGCAAGTTGAGCGGAGTAGTTGTAAGCTTCACCGGTCATAAGGGCCGTTATTGCCGCCGCGCTGTATCTTGCGGTTTCTGAATCATATGGTAGCCCCAAGGTCATTAAAAGCGCGCCTAAGTTTGCATAACCTAAGCCAAGTTGGCGGAAGTCGTGTGCGTTCCTCTCTATTTTTTTGGTTGGGTAGGATGAGTGGCCGACTATGATCTCCTGTGCCAGAGTCATTACACGAACTGTGTGGGTGAATCCATCTGTATCAAAGCCACCATCAGGATTTAAGTATCTTAAGAGGTTTATTGAAGCTAAGTTGCAGGCGGAGTTATCGACATGCATGTACTCACTGCATGGGTTTGAAGCGTTGATACGCCCGGAGTTTGGGCAAGTGTGCCAATCGTTTATTGTTGTGTCGAACTGTAGCCCTGGGTCACCGCACTCCCAAGCGGCCAGCGCGATGTCTCTGGCAAGATCTTTGGCTCGATACTCTTCAGCAATCTCACCGGTTCTTATATACCTAGTGGCAAAAAGCTCGTCTCTTTCGACCGCTCTCATAAAGTCGTCGGTTACTCGAACGGAGTTGTTGGCGTTTTGGTATTGGATAGAGTTCCAAGCCTCATCGTTTAGGTCGTACATATTGTATCCAGCATCGATCAATGCTCGGACCTTCTTTTCCTCCTCGGCCTTTAAGCGGACAAACTTCATAATGTCCGGATGGTTTATGTTCAAGACGACCATCTTAGCCGCACGTCTTGTTGATCCTCCAGAGGCAATCATCCCGGCAACAGAGTCGGCTCCGCGCATAAAAGAGGTGGGACCAGACGATTGGCCACCCTGCGAAAGTGACTCCCTTGAGGATCGTAATGTTGAAAGGTTAACTCCTGCACCAGACCCTTTTTTAAAAATGAGACCTTCCGTGCTGACCCACTCAAGTATTGATTCCATCGAATCTTCAACCGAAAGTATGAAGCAAGCCGAACATTGAGGTTTTGCGTCAATGCCGACGTTAAACCAGACAGGAGAGTTAAATGCGGCGCGCTGATTTAATAATATAGAAGCAAGTTCAGCGGCAAAAATATCAGCTTCTCTCTTTTTGAAGTACCCCGACTTTAAACCCCATCCACTTATAGTTTTAACCACTCGGCCTATCATTTGCCTTGCGGATGATTCCCTGTTGTCAGAACCTATTTGTCCTCTAAAATATTTTGAACCAGCTATTCTTGCGGCTTGATCAGACCAAAACTCTGGAAACTCCAACTCTCGCTTGATTTGTGTCCCGTCTCGGTTCACAACAGCGATCTCAACTTTTCGCCAGCCAACCTCGTCAAAAGGGGAAACGCCAGGTTTGCTGAAGTGCCTACTGACTAGACCGTCTTCGTGTGTTAGATCTTTTATGGCCGACACTTCTCTGGTTGCTTGCATAGCGTTTGGGTTTTGTTGTTAATAAAAAGCTTTACGATATATTTACGGGCATCTATAAGTATAATCCATAGACCGATATCTATAAATCATACTAAAGTGGGGAAAACTACTAAAAAAAGTGCTTCAAAAATGAGTTTTACAAGGCCAGCGTGGGTGCCAGAGTCAGTTTTAGGCGAGGGGAACTTTTAGGGGTTAAAATTAATTGCAAAATTATACATACCCATAGCACAGAGTCCTTGGATGGGTTCTTCTGCTTTTGGTATACCCAGATCAATAACTTCTTCTCCCGTTTGAGCTAAGATTTTTTGAAACCCAAGTGAGCGGATTACAAGTGATGCCGAACAATCATAGGTGCCATCTGTTTTAACAATAAGTTTTGTCGGAATACCGGCTTTTGCGGTAGATATTTTTGGAAAATATCCACCCCTTGCATTTACGGTAACGTATTGAATGCCTTCCTTTATTTCGATATTTTGCGTTGCTTCACCCGTCCCATTATTATTTGATTTTGAGCCGCCAAGAAAAATAATACCTATCCCTATGACAAGAGCCAGAGTGATAATAATGGAAACAGATTTATCCATAAAATAATTATATGTTAAATAAGGGATTAATAATTCCAAGACCGGCAAGTCCGGCCAGAAGCGCGAATATTCCAAATCCTACTACCACAACCCCTGCGGATTTGAAAAATAGCGGTGCGTGTTTCCCGTGTGCAAATGATGCCGACCCAAAAGAAAGAAGTACGAGCATTGGCAGTGTCCCAAGAGCGAACGTGAGCATGATAAGAAGTCCGGACATGAATGATCCGCTTCCTAGCGCAGAAACTTGCATTGATTGCGTAAAACCGCACGGCAAGAAAAATGTAGCGAAGCCGATGATAAGAGGTGTGAGAGTTTGGTGTTCTATTTTTCTGAAGACAGAAAAAACTTTTTGAAAAATTCCTGAAGGTAACGCAACTTTATTTTTCGCAAACACTCCAATCAAATTTAAACCGAGCAACAACATCACCAGAGAGGCCAGAAGTCCCAGAATTGCCGTAAAAGTAAAATTGATTCCGATTGCACTGCCAACTGCTCCGAGAACTCCTCCTAATACTGCAAAACTAACCAGCCTTCCTACGTGGAAAAGCAGGAAAGTTTTTGTATCACTTACATTGTCTTGAGATACTTTTGCCGATAGAGAAAGCACAAGCCCTCCTACTATCGCCAAACAGCTTGATACCGAAGCGATGAGACCGATAATAAAACTTGTTACCGGGGTTGTTTGACCGCCAATACCAAGATTTAAAATTCCTGATTTTTGTAAAAGAAAGAATAGGATAAGGAACGCAAGCCCGATCGGTATAGCTTTCCAAATGACGTCATTGCCTTGTTTTTCTTTGATAGATTTTTCTACTGACAACTTGTACCCATTCGCCTTAATTTTTTCTGTCAAAATTTGAGCCAATACTTCAGCGTCTTGATCGCTATCGGTTTCAATCTCAACAGTCTCTTTTTTTAAGTCAACTCGAACACTCTTTACAAAACTTTGTTCACCCAAAACGTCTTCGATCAGAATTTTACATGAAGCACAGTGAGTGCCGGAAACGTGGAATGTGTATGTTTTCAACTGTGGCATTATACACTACGCTCACTTTGTTGTCTTTGTGCCACAATATGAGCTGATCCGACGACGCCCACTCCGCATCCGCTCCCACCTTGTGAACTATTTGGGGTGTTAATTTGAGATTTTATTTTTGCAAATCCCTTTGAACTTGAGAAGCTTGCACCAAGTATTTCTTGAGGATTTACATCCTTCCATTCTATTCCTTTATTTCTCATATAGATTGCGACGATTTCATAAGTACTCGAAAACCAGTAAGAGTTTACGACCAAAGCCACGTCCCACATTTCTTGTTCATTTGCTCCTTGACTAGCTATGAGTTCCAAAAGTCCAAGCATAGCCATACCATGATTGCAGTCGGGGAAATGCGTCGAATTTCCACAACATGGCCTGTATATCCCTCTTGATACTTTATCTACTAGAGCTTGCTGTTCGGGAGACAAATTAAAGAATTTATGACGGTTATAATGATCCATGGGGTCTCCCACGGCCATTGTCCAGCCTGCGGTTGAAGCAAAATTTTCTGCTCCTCCATATTTTGGATCACCCATTTCGCCCGAATCTAAAATATCGTTTTTGCTCGCAAGACCCAAAGCCCAGAAGAGATTCAGTAAGTAACCAGCGTTATCTTTTGTAATTTTCAACTTTCCTGGGCTATTTCCAAACAATAAGTTTTTGTACTCTGTAATATACTGTCCTTTCTCCTCGTAATAAGCCTTGAATTTTTCTCCGTCAATGGCTCCAACACTCACAAGTTTAGCGCCAAGATCACCCCACAACACCGGTAGAACCACGCCTGACTTTGGAAAAATAGTCTCGGATTGAGTAACGTTTTTTTCGCCAGTGTATTTTTGTTGACCATATAGAAGGGCAACAGCAATAATAATCCCAGCAATGACAATTGCAAAAGGTATCGTATAGGGACTGTTTTGTAATGTTTTATTTTCCATGTTATTTTGTTCTAATTAACAACAATTTTTCATTTGTTTTTCAAGCTCTTTTGTTCGTTGTGGTTTTATGCTACCTTTGTTTATTTTAGATACTTTGAAAATAAAGATGCAAGCGACGGCCGCTATTACGCCGGCTAAAAAGAGTGCCCAGTCGGCGAACAATAAATTATAGACCGCCGTAAAACCCGATACGACAAAGATTGTTTTCCAAATCAATATAAATTTTGTCTCGATTTGTTTTTCCAGTTTTGACATAAGCCCGACCACTGTTCCACCCATTATGACAGCAGTAATAAGTTGGTAGTCAATAATCGATAATAGATTTAATTTCATCCCAATTAAAAACCAGAGCCATGTCAAAGATACCCCTGCACAGATCGGACAAATTTTAGTCGTAAGAATTTTATTAACAGCCCATACTAGGATAGTTATAACAATAATTGAGATTACAGTGATGGTTATGATCATATGATTAGATAAAGAATATTAATATGCCTATAATAATCATGGCAAAACCCGCCCATAATTTTAGACTTTTCATGTTAGTAACTTTCCATTCTTGTACTTTGTCCACCAGAATTTTGTCGGCTGCAATCCAAAGAACCGCAAGAAGAGGAATAATAAGTATAATGTTATACAACAACAAGTAACCAAATCCTTTAAGATACGTTACCTGATCATGAAGTAAGCCAATAACCATTAAGTACGGTCCGCCCATGCACGGGAATTGACATATACCAACAAGAAGTCCGAGTCCGAACGCCGCTGCAAAAGACACTTTCCCCATAAGCTTACTCATGGCTGTACTAGCAATTGCTGGAATCTTGAGTTTGATTGGGAAATTAGGAAAGAACCAACTAATAAGATTGATTACCCCAAACAAGACGAGAATCGTGGCACCCAACTTCCCCATGAAGTGTGGGGTGTTGAATAAATGCAGAACCTGAAGTATCCCAAGCCCAATAAGAAGGTAGGCAGTAAAGATCCCGGCGACGTACGTTCCACCAATCTGGAGTATCTTTCTTCTGGTCATCTGAATTCCAAAGAGGAAGGCGATGGTAATGAGAAGGATTGAGAATGAGCATGGATGAACACTGTCAAGAAGCGACGAAAAGAAAACTAATGGCAAGAGCCATATTCCTCCATCGCTAACACTCCAAAGAAAACCGGGGAATGCAGAGCTATATTTGAGAATAATAACCCCCAGAATAAAGATAACTATAACTCCTATACTTATAATGAGTCTCTTCATATTGTTATGGGGTTACGAGTGCCTTTATTTCAAAGCGAAGTGCATTTCCGTAAGAGTCAGTAACGATGACGAAGCGATCGATGTTTCCCACCCCGGCCGGGCCATGGGCGTTTGGATTGTATACAACTCGAAGTATGCGGTCTTCTCCTGCTTTGATTATTTCTTCTGTTTTAGTTACGCCACCCATACCAGCCATTCCGAATGGTCCCTTGATCGAACCATCTGATTCTACAAGAAAGGCCTGGGTACACATGCAGGATGTTTCAACACTTTTGACAACAATATCCTTATTGGTCGAATTAGTCATAATAAAGTTTCGACTTACATTGCCATTAGTCATGGATATCGTTCCGAAGTTGTACAATTGTTCCGAAGAGATCAGGGCGCTTTCTGTAGCACGTGTAAGGTTATAATCTTCCGAAATGGGTTTTTGTATTGATTTACCCCACCAGAAAAACATAGTTAGCACGATTGCAATAACGATGACAATTACAATTTTTTTATTTTTCATGTTATTTATTGAATTAATTTGTAGAAATAGAAATGTAAAAACCCGCGATTACTCACGCAAGTTTTAGCACTCAAAAGGCCGTAGCTTTTTAAGTGCTTTTATAATCGAGATGGGCTGTTCTCAAAAAGAGAAAGCCAACGTTTTGTTTTTGTTTCGGATGAAGTGGTCGGGGGAGAATCGTAAAAATTTGTTGTAAGCTTTGAAAATATAGCTGACGGAGGACTCATAAAAAGTGTGGCAACCGCACCAGCAACAAGAAATAAAAAGGCGAAGAGAATTGTCATGTTGACTCCGACAGGAACGTTAAGAAAAGCAGAAAATGCCGAGATGTGATGAATGGCCGTGGCTAACGTATTTTGAGGACAAACTAATCCGTTTGGTGTAGAAAAGGGACAGCCACTTTCCATTCCCATGCCGTTATTTGACCCATGTAAAAGAGCAGTAAAACTAAAAAGAGCTAATGCCAAAAACGCAGCTAGTACGAATATAGTCATAAATTGCTTAAGTGAAAATGTCATATTTTAGCTAGGTAATTTTAGCATGATGTTATAGTTCTGTCAAGCTTGAGTTATGCATCCAAACCATATATGCTCCAAAAATAATAGAGAAAACAGCTAACAGGATTGCTCCCCATATAACGCTTGGCCACGTAATCCAAGTAAAACCGGGCAAAGTTTCAAACAACAAATGGTGCAGTTCAATACCTCTTGAAGAACGCATCGGCAAAAATCCTCCTAAGAGACAAAGAACGTAAGCGACTTCGGTGCCAAGGATACACTTTATAATATATTTTTTGTATGAAAGCATATGTATGTTAGTTATTTTATAATTTCTTACTTTTAATACGAAGCGAGTTTCCAACGACAGATACAGACGACATGGCCATTGCGAACCCGGCGAAAACCGGCGAGAGGAGCCAACCAAAGATTGGGAAAAATATCCCGCTGGCAAGAGGAATACCGACGATGTTATAGATGAAAGCCCAGAATAAGTTTTGCTTGATTCCACGCATGGTAATTTTTGAGAGCTTGATTGCTTTTACGAGCTTTGAAATATCGCCGCCAAGAAGGGTAATGCCTGCAGACTCTATCGCGACATCCGTTCCTGTCCCCATAGCAATACCTACATCTGCTTGAGCAAGAGCAGGGGCATCATTTACTCCATCACCAGCCATGGCGACAATTCGACCTTGCGACTGCAACTCTTTTATCTTCGCCAGTTTGTCTTGTGGCAAAACGTGCGCAATTACGTCATCTAAGGGAACACTTATACCAACAAGCGATGCTATATATTTTGCAGCCTTTTCATCGTCGCCAGTAAGCATAACCAGTTTAATTCCTAATTTATGAAGATCAGCAACCGCTTGTTTTGATTCAGGTTTTATTTCATCTGCCACCATTACAAACCCCAACACTTTTTCCTTATTTGCGAGGATAACGGGTGTTTTTCCTTGTGAAGTAAACACGTTAAGTTTTGCCACATCAAATGAAAGTTTTAAATCAGTTATGAGTTTTGCGTTCCCGACGAAGTATTCAAGACCTTTAACTGTTCCCTTGAGACCCTTGCCTTGAATACTCTCAAAGCTTGTAGCATCTTCCAAGGCTAGATTTTTCCCCTGTGCGTATTTTACAATTGCATGAGCAATAGGATGTTCGGATTTCTTTTCAAGCGAAGCAATAATCGATACGAGTTCATCGTCTTTTAGATCAGAAAGATTCTGTATATCAACCAGTGTTGGCTTACCGATAGTGATAGTCCCAGTTTTATCTACGATAATTGTGTCTACTTTATGCAGTTTTTCAAGGGTGGCGGCATCTTTGATAAGTATGCCTTCTTTCGCTCCCTTACCCACTCCAACAATGATTGCTGTAGGTGTAGCGAGACCCAGCGCGCAAGGACATGCGATAACTAGAATTCCTACAAACGAAACGAGGCCGAATGAGAGTGCTTGAGAAAAACCCAAATATTGCGAACCAACAATGAGCCATGCACCGAGAGTAAAAAAAGCGATTACCAGAACAATCGGCACAAAGATTGACGAAATTTTATCTGCGAGTGCTTGGATTGGAGCCTTGCTTCCTTGAGCCTCCTCGACCATCTTGATAATTTGAGCGAGCAGTGTTTCTGATCCAACTTTTGTTGCTTTGAATGTAAATGAGCCACTCGTATTTATTGTTCCGGATACAACACCATCTCCAATTTTTTTCTGCGCCGGCATCGGCTCACCAGTGACCATGGACTCATCAACAAAAGAGCTTCCTTCGGTAATAGTGCCGTCAACAGGAATTTTTGCCCCGGGCTTAACTATAATCAGGTCGCCATGCTTTACATCACTTATCGATATTTCTATCTCCCTGCCTTCGCGAATAACAAGAGCCGTTTTGGATTGGAGATTTAAAAGTTTTTCTATGGCGTCACCCGTCTTTATTTTTGATCTTGCCTCCAAATATTTACCGAGCGCAATAAAGGTAATAACTACGATTGTCACATCGTAGTACTGGTAGTCAACATTTATAAAAGGTCGGAGTGTCTGTTCAAAAGCAGTAACGGCGAAGCTATACAAAAAAGCTGCGACCGTTCCAATGCCGATAAGTGTATCCATGTTAGCCTTGCCGTATCTAAGAAACCTGTAAAAGCCGAGAAGATAGGGTTTTCCAACAACAAAGAGAATGTACGCAGCTAATATTGGCAAAAGGTGGTGAATAAATTCTTTTATCGTTACGCTCATTTCCACTACGACTCCATACTGGGCGAGAATGTCCCAGCCCATTACAATGGCGGCAATAACGGCGAGCGGAATAGCGGACCAAACTTTTGCTTTCATGTCTCGAACTTCGGCAAGCTTCTCTTTTTTTGCTTGCCCGATTCCGAGGTGGGCTGCGTGCTCACTTTCGGACATTCCCATTTCGCCTGCACTGAGCGGAGCCGAAGTGTCGGCAGTAGTAGGAACTTCCAGTGAATATCCGAGCGGCTCGATAGCTTTTGAAAGATCGTGGGGGTTCGTCTTCGATGGATCGAAAGAAACTTTGGCCTTTTCTGTACCATAATTTACTTCTACTGATTGCACACCTTCGACTTTTTTGAAAGTTTTTTCAATAACAGAAGAACATGAGGCACAATGCATCCCTTTTACTCTATAAGTTTGTGTGTGCATGCTACTTTCTTTTAAGTTTATAAACTTTAAGTACCTCATCTCGCGCCTTACTCGTTTGACCAGACGACATCTGGTGGCTTACACAATGATCGAGATGATTTTCGAGCAGAAGATTTTCGACATTTGATAGCCCTTGCTTCACGGCAGATGTTTGCGTAATTACATCAATGCAATAAGTATCGTTCTCGACCATCTTTTGAAGCCCCCTAACTTGTCCCTCTATAAGCTTAAGGCGACGGATTGCTTTTGTTTTGCCTTCTTCATTCATATATTTCATATACAAAATAGCATACCCCCTAGGGGGTATGCTTGTCAAATTTTACCAAAAACAAAACCTTGCGAAAGTTATTGTTTTCGGCTCAAATTGTAAAAAATTATACCTGTCCAAATCGAGATAAGTCCGAACAAGAGAATTAACCCTGAAAAAACGTATGTCAGGATTCCTAGGTTAAGGGCGGTGATGAGCGTTGTTGCGGTTATCCAGATATCTCTGGCAGTGTTAGGCACCATGACAGGCTTGCCGTCTGCGCCTATGACTTGGGTGCCGTTTTCATCCACTTGTGGTATTTGCCTTGGCATTTCGGCGAATGTTTTGCCACCCGTCGTTTCTAGGGTATGTTCTCTTATAATGTCGGCTTGAGCTTTTAAAGTGAATGGCCCGCGTACCGGTTTTCCCGGGATAGATGCGTCTGCTGGCGTTATGATGTTTTCTCTGGCGATGTTGCTATAAGTGAAATAGATTCCCCAGATGCTCCCGGCCACCAGCACAAGGCCGGCCACAACTGCTAAAGTAGATGACAAAACAAGTAGCTTTTTCATGCCTATATTATCGCAGGTTATGGTCTAATATCCAATCCACTTATGCAACCCAACCCCCCATACCGTGTGGGGCGTTTGTGTTGTAATATAAGCCCTCAATTTGCGATAATTACGGTATGGGTATAAACATTGTTGAATATACGCCGGAAGATGTTGAAGCCATAAAAGACTTATTGGTGGAGCTTCAAGATACATTAAAGGAGATTGAGCCGGATATTATTGCCGCGGGTGAAAAGGTTCGAGAATCTTATTCGAAATACATATTTGATAATGCGGAAAACAGGCAAGGAGAAATCTATTTAGCGAAGGACGGAGATAAGATTGTAGGATTTATTGCAATCTCAATAGCAAAGGAGAGTGATGAAGATGTTGAGTACCTGTATGTTTCCGACATGGTGGTTTCAAAAGAGTATCGTGGCAAGGGGATAGGGAAGCAGCTGCTTGCGAAGGCCGAAGAGTACGCCAAAAGCAAAAACCTCAAATATATAAGAATCGGTAGCTTAGTATCAAACCCCGGTGCAACTAAGCTCTACAAAAACTTCGGATTCAACGACTACCTGTCCTTCCTCCAGAAGAAGTTAGACTAGAACAAAGGCCTTACTTCATGCCGGGGAGAACATTTGCGGGCATGACCTCAATTGAAGACTCTGGGATTTGCAAATGAGGATGGTCCTCAAATATCTTTGCGGCCTCCTCATGAGACGGAGCTTCCACAATCGAGTAGAGCATTATTTCGTTTTTAGTATCAGTTACGCCTTTAGACGTTATGCGTTTTGTCTTTCCGGCGCCGGCTGTTTCCTTAATCATACTTTTATTTTTCTGTGTCCACTTTTTCCACTCGTCCTGCATTTTCGCTTCGAGCTCTTTTTTCGTTTGTGGGTCTGTCTTTGCCCATCCTTCAATTACTGAAGTAGGGCAGAGGTACAAAACTAAAAACTTTTGCATCTTTTTTGAATAGTTAATAATTAACTTACATTATACACTAGGGTTTTTTATCTAAAACGAAAAGACCGCAGTAACGTGATCTCCTTTCTTTAAAAGGCGGTCTATTCGTTTGCGGTCGTCATTCGATTTGCTCGAGCGTAGGGTTCTCGCACATGGGACAGAAGGCGATGGGTTTCCCGTACAGTCCCATGTCATCGAATAGCTTCCCTTGGAGTAGTTCGTCGCCAGAGGGCTTGATCGCTGGGTCATCCCCAGAATCAAGATCGGGGAAAAACTTGAGTTGGTCTCCTTCTTCCCCGCACGTTCTACAGAGGTAGTACCTGTAAATGAAGAGATCATCCTCGCTTCCACATCCGGGACATTTTGCGAGGGAGCCTGTGAACGGCCCCTCGTAGTTGCACTTACGGGCGTAGCATATCACTGCGAGGGTTGCCATTGGCTCACCACTTCCTTCCTGTAATTATGTTACCAGTTACAAAAATAAAATCAAATTGAATTGTTGGCGACATGGTGGCCAACAATTTCAAACTGAGTACGTTACAGGTTTACTCAATTTTAACGATGTGGGCAGCCGGTCCAACAACATGGTCTCCGCATACCATTTTTTAACTTAGAAATGGCCTTTTCGATACGAATGATTCTCGTTTCTGCTTTCTTGCCCGATATGACCCAACAGATCCACTCGTTGCGCGCTAGAGGAGTAATATCATCCCATGTTGCTTTCGCTTTAGGATTGGTCGTAATTGCTTTTCGAAAATCATTGGGTAGTTTATGTAACACGTTTTGTTCGCCAATTTATCTCAAAAGAAATTGAATGCTTATCTGGAATTTCCCATTTAGAGAACCTAAAGCAAAGAAACTGAAATTTATTTTCCGAAATTTTTCTGAAACCGAACCTATTCAAAGTTAATTCTATGTCTATAACCATTGTTGAGTTAAAAACATTTAATTTTCTTAAAAAGATAATGAATAATTAAGGCGAGGATGGACCAGTAGAAAGCAAAGACAATGGCAACAAATGGGGGAGGCGGATCCTCTCGCAGGAAGTCACCAGTAAAAAGCATCGGTCCTACCAGCACCATTTTGATAGGCAATACAATTTTATATCCGAGGCTCTTCCAGGCTACTGGTGAAGGTGTTCCCAGCCAAGACTCGGGTGGTTGGGTAAATACTTGCGTCCTCGTTGTAAAAAGTGTATTCGAAATAAACATAAAGGCAAACGCACAAACGAGGAAGATGATAACGAATCTTGTCCTTGAAATGTTCATATATTTTCTAAACTTCTTTATGTACTAAATCAAGCGCATTAAAATATTTGCGGGTAAATTCTGCGGCTTCTTCTGCTGAAAAGGGCTTGCATGTGTAGCAATCCACGGTAAAGAGCGGAGGATTGGTGGGATAAGAATAAAATGCAGCCCCAGATGATTTCCAGTGAATCCAACCACCATAGCCCATATCATGTGCTGAGTGAGCTTCGGGCGGCGATAGAACTTCCATTTTTGTAACTCTCGCTAACTCTAAGAGGTAGGATTTTATCTGTTCAGGCTCAACAATTTTCTCTGTAGTACCTTCAATAATAACCCTTTGACGCACTAAATCAGGAGCAAGATTTTTCCACTCTGTCATAAGGCTCCGTTAGTTGGACGTGTCCCGAACTCCATAGTTCAGAAGTTTAGGGTTGCTAATTGGGTTAATATAACACGAGAACTTGAGTTTAGCGGAATTTTATCTCATAACTTTTAGCCTCTCGCCCTGCCAGTATTCATAGAGTGGGCCGAATACTAATCCAGACATAAACCAGAAAACAAGTTCTTCAATTGGTATGCCGATAAATCTTATGCCGCTAATCCCGTCTAAGTAAGTATAGGCTATCCATTCTTTGGAAAGTAGAAGAATTACTAAATAAAATGAAAAGGATACGAGAACCATAAGGATACCTGAAAGAAGTGAGGTTGCTATTAAGTCCTTTCTTACAAAAACTACAACTAAAGCAGTAACGAGCATAGCAAAAGTGCTTGCCCAGAACGAAGTTAGCCCAACTCCCCAAAATAACCACATTGTTGTCTGAGAAAGAAGTAATAATATAGTTAGACCCGCACTAGCGTGATGATGTAGTCTCCTTTTATATAAACCACGCTTAAAAACCACTTCATAAAGAGTTGCCATGATACCGCCCGAAGTAAAGGCAATTATGAAATCCTCAACCCCGATCCTTGTGCCCGTGATATTAAGCGGTCTCCACCAGTCAACGGTCCACCAGTAGTAAGAAGTTGCTAAACCTAAAAGACCCACAATAATGCTCATCACTAACATTTCTTGTCGCAGATCTTTTCTGGCTAGAAAAATTGAAATCCAAATTAAACAAAAAGGGATGAGAGCAACTAGATAAACATATTGAGGTGCAACTTCCATAAATAAAATTATAACAAAATAGTTCTAACCCCACTAAGGGTATCAAAAAATACTGTTGCAAAATAAGGCTAGAAAATTGGCTCCCCAGTTTACCTCTTTTCTGAACTTTTGAATATCTACAAGGCGGTTAAGACAAGCATGGATCAAATGGCCCTCATGGCGTTCTTGCCTCGTAAGTTGGCTACCCTTTAAGTATATCTGTGCATCGGTAATATCAATAGATCAATCTTGTTCCGCCGTTACCTCCTCTGGTGAGGTGGGTGCTTTATACACGTACACAACCCTTGGTTCAAGTTTTTCTTTGGCGGCTTTCGTTAGAACAAATCATACAATGACCAATATGATTTCGATACACAACATTAGCATTATTAACTTTTTCTTGGGCATCGTGTCTCATTTCCCGTTCTTTGGGGCCAAAAACATTTTTAGTTTTAGGCGTTTCAATAACCAATGGCTCTATTGCTGGAGGAAGACGGAGTTCATTTAGTCCCTTTTCTGCTACCTGCACAAGATTAATAAATTTTTTTCCTTCATCACAATGCATATAAGTAAATCTAAATTTGTATTGAGCCAAAAAACTTTTGGACTACCGGCAAATCAAGATCGTTTGAGTTTTGGACTTGAACACTCGGATTAAGAATATATCCGTTATGAGGTATCAGAAAATGTCTGAAAAAATATTTTATGCCATTTAACTCACGCTCAAAAACTATGTCAACAATTTTAGCATCGCCCTCGATGATTGTTTCGTTGCGAAAAACTTTGCCACCTTTTAGTTCTTGGGCAAGTACTAAGTCAGAAACCTCTTTTTCTAAAGTGCAACCGAGATCGGCGGGGCACTCGGCAAAATTAAATAAAAATTGTTTCAAACCTGGTCCGTCAAAAGTAACCGCTCCATTATCTAAGTTCGATGTTTTATATGAGCCGGCTCTGATGAGTCTGCCGCTACGCTCCCTGCTTTTATCCTCATATTCGGGGTTAGGATATTCGGAAGGAAACTCGATACTTACAGATAAATCTTTTATTTCTAACCTTGAAGAATTTGAAAGAGAGGAGTTGGTTGTAAATTTTTCAAGCGGAATATCGGAAATCTTTTGTGCCACGTATCCCTCAAAAATACTAACCGCAAACTGGAAAAGTGCGGCTAATAGAAACAAGATTGAAAATATGAACAGAAACAGTTTCTCACGCTTTTTGAAGCCAAAACGCCAAATAACATATGCGATTGCTCCAAGTATAAGCGTCCATGAAACAAGAACAGGAAGCAGACTCCCTACAAAATACCCCATACTCTTAAACGGGGTATCAAGAACAAGCAATAATAGCGATATTCCAAGAAAAGCTATACCCAGTTTTTGTTTGTTTGAATTTATTTGCATATTTTTAGAGCAAAGAAATGCCAAATATTTCTTGAATAAAAACGAGAAGGAAAACGAAGGCTATCAAGAAGAGAAAAATTATTACACCAGATATCAGGCCCTTACTTTTAGAAAGCACGGGATATTTTTCAAATATAGTTTTCGATGTCTTTTTGTAAAGCGCAATAAATCCGTAGGTAATAAGAATCAAGAAAAAAACAGAGATGAGAGATGTAAATATTGCTCCGAACATATTTATTACTTAAAATTTGTAATTAAAAATTTTTCTTTTCCTCAAATATGGTTCAAGCCGATGTTTTTAACAGGTTCTTTGGCAGTTTTTATCGGTGCGGCTCCGCCGCATTTTCAGAATTTTGTGGGGGACTTTCCTCGCCGCCTGCGGCGGCTAAATGCGTTCAGACTAATTCAAGAGTACTGCACCAGTAAGGAATTTGCAAGCAGTTTCTGTTCACCTCGCTTCGCTCGGCGATTAAATTGTAAGGAATTTTGGGCGAAAAAATCAGTTGGCGATTTAGTGTTTCTTTTTCATAATATTTGGTTACTTACTCGCTCGCTTTAACGTAACTCACGCATTGACCTTGGCCTTTAAAGCTCGGGGT